>NZ_JBIAIK010000015.1:0-233159 GCF_042871385.1 Streptomyces sp. NPDC005808 | reverse complement strand
GGGCGGCCGCGCGCGCGGGGGGCGCCCCCCCGCGCCCCCCCCCGCCCCCCCCCCGCCCGCCCCCGCGGGGGGGGGGGGGCGGGCGGGCCGCCCCCCCCCCCCCCCCCCCCCCCCCCCCCCCCCGCTCCTGGTTGGGCACGTGCGAGGGTCAGACTTCGACGACGACCGGGAGGATCATCGGGCGTCGGCGGTAATTGTCCGAGACCCACTTGCCCAGCGTGCGGCGGATGAGCTGCTGCATCTGGTGGGGCTCGACGACGCCGTCCTGGGCCGACCTCTCCAGGACCTCCCTGACCTTCGGGATCACGTCGGTGAAGGCCGAGTCGTCGATACCTGAGCCCCGGGCCTGGATATGCGGGCCGCCGGTGATCTTGCCGGTGCTGGCGTCCATCACCACGAAGACCGAGATGATGCCCTCGTCGCCGAGGATGCGCCGGTCCTTCAGCGCGGGCTCGCCGACATCGCCGACCGAGAGGCCGTCGACGTACACGTATCCCGCCTGGACCTTGCCGGAGATCTTCGCCTTGCCCCCGACGAGGTCGACGACGACGCCGTCCTCGGCGATCACGATGCGGTCGTGCGGGACACCGGTGAGGGCGCCCAGTTCGGCGTTGGCCCGTAGGTGGCGCCATTCGCCGTGAACCGGCATCAGGTTCTTCGGCTTGCAGATGTTGTAGAAGTACAGGAGCTCGCCCGCGGACGCGTGGCCGGAGACGTGCACCTTGGCGTTGCCCTTGTGGACGACGTTCGCACCCCAGCGGGTGAGGCCGTTGATGACGCGGTAGACCGCGTTCTCGTTGCCCGGGATGAGTGACGACGCGAGGATCACCGTGTCGCCCTGGACGATGCGGATCTGGTGGTCACGGTTGGCCATCCGGGACAGCGCGGCCATCGGCTCGCCCTGGGATCCCGTACAGACCAGCACGATCTCGCTGTCGGGCAGGTCGTCGAGCGTCTTGACGTCGACGACGAGGCCCGGCGGGACCTTCAGGTAGCCCAGGTCCCGCGCGATGCCCATGTTGCGGACCATCGAGCGGCCGACGAAGGCGACCCTGCGGCCGTTCTCGTGGGCTGCGTCCAGGACCTGCTGGATGCGGTGCACATGGCTGGCGAAGCTCGCCACGATGATCCGCTTGCGGGCGCCGGCGAAGACCTGGCGCAACACGTTCGAGATGTCGCGCTCGGGCGGGACGAAACCCGGGACCTCGGCGTTCGTCGAGTCCGAAAGGAGGAGGTCGATGCCTTCCTCGCTCAGCCGCGCGAAGGCGTGCAGGTCCGTGAGGCGGCCGTCCAGCGGGAGCTGGTCCATCTTGAAGTCGCCGGTGTGGACCACCATGCCCGCGGGGGTGCGGATGGCGACCGCGAGGGCGTCCGGGATGGAGTGGTTGACCGCGACGAACTCGCAGTCGAAGGGGCCGATGCGCTCGCGGTGGCCCTCCGCGACTTCGAGTGTGTAGGGGCGGATGCGGTGCTCCTGGAGCTTCGCCTCGATGAGAGCGAGGGTCAGCTTGGAGCCGATCAGCGGGATGTCCGGCTTCTCGCGGAGGAGGTAGGGGACGGCGCCGATGTGGTCCTCGTGGCCGTGCGTGAGGACGATGCCCTCGATGTCGTTGAGACGGTCTCTGATGGATGTGAAGTCCGGCAGGATCAGGTCGATTCCGGGCTGCTCCTCCTCCGGGAAGAGCACTCCGCAGTCGACGATCAGCAGACGACCGCCGTACTCGAAGACCGTCATGTTCCGGCCGATTTCACCGAGGCCGCCGAGGGGGGTGACCCGCAGGCCGCCCTTCGGGAGCTTCGGCGGGGCGCCGAGTTCAGGATGCGGATGACTCAAAAGACTCTCCTCACCACACGCGCCACGTACCTGGCAAGGCACGTGGCGCGCGTGACGTTCGTGCAGTAGCAGTTGTCATGTGGGCTGCAGGCCCATGGCCTGCGTTGTCGTACGTATTGAGTTGTGAAGTCTGTAATTAGAGCTGTACCCCGCCGGCGGCAAGATCGATCTTGAGCTGGGCAGTCTCCTCGGGTGACAGCTCGACCATCGGGGCGCGCAGCGGTCCGGCGGGCAGGCCCTGGAGGGCGAGCGCGGCCTTGGTCGTCATGACGCCCTGGGTGCGGAACATGCCGGTGAAGACGGGAAGCAGCTTCTGGTGGATCTCGGTGGCCTTGTGGACGTCGCCGCTCGTGAAGGCTTCCACCAGGGCACGCAGCTCCGGCGTGACGACGTGGCCGACGACGGAGACGAAACCGACGGCGCCCACGGAGAGCAGTGGCAGGTTCAGCATGTCGTCGCCGGAGTACCAGGCGAGGCCGGAGCGGGCGATGGCCCAGCTGGCTCGGCCGAGGTCTCCCTTGGCGTCCTTGTTGGCGGCGATCCGCGGGTGCTCGGCGAGACGCACCAAGGTTTCGGTGTTGATCGGTACGCCGCTGCGGCCGGGGATGTCATAGAGCATCACCGGCAGTTCGGTGGCGTCGGCGATGGCTGTGAAGTGCCGGTACAGGCCCTCCTGCGGGGGCTTGTTGTAGTACGGCGTGACGGTCAGCAGGCCGTGCGCGCCGGTCTTCTCGGCGGCTCGGGCGAGCTCGATGCTGTGATGGGTGTCGTTCGTGCCGACGCCGGCGACGATGTGGGCACGGTCGCCGACCGCCTCCAGTACGGCTCGCAGAAGCTCCGCTTTCTCCGCGTCGCTGGTGGTCGGGGACTCGCCGGTGGTGCCGTTGATGACCAGGCCGTCGTTGCCTGCGTCCACCAGGTGGGTTGCGAGCCGCTGCGCGCCTTCGAGGTCGAGCGCGCCGTCCGCCGTGAAGGGCGTGACCATGGCGGTGAGGACCCGCCCGAAGGGGGTCTGCGGAGTGGAGGTCGGAGCCATGGGTAATACGCTACTCGCTGCTCAACGCGGGGTCTGCCCTAGGGGCAGGCGACAAGTCGTGACAAAGGTGGAGCCCGGCACTGCCTGCTCGGGGGTTCAAGCAGTGCCGGGCCCGTTTGATCAGGCTAGATGAACTTATCGAAATGCCGCAATACGGACACTTCGCTCGGTCCACCCGCACATCTGTGCCCGGAAGGCGTGCGGAAGCCCGCTACGGCGCCACGCGCCCGTTGGCGTTGAAGGCCGCATACGTGAGCGGCATCAGTTTCGCCCACTCCGCTTCCATCTTCTCCCCGACCATCTCGATCTCGCGCTGCGGGAAAGAAGGGACCTTGGCCAGCTCGTGCTGGGTGCGCAGGCCCAGGAAGTGCATCAGCGAGCGGGCGTTGCACGTGGCGTACATCGAGGAGAAGAGGCCCACCGGGAGGACCGCACGGGCGACTTCGCGGGCTACGCCGGCGGCCAGCATTTCCTGGTACGCCTCGTACGCCTGACGGTATGAGTCCTCCATGACGCGGCCGGTGAGCTCCTGCTGCGCGGGGGTGCCCTCGACGAAGACGTACTTGCCGGGGCGGCCCTCCTGGATCAGCTTGCGGGACTCGCCCGGGACGTAGAAGACCGGCTGGAGCTCCCTGTACCGGCCCGACTCCTCGTTGTACGACCAGCCGACGCGGTGGCGCATGAACTCGCGGAAGACGAAGATCGGGGCGCTGATGAGGAACGTCATCGAGTTGTGCTCGAAGGGGCTGCCGTGCCGGTCCCGCATCAGGTAGTTGAGCAGGCCCTTTGAGCGCTCCGGGTCCTTTTTCAGCTCGTCCAGCGACTGCTCACCGAGGGTCGAGACGCGGGCGGCGAACAGCACGTCCGAATCGGACGCGGTGTGCTTGACCAGCTCGACGGTGACATCGCTGCGGAAGCTGGGCTTGAGGTCGTCGGCGGGGGTGTCGGTCACGGTGGAGAGGGTCCTTCCCATCACAGGCTCGGGCGGCGCCCACTCTACGGCCCGGCACTGACAACGGGGCGTTCGGTGGCGTGCCGCGACATTAGTCCTCGAACTTCTGCGAATTCGGCGAAACAGGGCACCCCTTGAGGCTTTCGCTCGTCTGTATTGGTGACACCGATTCGTTCGAGTCCCCAAAGGAGAAGCAGTTCCCATGCTCCGTCGGCGCGAGCCCGTTCCCTTCGCCTTCCTCGCCGAAGCAGACCAGTTCCGCAGCAATGTCACTCCCCCGCCGCGTGAGCGTCCGTCCGCCAGTCAGCTGGCCGGCCAGTGGCTGATAGGACTCACCGTGGTCGCGGGGCTCGTGGGCGCCCTGATCATAGGAATGCCCGCGTTGTCCCTGGACAAGTCGTCCGCGGCTCAGACATCCGCGACGACACAGCAGTCCGAGGCGTCACACGGCCACTGACTCATCCGGACCCCCAAGGGTGGTGAGCGGGGACCCGGCTCGATAACCTCACCGGGCACAGCCAGCCCATGCGTGGATTGAGTGAGGACCGATCGTGCCCCTGCCCTTCCTGACGGCGGACCGCGCTTTTGACGAGGCGGCGGACGACCTCGCGCTGCCGTTCGACGACCGTGACCACTGGCGGCGTCCCTACCGGCCCGGACCGTGGCGGGTGGGCGCGGCCGCGCTCGTCCTGCTGCTGGCCTCGTACGTGCTCTTCGCCGCGGTCATCATCGCGGTCACCGGCACCCCGGCCGGCGCCGCGGCCTGCCTCGGCGGGGCCGCGCTCGCCATACTCTGCGCGCTGCGACTGCTGCGGGTGGGTGTCTGGGTGAGCGCTCAGGGGCTGCGCCGGGTGAGCTTCCTCCGTACCAGGACAACTCCCTGGGCGCAGGTCGTCGCGGTACGGACGGTGCAGCAGCCGGTGCGCTGGCTCGGGCTGCCGCGCACCGTTCAGGGGCAGGCACTGATCCTCGTACGCGGAAATCGTGCGCTCGACGACCTGCCCCCGCTGCTGACCTCGCACAATGCCGACTTCCTGGCGCGTGTGGAGGCCTTCGACCGGGCGGCGGACGCCATCGAGGTGTGGGCGGAGGAATATCGGCGGGCCTGAGGCTCAGCGCGACAGGAATCGAAAGGGGCCGGTCCGCACACCGCGGGCCAGCCCCTTCGTCGTACCTCTCAGGCCTCCACCGGTGGCCTGCCCTCGTGCAGTGCGATCGCTCGCTGCATCGCCTTGCGGGCGCGCGGGGTGTCGCGGGCGTCGTGGTAGGCGATCGCGAGGCGGAACCAGCTGCGCCAGTCGTCGGGGGCGTCCTCGGTCTCGGCCTTGCGCTTGGCGAAGACCTCGTCGGCCGAGTCGCGGTCGATGCGGCCGCCCGCCGTGCGCTTCAACTCGTCGACGGGGAGGCCGCCTTCGGCGTCGAGTTCGGCGGCGAGACGGTTGGCCTTGCGGACGAACTGGGTGTTCTTCCAGAGGAACCAGACGCCGATGACCGGCAGGATCAGCACCGCGACACCGAAGGTGACGGTGAGGAGCGTGCCGGCCTGGATGAGCAGGACGCCGCGCCAGCCGGCCAGCACGAAGTAGGCGACCAGGACGGCCGCGGTGACGGCGTATGTGAGCTTCGCGCGCATGGCCTCTAGTTCAGATCCAGGAAGTGTTCCAGGCCGAAGGTGAGGCCCGGGGTCGTCACCACGCGGCGGGCGCCGAGCAGGATGCCCGGCATGAAGCTGCTGTGGTGGAGGGAGTCGTGGCGGATGGTGAGGGTCTCGCCCTCGCCGCCGAGCAGGACCTCCTGGTGGGCGAGGAGGCCACGCAGGCGTACGGAGTGCACGGGGACCCCGTCGACGTTCGCACCCCGGGCGCCGTCCAGGGCGGTCGCGGTGGCGTCGGGCTGCGGGGCGCTGCCCGCGCGCTCCCGGGCCGCGGCGATGAGCTGGGCGGTGCGCGAGGCGGTGCCGCTGGGGGCGTCCACCTTGTTCGGGTGGTGCAGTTCGATGACCTCGACGGACTCGAAGTACGGCGCGGCGACCTCGGCGAACTTCATGGTCAGTACGGCGCCGATGGAGAAGTTGGGCGCGATGAGCACGCCGGTCTCCGGGGAGCCGGACAGCCAGGTCCGCAGCTGCGCGAGGCGCTCCTCGGTCCAGCCCGTCGTGCCGACGACGGCGTGGATGCCGTGCCGCAGGCAGAAGTCGAGGTTGTCCATCACCGAGGCGGGCGTGGTCAGTTCGACGGCGACCTGGGCGCCGGTCTCGGTCAGTGTCTCCAGCTTGTCGCCCCGGCCGAGCGCGGCCACCAGTTCCAGGTCCTCGGCGGCCTCGACGGCTCGTACCGCCTCGGCTCCGATACGGCCCTTGGCACCGAGGACCGCCACGCGCAGCTTGCTCATTGCTTCGTTCCTTAGAGAGACCTTGCAGAGAGGGGATTTACGCGACCGCTTCGTCCAGCCGGGAGGCCTGCTTGTCCTTGAGGGGGCCGATGACCGACAACGAGGGCCGCTGTCCCAGGATGTCGTGCGCGACCGAGCGGACCTCGTCCGGGGTGACCGACGCGATCCGGACCAGCATGTCGTCGACGGACATCTGCTCGCCCCAGCACAGTTCGCTCTTGCCGATACGGTTCATCAGCGCGCCGGTGTCCTCGAGGCCGAGGACGGTGGAGCCCTGGAGCTGGCCGATGGCGCGGCCGATCTCGTCGTCCGAGAGACCGTGCTCGGCGACGTGGTCGAGCTCGTCGCGGCAGATCTTGAGCACGTCGTGGACCTGGCTCGGGCGGCAGCCCGCGTACACGCCGAAGAGGCCGCAGTCGGCGAAGCCCGAGGTGTACGAGTACACGCTGTAGGCCAGGCCGCGCTTTTCGCGGACCTCCTGGAAGAGGCGGGAGGACATGCCGCCGCCGAGGGCGGTGTTCAGAACGCCGAGCGCCCAGCGACGTTCGTCGGTGCGGGCCAGGCCCGGCATGCCGAGGACGACATGGGCCTGCTCGGTCTTGCGGCCGAGCAGTTCGACACGGCCCGCGGTGCGGATGGCGCGGTGGCCCTCGCGCGGGGCGAACGGCGTGGCGTCGGGACCCTTGAGGGCGCCCGCCTTCTCGAAGGCGGCGCGGACCTGGCGTACGACCTTGTTGTGGTCGACGTTGCCCGCGCAGGCCACGACGAGGTGCGTCGGGTCGTAGTGCTTCTTGTAGAAGCGGCGGATGCGGTCGGCGCCGAGGGCGTTGACCGTGTCGACCGTGCCCAGGACCGGGCGACCGAGAGGGGTGTCGCCGAGCATGGTGTGCGCGAACAGGTCGTGCACGCAGTCGCCCGGGTCGTCCTCGGTCATCGCGATCTCTTCGAGGATCACACCGCGCTCGGCGTCGACGTCCGCCTGCTCGATCAGCGAGCCGGTGAGCATGTCGCACACGACGTCGATGGCGAGCGGGAGGTCGGTGTCGAGCACGCGCGCGTAGTAGCAGGTGTACTCCTTCGCCGTGAACGCGTTCATCTCGCCGCCGACCGCGTCGATGGCGGAGGAGATGTCCAGGGCGGACCTGCGCTGGGTGCCCTTGAAGAGCAGGTGTTCCAGGTAGTGCGTCGCGCCGTTCAGTGTCGGGGTCTCGTCGCGGGAGCCGACGTGCGCCCAGATGCCGAAGGTGGCGGAGCGTACGGAGGGGAGGGTTTCGGTGACGATGCGCAGGCCGCCGGGGAGGGTGGTCTTGCGGACCGTACCGATGCCGTTCTCGCCCTTGATGAGGGTTTGGGTACGGGCGACGGCCCGCGCCTCGGGAGAGGTGCGGGCCGTCGCCGTGGAGCTGTTGGACGTCACTGGTCGGTGTCGTCCTTCTTGTCGTCGCCCTCTTCGCCCTCGACCACGGGGATCAGGGAGAGCTTGCCGCGGGAGTCGATCTCGGCGATCTCGACCTGGACCTTGGAGCCCACGGCGAGCACGTCCTCGACGTTCTCCACGCGCTTGCCGCCGGCGAGCTTGCGGATCTGCGAGATGTGCAGCAGACCGTCCTTGCCGGGGAGCAGCGACACGAACGCACCGAAGGTGGTGGTCTTGACGACCGTGCCCAGGTACCGCTCGCCGACCTCCGGCATGGTCGGGTTGGCGATCGAGTTGATCGTGGCGCGCGCGGCCTCGGCCTGCGAGCCCTGCTGGGCACCGATGTAGATGGTGCCGTCATCCTCGATCGTGATGTCGGCGCCGGTGTCCTCCTGGATCTGGTTGATCATCTTGCCCTTGGGGCCGATGACCTCACCGATCTTGTCCACGGGGATCTTGACGGTGATGATCCGCGGGGCGTTCGGAGACATCTCGTCCGGCGTGTCGATCGCTTCCATCATCACGTCGAGGATGTGGAGGCGGGCGTCGCGGGCCTGCTTGAGAGCCGCGGCCAGGACGGAGGCCGGGATGCCGTCCAGCTTGGTGTCGAGCTGGAGGGCGGTCACGAACTCCTTGGTGCCGGCGACCTTGAAGTCCATGTCGCCGAAGGCGTCCTCCGCACCGAGGATGTCGGTGAGGGCGACGTAGTGCGTCTGGCCGTCGATCTCCTGGGAGATCAGACCCATGGCGATACCCGCGACGGGGGCCTTGAGGGGCACACCGGCGTTGAGCAGCGACATGGTGCTGGCACAGACGGAACCCATGGACGTCGAGCCGTTGGAGCCGAGGGCCTCGGACACCTGACGGATCGCGTAGGGGAACTCCTCGCGGGTCGGCAGGACCGGCACGATCGCGCGCTCGGCGAGCGCGCCGTGGCCGATCTCGCGGCGCTTGGGGGAGCCGACGCGGCCGGTCTCACCGACGGAGTACGGCGGGAAGTTGTAGTTGTGCATGTAGCGCTTGCGGGTCACCGGGGAAAGGGTGTCCAGTTGCTGCTCCATGCGGAGCATGTTGAGGGTGGTGACGCCCAGGATCTGGGTCTCGCCACGCTCGAACAGCGCCGAGCCGTGCACGCGCGGGATGGCCTCGACCTCGGCGGCGAGCGTACGGATGTCCGTGACGCCTCGGCCGTCGATGCGGACCTTGTCCTTGATGACGCGCTCGCGCACCAGGGCCTTGGTCAGCGAGCGGTACGCGGCGGAGATCTCCTTCTCGCGACCCTCGAACTGCGGGAGCAGCTTCTCGGCGGCGATCTCCTTGACGCGGTCCAGCTCGGCCTCGCGGTCCTGCTTGCCCGCGATGGTGAGCGCCTGCGAGAGCTCGCTCTTGACCGAGGCGGTCAGGGCCTCCAGGACGTCGTCCTGGTAGTCGAGGAAGACCGGGAACTCGCCGGTCGGCTTGGCGGCCTTCGCGGCGAGGTCGGCCTGAGCCTTGCAGAGCACCTTGATGAAGGGCTTCGCGGCGTCCAGACCGGCGGCCACGACCTCCTCGGTCGGCGCCTCGGCGCCGCCCGCGACCAGCTGGATGGTCTTCTCGGTGGCCTCGGCCTCGACCATCATGATCGCGACGTCGCCGTCCTCCAGGGCGCGGCCGGCGACGACCATGTCGAAGACGGCGTCCTCGAGCTCGGTGTGCGTCGGGAACGCGACCCACTGGCCGTTGATCAGCGCGACGCGGACGCCGCCGATCGGGCCGGAGAAGGGCAGACCGGCCAGCTGCGTGGACGCGGAGGCGGCGTTGATCGCCACGACGTCGTACAGGTGGTCGGGGTTGAGCGCCATGATCGTGGCGACGACCTGGATCTCGTTGCGCAGGCCCTTCTTGAAGGACGGGCGCAGCGGGCGGTCGATCAGACGGCAGGTGAGGATGGCGTCCTCGGAGGGACGGCCCTCGCGGCGGAAGAAGCTGCCGGGGATCTTGCCCGCGGCGTACATCCGCTCCTCGACGTCCACCGTGAGGGGGAAGAAGTCGAGGTTTTCCTTGGGCTTCTTGGAGGCGGTGGTGGCCGACAGCACCATGGTGTCGTCGTCCAGGTACGCGACGGCGGATCCGGCGGCCTGCCTGGCCAGCCGGCCCGTCTCGAAGCGGATGGTGCGGGTGCCGAAGGAACCGTTGTCGATAACGGCCTCGGCGTAGTGGGTCTCGTTCTCCACTAGCGTTTTCTCCGATACATTTCGTCTTTCGTCCCGTCCTGCCCGTGTGGCAGGGGGACGCTGGCGGAGAAGCGCTCCTTCTGGTGCTGGCCGGTCTTCGATCGAAGCACCCGGGTTCGTGTTTCCCCGGGGGCCACTACCGAGGACCGGCGGCGGCGAGGTGCGCTTCTCCTCGTTCAGTGTCGTGACGGTCCCCTGCCCGGCGGGCGGGGCGTCATCACGCTGAGTTCGTACGTACTTCTGTCGTACCTACTGTGTCCTGCGGTCCTGCGTATTGCGTTGTGCGTATTGCGTTGTGCTCCCACAGTACAAAGCGTCGGTGACACTCCGCACCTAGAGCACGTACAGCAAAAGGGAGCGGCCCCCTGGATCGTGGGAACCGCTCCCTCTCACGGCGTCTTACTTGGCGCCCGCCGCACCGCGGCGGATGCCAAGGCGGTCGACCAGCGCACGGAAGCGCTGGATGTCCTTCTTGGCCAGGTACTGCAGCAGGCGGCGACGCTGACCGACCAGGATCAGCAGACCACGGCGGGAGTGGTGGTCGTGCTTGTGGGTCTTGAGGTGCTCGGTCAGGTCCGAGATACGGCGCGAGAGCATGGCGACCTGGACCTCGGGGGAGCCGGTGTCGCCCTCCTTCTGACCGAACTCGCTGATGAGCTGCTTCTTCGTTGCGGCGTCGAGCGACACGCGTACTCCTCGTAGTCTGTGATGTGCCATCGAGTGCCCCTGGTCCACATCTCAGGGGAGCTTCCGATACTCGGGAGGCGGGATCCGCTGGGCGCGGCCTCCGGAACGGTGCTCCGGGGGTGCGTACACAAACGGCCGTTACACAGGTTACCAGCCCGCAAGGACCCGGCCGACCGGTCCCCGAACCCACCCGTACGGCGAGGACCAGGCCACTAGGGTGAGCGGACAGGACTTTCGTACGTGGGGAAGGGGCCGCCGGAACATGGCCGAGGAAGCGGACAAGGACGTCAAGGCGCGCAAGGAGCGGGAGAAGGACGAGCTCTACGCCCTCGACATCTCGGGCGTCGAATGGCTGAGCGCGCCGGGCACGGAGGAGCACGAGGAGCGGGTGGAGATCGCGTACCTGCCTGAGGGGGCGGTGGCCATGCGCTCCTCTCTCGACCCCGACACGGTCCTGCGGTACACGGAGGCGGAGTGGACGGCCTTTGTGCTCGGGGCCCGGGACGGGGAGTTCGACCTGGAGCCGGCGCCGCACAACGGCGGGCTTGCGGCCGAGTAGCGCAGTGGACGACGGGGGCCGGCGGTCGGTGCGGCACGGGAGCCGCGCCGGCCGCCGCCGTCCCTGACGTACACGGTGCTGATCAGCCGGTCATGGCCCGCGCCGCTCCATACACGTCGAACACCGCGAGGGCCAGCGGCACCAGCGTGAGCAGTACGAAGCCCTCGGCGATCTCCAGGAAACGGCCCCAGAACGGGGTGAGGCCGCCGCGCGGGAGGATCAGGCCGAGCGCGGTGACCAGTGCGGCCGCCACCGCGATCACCGCGACGAGCCAGATCGTACGGATGTCGAGATCCGTACGGTCCCCGGTCAGCGCATCGCGCATCAAGGACCGCGGCGGGTTGAGCGCCAGGCCGAGGCCCAGCAGGACGAGGGCTCCGAGGCCCGCGGCCAGCGCGGGAGCGACCTGAGCCGTGTAACGGAAGAGGTGGGCGCGCATCAGCATGGCGACCCCGGTGGCGAAGGCGAGCAGTTGCGCCCAGACGTCGTCGGAGAAGCCGAGTACCGCCGAGGCGCCTACGGCGATCAGCGCACAGCCGCCCACGAGGCCGACGAGGAGTTCGTGGCCGCGGCGGGCCTGCGCCTCGATGCGCGCGACGTCCACCGGCTCCGGCGCGTCCGGTTCGGCGCCGTACGCGCTGCGCGTGGTGGTGCTCGGGGGGTCGAACCCGATCGGCAGCCGGGCGAAGCGCATGGACAGGCCCGGCAGGAAGGCCAGGGCACCCACCCCGACCGGGGCGCAGAACGCGGCGGTCTCCGTGGGCGTCCAGTGCGCGAGGATGGCCACGAACACCGTGACCAGGCCAATTGCGGAGGCGAACACGAACGCGACGAAGGGTCCGTCCCCGCGCGGGGAGAGCAGAGTGAGCGTCACCGAGGCGACCAGCACCGCGGCACAGGCCAGCAGGAACTGCAGTTTGCCGACCCCCTGACCGTCCGCCAGCGCGACCAGCCCGGAGCCCCCTACGCCCACGTTCGGCAGCGCGCCTAGACCCAGCGCGACGGCCGAGGCCCTGTCGTCGTAGATCCGCGCGCGTGCGGCGGCGAGGACGACCAGGAGTACGCCGGTGACGCCCGCGAGGATGCCGGGCAGGCTGTGCATGTCGTGCAGCGGATCGGCGGTCCAGGTCACGAAGGCGAGCAGGGTCGGTAGGACACCGCCGCCGACGAGACCTGCGGCGCGGGTCAGGTCACCGCTCCACAGTGCGCGATCGCGCGTCACCGCTGAGGCGACG
Source organism: Streptomyces sp. NPDC005808 (assembly GCF_042871385.1). Taxonomy (NCBI): domain Bacteria; kingdom Bacillati; phylum Actinomycetota; class Actinomycetes; order Kitasatosporales; family Streptomycetaceae; genus Streptomyces; species Streptomyces sp. NPDC005808. The sequence goes on along the minus strand of NZ_JBIAIK010000015.1, from coordinate 220,835 downwards.
GCCTCGGACACGTCGTCATGGACGGCGGGTGGCAGCGACTCCGAGAAGGGGCGCAGGCTGAGGAGTTCGCCGTCGAGAATCCGCTGCGCCGCGAAGGACCGGGAGCTGTCGAGGACGGTTCCGTCCCGTCGTACGAGGTGATAGCCGACCGGAGCGCCCTGGGCGGGACTCTGCTGGGAGAACCGCAGGATCTCCGGGTAGATGTCGGCGACCGGAATGTCGTCGGGCAGGGCCACGTCGATGCGGCTGTCCGGCGCGACGATGGTCACCCGGCAGAAGCCGAGACCCGTACCCGCCCCGGCAGGAGCTCCGGGTACGGGCGCGCCCGGTCCGGTGGCCGTCGCGGAGGCCGTCATGCTCACCTGCTGCTCCCCCTCAGTGATGGTTCTGCGTTCAGGAATCCCCCGTTTGCGGGATTCCGTCCTGGGCGTCGGGGATTCCTGTCCGCTCCCCCGGTCCGCTTCACCGGATGGTGGCGGTGTGGGTTCCGCGGACTGGCCCTAGAACCCCGCACGCGCGCACATGGCGCGAAATACCCTGGTTCGCCGCCTCCGTTCGCGTGCACGCACGCGAACATCCGGCACCCTACCGCCCCTTGATCGGCGGCGAGGTCAGTAGGATCACGCGGCGGCCTGCGTCCGCCCGACACGGGGCGGCGGACGGATCTCGGTGGCCGGCAAGGGAATTGGTGAGCAGTGAGCCAGATTGTCGTGAAGCGCCCTCCTCGGGCGCTGCCGTCCGAAGTACCCACACATGAGGTCGCGCTGCAGCCTCCGCCCGAACTGCCGCGAGGGCACCAGGAGGGCGTCCTCATGCAGTTGCTGCCGACGCTCGGCATGGGCGGCTCGGTGGTCTTCTTCTTCACGAGCGGGCAGCCGTTCATGAAGATCATGGGCATGGTGATGATCGCGTCGACGGTGGCCATGTCCATCGCGATGGTGGTCCGTTACCGGCGCGGCTCGCAGGGTCAGCTCGCCGACATGCGCCGCGACTACCTGAGCTATCTGTCGCGGACACGCAGTTTCGCAGTGGACACCGCGAGAGCCCAGCGTGACGCGCAGTACTTCCTCCACCCCTCCCCCGAGCAGTTGTGGGCGCTGGTCGCCGAGGGCAGCCGGGTGTGGGAACGGCGGCCTGGCGACGAGGACTTCGCCCAGGTGCGCATCGGGCTCGGCCCGCAGACACTCGCCACCCCGCTGGTCTCCCCTGAGATCGGGCCGGTCGACCAGCTGGAGCCGCTGACAGCGGGTGCGATGCAACGCTTCGTGGCCACCCACAGCGTCCTGGACGCCCTGCCGATGGCAGTCTCGTTGCGCGCCTTCTACCACGTCACGGTCAGCGGTGAGCCGCAGTCGGTACGTGCCGCGGCCCGTGCCCTGACCGGCTCGCTGGCCTCGCTGCACTCCCCCGCGGACCTGATGATCGTGATCGCGGCGGGGCGCGAGGCGCTGCCGCACTGGGAGTGGGCCAAGTGGCTGCCGCACGTACAGGCGCCGGGTGCGGCGGACGGCGCGGGAAGCCGCCGCCTCATCGGCCGTGACACCCGCGAACTCGAAGACCTGCTGGCCACCCGCCTGACCGGACGCCCCCGCTTCCACCCGAACGCCGCCCCGCTCCCGGACGAACCACACATCGTCGTGGTACTCGACAGCCTGTCGCTGCCGCCGGACTCCGTCCTGGCCTCACCCGAGGGGCTCCAGGGTGTGACGGTCGTCGAGGTCGTACCAGGAGATCTGAGCGGTTCCCTCGGGGACCTCTCCATCGTCGTACAGCCGCAGGCGCTTTACCTGGAGTCCGGGCACGGCACCATCTACGAGGGCACCCCGGACGTCCTCTCCTACGAGTCCGCCGAAGCGCTGGCCCGCCAACTGGCCCCCCTGCGCGTGGCCGCGGGCGGTGACGACGACGAACCCCTGCTCGCCAACCTCGAGTTCACGGATCTGCTGAGCCTCGGAGACGCCGCCTCGGTGGACACCAAGCGCACCTGGCGACCGCGTTCGCTCGCCGAGCGGCTGCGCGTCCCGATCGGTGTCGGCGAGGACGGCCGTCCCGTGATGCTTGACCTCAAGGAGGCCGCACAGGAGGGCATGGGCCCGCACGGCCTGTGCGTCGGAGCCACGGGTTCGGGTAAGTCGGAGCTGCTGCGGACACTCGTACTCGGCCTGGCGGTCACCCATTCGTCGGAAACCCTCAACTTCGTCCTCGCGGACTTCAAGGGTGGCGCGACCTTCGCCGGCATGGCCCAAATGCCCCACGTCGCCGCCGTGATCACCAACCTGGCGGACGACCTCACCCTGGTCGACCGCATGGGCGACTCCATCCGTGGTGAACTCAACCGCCGCCAGGAGATGCTGCGCGACGCGGGCAACTACGCCAACATCCACGACTACGAGAAGGCGCGCGCGGCGGGTGCTCCGCTCCAGCCGATCCCTTCGCTGGTCCTGGTGATCGACGAGTTCAGCGAGTTGCTGACCGCCAAGCCCGACTTCATCGAGATGTTCGTGCAGATCGGCCGTATCGGCCGGTCGCTCGGGGTACATCTGCTGCTGGCGTCGCAACGTCTGGAGGAGGGACGGCTGCGGGGGCTCGAGACCTATCTGTCGTATCGGATCGGGCTGCGTACGTTCTCCGCCGCCGAGTCGCGCTCGGCGCTGGGTGTTCCGGACGCGTACGAGCTGCCGAATGTGCCGGGTTCAGGATTCCTGAAGTTCGGTACGGACGAGATGGTGCGCTTCAAGGCGGCGTACGTCTCCGGGGTGTACCGCTCGGGTACGGCGCAGGGAACCGCGTTGACCGGACAACTGCCGGTGGACCGGCGGCCGGTGCTGTTCACCGCGGCGGAGGTGCCGGTGCAGTTCCTGGCAGTGCCTCGACAGCGTCCGGAGTCCACTCCGGAGACGGATGAAGCCCTCGCCGACACCGTCCTCGATGTGATCGTACGGCGGCTGGAAGCGCAGGGGCCGGCTGCCCACCAGGTGTGGCTGCCGCCGCTGGACAGTCCGCCTTCGCTGGACGGGCTGTTGCCCGGGCTCGGCGCGGTGCAGGGTCGGGGGCTCACTCAGCCCGGCTACGAGGGTGCGGGACGCCTGGTCGTCCCCCTCGGCCTGGTCGACAAGCCCTACGAGCAGCGCCGTGACCCGCTGTGGGCCGACTTCTCGGGCGCTGCGGGCCATATGCAGATCGTCGGCGGCCCGCAGTCCGGCAAGTCGACGCTGCTGCGCTCGCTCATCGCTTCGTTTGCTTTGACCCACACCCCCTACGAAGTCCAGTTCTACGGGCTCGATTTCGGCGGTGGCGGTCTGTCCGCCGTTGCCGGGCTCCCGCACGTCGGCGGGGTTGCCTCGCGGCTCGACCCGGAGAAGGTACGGCGTACGGTCGCCGAGGTGTACGGCGTGATGACGCGGCGCGAGGAGTACTTCCGGTCCGCCGGCATCTCCTCGATCGCGGACTTCCGTACCCGGCGTGCGCGCGGCGACATCTCGGTGACCGAGCAGCCGTGGGGCGATGTGTTCCTGGTGATCGACGGCTGGGGCAACTTCCGTGCGGACTACGAGGCTCTGGAGAGCGTCGTCCTGGACATCGCCGCGCGGGGCCTCGGTTACGGCGTCCACCTGGTGCTGACCGCGTCCAGGTCGATGGAGGTTCGGGCCAACCTCAAGGACCACCTGATGAACCGCCTGGAACTGCGGCTCGGTGACACGATGGACTCCGAACTGGACCGCAAGGTCGCCGCGAACGTTCCCACCGGTGTGCCGGGTCGTGGCCAGGCACCAGGGAAGCTGCACTTCATGGGCGCCGTTCCGCGCATCGACGGCCTGACGTCCGACACGGACCTCGCCGATGCGACGACGGCGCTGACGGCGGAGGTCTCCCGGCACTGGCAGGCACCGGCCGCTCCCCAAGTCCGCCTGCTCCCGCGCGAGTTCCCGGTCGAGGAGTTGCCGCCGGGTGGCCGCTTCCCGCAGCGCGGCGTGGCCTTCGCCCTCGACGAGGACAACCTCGCGCCCGTCTTCGTGGACTTCGAACAGGATCCGTTCTTCCTCGTCTTCGGCGAGAGCGAGTCCGGCAAGTCGAACCTGCTGCGGCTGCTGATCAAACAGCTCACGGAACGGTACTCGGGCGACGAGTGCAAGCTGTTCGTCGTCGACAACCGCCGCTCGTTGCTCGACGTCACGCCCGCCTCCCACCTGGCGGAATACATCCCCATGTCCAACGCCATGGAGCACCACATGGGTGCCCTGGCGGACTTGATGCAGCGGCGGAGCCCAACGGCCGACGTCACCGCACAGCAGCTGCGGGACCGGAGTTGGTGGCGCGGGCCGACGGTGTACGTCGTCGTGGACGACTACGACCTGGTGTCGACGTCGAGCGGTAATCCGCTGGGAGGCCTCACCGAGATGCTGCCGTTCGCACGGGACGTGGGCGTGCGGTTCATCATCGCGCGGTCCACGGCGGGCGCGGGACGAGCCTCGTACGAGCCGTTCATGCAGCGGATGAAGGAACTGGGGGCGCAGGGCGTGGTGATGGCCGGGGACCCGGGCGAGGGGGATGTCCTGGGTGGGGTGCGGCCGCGGCCGATGCCCGCGGGGCGCGGGGTCTTCGTGTCGCGTAAGCGGGGGAAGCCGGTGGTACAGACGGGGGTGATGGCGGAGGGGGCTTGGTGATGCGGGCGCGGTGACAGGGACGTACTGATTGAGCGGTCCCGTCCGGAGGGCCGCTCAACCGGGACACCAAGACACCGGGACACCGATACACGGGGACACGGGGACACGGGGACACGGGGAAAGGATTCGCGCGTGGCGTGGGACGAGTGGGAGCAGTTGAAAACGCAGGCGGCGGAGCGCCAGTCGACGGGGATGCAGCTGAACCAGCTGGAGCCCGGCGGAGGGGGTGGCACAGCGGCCCCCAGTCAGTACGGCGACCTGGCAGTGAGCCAGGGCGATCTCTCGAAGATCGGCGAGCAGGCGTTCACGCTGTACAACGACCTGTGGGACAAGGGACGCAGGGCGGTCCCCAGCAGCGAAAAGGCCGCAGGAAGGCTCTCCACGGCGGGCTTCGCACTGGGCAAGGGGCTCCAGCATGTCGCGACCCGCTGGGATGAACAGTTGGGCTCCCTCCGGGACGCGTGCGCCCACATCTCCAATCACATGACCGTCACCAAGAAGCTGCACGCGGGCGACGACCACTACATCCAACGGCAGATGAGCAGCATCGATGCCCTGGACGCGGGCTTCGACGAGCGCGTCGGTGCTCCCGGAGACAAGAATCCGGTGTACGGCAATCCGGACGCGACGACGGACTCGGACGCGAAGACAGGCAAGGACAGCTGATGGATCTCGACGCGCTCCGTTCCGCCGACTTCAGTCTGCTCGACGATGCCGTCTCCGACTGGAAGACGATGTTCGGCGACCTCGACGATCTGCAGGTGTCTGCCGACAAAGGCCTGAGAGGCGCCGCCAACAAGGCCAACTGGGCCGGCTTCAACGCCGCAGTCTCGAAGGAGTTCATCGGCAAGACGACCGAGGAGTTCGCGGACGCCCATACGCAGGCCAAGACCATTCACGGCATCCTCAGTGACACTCGGGACGAGCTGAAGGGCTATCAAAAACAGCTCAACGAAGCCATTGAGCGCGGCCGGCAGAAGAACCTCACGGTCATCGGTTACGAGGGCGGGTTCACGGTCACGACGAACGTCCCGCCGGAAGGCCGTGCACAGCAGGACAAGGACAACAGCGCCGCCATCACCGCCCTCCGCGACGAGATCCAGGTGATTCTGAGCAAGGCCGACGAGAGCGACAACTCGGCCAGTACGGTCCTTCAAGCCATCGCCGACCAGAGCACGTTGGGCTTCTCCGACGCCACCTACACGGACCGGGACTCCGCAGCCAAGGCCATCAAGGACGCCGAGGAACTGGCCAAGATCGCGAAGAAGAATCCCGAGAACCTCACCACGGCCGAGTTCGACAAACTCAACGCGGGCCTCAAGAAGTACGCGAACGACGATCTGTTCGCAGAGCGGTTCGCCACCAGCCTGGGGGCGCAGGGGACGCTGGACTTCTGGGCGGACATCAATCACCCGGGCGTGAACCCAGACCTCAGCAGCGCGAGACGCGACCAGCTCGACGACCTGCAGAAGAACCTCAGTCTTACCCTCGCCACCGCGAGCCAGAGCGACTCCGCGGCCATGACGGACTGGAAGAGCAAGCTGATCGAGACGGGCGACAAACCCGTCGGCAAGTACGGCAGCCCGCTCGGCTTCCAGGTCATGAGCAACCTCATGCGAGTCGGTGACTACGACGACCGGTTCCTCAACTCCTACGGCGACAAGCTGATCGAGACCGAGAAGAAGTTCACGAGCAACGGCCGCCACGGAGCCTGGCAGAGCATCCCCTCCAACCCTGAGCTCAACCACCTGGGCGGCGACACCGGTTGGGACCCGGTGACCGGGTACTTGAAGGGGCTATCGAACAGCCCCGATGCGGCAACAGAGTTCTTCAACGACACCTTCGTCACGAAGGACGAGGACCACGACTTCACCCAGGACAAGGACGGCGACGGAAACGAAGCCAAGCGCATTCTGAGCAACTTCGACTATCTCTTCGAGGAGCGGGACTGGCCTCACGAGGTCGACAGCGAGGGACAAGAGGTCAACACCGGGCGCAATAACTTGGCGTTGGCTTTGGAGGCGGCTACTACGGGGCATCCGGCGGGGGAAATGCCTACGATTGATACGCCGGCCCATAACGCGGAGCAAGCGAAACTCATGCAGAGCCTGGTGGCGTCCATCGCAGAGGACCCCGGGCGTCTGACCGGGAACGGGTACATGTCCGACAGCATCGGGCAGATCACGTCGGAGTATCTTCCGGACATCAACCGGGCGATGACGGATGACTCCGACGAAGACACCAACAAACTGTTCCCCGTGGCCGGAACTGCAGCCTCGCTCAATCACCGTGACGTGACTGCGCTCCTCGTCTCCGTCGGGCAGAACCCCGAAGGATATGCAGCCGTCGAGGTCGCGAACAAGGCATACATGGCAACCCTCATGGACTACCACATGAACCCGGATCTGCCGTCGGGGGACAAGTACTCCAATGACACTCAATTCGCCGTCGAGCAGCTTGCACATGGTTCGGGCGAGATCTCAGGAACACTCGCCATCGGACGCCAGGAGGCAGTTGCCGGTCCCGCATCCGAGTCTGACGACTCCTACGATCATGCTGTTTCTCAGTGGAAGAACGGCATTTCAGGCGCCGTCGGCACGGGTATTGGGGTCGGCACAACGTTCATCGCAAGCCCAATCGGAGGAGCGGCTGCCGGCGGCGCAGCAGGCACCGTCACCAGCCTTGTCCTCGAGGAATTGTTCCAGAATGCAGAGGGCCACGCGAAGGATGACGCCGGAACTGACATGGGGGCGAGCTGGGAGACCAGTCTCGAAGAGAACGCGTCATACACCGAGAAAGCTGCCGAGCTTGCAGCGAAGGTACACAGCAGGACCGACCTGCAAGACCTAAGCATTGACGAAAAGGCGCGAGCAGCTGCGCAGCAGGGCTTCAGGGATGCAGGCACGAACACCGAGTACATGGCGCCACACCTCAAGACCGATGTCTGACATCACACACGAAAGGCACTCTCCGTGTCCGACCCTCGACTCGGCCAACCAGGACGATTCGCCCGAGCTTCGACTTCTATTGCCGCTACCCTGGCTGGAATGCTAGCCGTATCCGCATGCTCCAGTGGGGGGGGAGACGGAGAGAAGTTGTACACGGTTCCCAGTACGCTGTGCAGCATTTCCCTGGACCCCAAGCTGCTTGACCCCTTCCTGCCAGGAGGTGATTCCATCACGGTGAAGTCCGCATCTCCCAACGGTGGGACGAAACGTTGCGATGTGATCATTGACGACAATGTCGCAGTTCGGCAGAGTCAGACGTGGTGGAGCAATGGCGAAAGCGCTGCCACCGTTGCCAGTGGATACGCCCAGATGGACAACGGCCAGGTGTCCGATGATAATCGCTATCTCTATTCCGGCACGGGCGGAGTAGGAAAAACGAAGTCCTGCACATCAACGGAGCATCCAGAGCAGGATCTGTATTCCGTGATTCAGGTGTTCGCCGCCGATCGGGATAATTCGCATGCGATGAAGAAGCTAATCACGGCCTACACCGAGGCACTTGAGGAATCCAGCGCGTGCGCTTAATGACCAACTGCCTTCGCTCAGTGGCACTGTGAATTGCCACACTTGCAACCTCGACACCAACCCGCTCTCCTGGATCGCCAGAGGGGAAGGGGGGTATGTCATTTCTCCGCCGCTACGCGAAGCAGCTTTGCCTTCGTCTGCCCGCGAACTGCTTCTCCCGACAGGAAGAAGGCCAGCGGGCACCAACACCGGCGACGTGGCAGGCACAATCGCTGGCGAGATCATCAGCACTATCACCGAAACCTTCATGAAGGACAGCTCACGCGAGGTAATTTACGCAACGGTGAGTGATTCCGGGACGCTTCGGACTCCACGTACACGCTGCTCGAAATAGCCGCGAAGAAGGTCCACAGATACCTCGACGCAAGGGCATTCATCGTCAGCTGGAAACGGAATACTTGACCCCTAAGCGAACCAAGCTCCTTCTCATCGTCGGCGTCATCTCAGTGCTGGGGTTGTTCACGACGGCGGCCTACACCTTCGAACTCCCGCCGTTCAAGAAGACTGGGGAGATCGAGGCATCCGATGTGTGCGCGTCACTCGGCAACCGATCGCACGTTGTAGCCGCACTGAAAGATGTTCTGCCCGACAAATCCTCGTACTCGTTCGGTGTCGGCGCGTCGGACCTTCGCACCGACTACATGGACAGCTCCTACCGAACTGACTGTTTTGTCTACGGGGACGGCGAACAACTCGTCTGGGCAGGGGCGGAATTGCTTGAGTACGACAACACAGACCAGTGGGTGAAGGATGTGGTTGAGCAGTACGATTCCGCGTCATCGCTCGTGCCGATCGCCTCCGGAGACAAGGCCGTCGCGTCGGGCAAGGTCGCTGCAATCTACTTTCCGTGCGCATCACAAGGCGGCAACCGTCACTTAAGCGTCGTCGTTCAGCTGAAGCGAGCAGGAGATGCCAGTGATGCCGCGAAGCGGGCAGAGCTGATCGAGTTGGCGAATAGTGCAGCCACGTATGCCTACGTCAGGGCAAAGTGCGATGCGACGTCCAAGCTCGCCGGGTGACAGCAGCCCGCCCCGGGAGCGGTTGAGGGGCGGGAACGGCCAGCGTTCGCGGGTAATTCCCCGGCTCACCGCTCAAGTGCGAAGACACAGTTCGAGGACCCGTCAATCTCCGGGCGCGCGGTGCGCGATGGCGAACGTGCACCAGACCTGTTTCTCGTCGAAGCCCGTACGGTGCCATCCCCATCGGCGGGACAGTGCCGCGACCAGGTGCAGTCCGCGTCCGCTCTCGCTGAACGGGTTGTCTCCGCCTACCAGTTCGGGCGCCTGACCCGGGGCTCGGTCGATCACCAGCACTCGCAGCACGGGCGGCGCGAAGTGGTGGGATGTGCCCAGGATCAGCTCCAAGCCTGCCAGCCCGCCCCCGTGCCGTACGGCATTCGTGCACAGCTCTGCTACGGCCAGCTCGACCGGGTCCGCCAACTGGGGCAGTTTCCAGTGCTGTTGGACCCATACACGGGTGCGATGCCTGGCTTCGGCGATGGGGCGGTGGGGGTCGAGTACGGAGGCGTCCCAGCCGACTCGGGTGGGGGTCGCGTCGAAGGGTCCGGGAGCGGAGGAGGTCAAAGCATCCATCGTGCACCTCGCTGGGGAGTTGGCAGTGTCCTGGGTCACACGCTAGCCGTGAAACTAAAACACGTGCTACCAACTTCATTAAAACGGGTCTCTTTTACGATTCCGCTGGACGCTCTCCTCTCACGATCGGCAAACTGTGCGCGCTAGCGAGGAGTTGACACATGGCACCACGGCACATCCCCACGGTCCGCCAACGGCGATTCGGTGCAGAGCTTCGGCGGCTACGCGAGGCTGTCGGCATGTCCGCACCCGTCGCCGCGGAGCGACTCGGCGCGGACCGCACCATGATCTCCAACATCGAGTCAGGACGATTCGGCATCAGCGAAGAGCGGCTCCGTCGGTTGGCGAGCATCTACGAGTGCGACGACTCCGGACTGATCGATGCCCTCGCCTCTATGACCGGAGGCCGTTCGAAGGGCTGGTGGGATGAGTACCGGGGAAAGATCCCCCCGGACTTCCTGGACGTTGCGGAACTCGAACACCACGCAGCAGGCTTGCGTACGCTCCAGACTGCTCACATTCCCGGTGTCTTCCAGACAGAAGATCACGCACGAGCTCTGTTCGACCTGTTCGTACCGGCGCTACCACGGCTGGAAGTCGAGTTGAGGGTCGCCCACCGCCTCGCCCGGCACGCTGTGGTGGCTGGCGTTCCGGGCGTACCGTACGTGGGCTTGATCCACGAAGCCGCGCTCCGGCTGCGGACAGGAGGCCGCCAAGTGGCCAAAGCCCAGCTGAAACGCCTGATCGAAGAGAGTGAACGCCCGAACGTCAGCCTGCTCGTGATCCCGTTCACCGCCGAGGGTTTCCCCATGGCCGGCGACACGATGATGTACGTCTCCGCCGCCAGCCCTCATCTCGACACGGTCGAGGTGGACTCTCCGATCGGCGCGGTCTTCTTCGACTCGCCTACCCAACTGGCCAACTTCCGCCGACGGCTGGACTTGGTCGAACAGGTGGCGTTGAATCCGAGTGAGTCGAGGGACCTCATCCTCGAAATCGCCGGAGAACTGTAAGAGGGATCCCCTTTGTCCGAGTTGAAGTGGCTCAAGTCCTCATACTCAGAGGCATCGGGCAACGCCTGCGTCGAGATCGCCAAGAACGGCTCCCTCATAGCCGTACGCGACTCCAAGGACCCGGAGTTGCCATGGACCTCGGTGGGGCACGAGGCCTGGGAGCTGTTCACTGGGGCGGTAGCAGCGGGACATCTTCCCAACTGAACGGACGCACAGGCACGGAGGCGTTTATTCGCCCGCAACGCGGCGGCATCGCATCCCAGGTAGTTGTCCAGGCGCCTGCCTCAAGTCGGCGGCGTTTGAACTGTGTCCAGGCAAACAGTGGGGGACGTCGCGCGCCAAGGCGGTGAGTCAGGGTCTCGTCAACCTCACGGTTTACCGAAGACCACTCCTCGCCAGATCCAGCCCGACTCGAGGACGGCGTCCTGCAGGGAGTTACGCAGCTCCGCGCTGTCGAAGTGGAAAGTCTCCGTCGCTTCGAGGCCGCCGCTGTCCCCGCGGTTGATCGCGTAGCGCCGGGAGACAGTTCTGCCCGGGCCACGCGAGAACGCCTTCGAAATCTCGAGCCTCGGCGGATTCCCGACCCGCGTGACCTCTCGCCCTTCCTCAAGGGCGCGCACCTCATGGCTCTCCTGGACGAGGCGCATCCGGATCCGGATGGCGCGAGTCAACTGCGACTTGGTAAAGATGGCTTGCCAGGCAGGCTCCGCCACCCGCCACTCCGCCACCAGGTCGGCACCCTCTGCGGCGCCGCCGCGAATGATGTACGGGGCATCGGGCCGGTTGACACCAAGAAGGGCTGTCCGCACCTCCACAGCCGAGCGTGGAGCGACACCGTCCTCGGGATACTTGGTGCCGGTCAGTTTGTCGAAGATTCCCATGACGTCAACCTATGAGGGGCTGGGGAACCGGTGCAAAGGTGACCGCTGGCGAGCGTTACGCGCTACGGAACCGCGCCGGTGTCCGGGCGAACTGTGCGTACGAAGTCCTGGAAGTCATGCAGGACGTCAGGGTGTTGTGGTGTTGGGACGCGGTGGCTGTCCGGACCAGGCGGATCACCGCACGCTTGCGCGGATCGGTGACATCCAACGTGGACAGGTACACCTGAGACTGGACAAGGTCGCGGTGCGAGTCGATCTAACCATCGACTACTTCGGTGTCACGGAGAAGGGTGGGCACCTCCCGTGCGTGCCCACCCCGTCATCCGCGCTGTCGAGCCTTACAGGTAGTAGCTGGCGGCCTTCTTGTCGCCGCCCATGTAGTCGCCGCCCGCTTGATGCACCACACGCGCAATCGCGACGAGGGCGTCGTGGATGCCCTTGGCTTCCTTGTCCCAGGCGGCCTGCTGCTGGGCGTAGGCCGTGTGCGCTTCGCCCTCCCACAGGCCGGCGACGCTGGCCACCTTCTGCTGGATGGCTTCGAGGTCCTCTTCGAGCTTCTTGGCCTGGTTCGCGAGCGTGGTGGCCGTCACGTCGAGGCCGTCGTACGTAACTGAAAGCTCGCCGGGGTTGTTGACGCCCATGGTGTCCCTGTCTCCTTGAAGTTTTCGACTGGTTGGCGGAGGTCCGGAGACCGGCTCTCTCAGTAGCCGCTGAGGGCCGAGGTCGAGCCGCCGAGGTTCACGTCGATGCTCTGGACCTGAGCACGGACCTCGTCCTCGCTTCCGTCCTTGATCTTCCGCGTGGCGCTCATGGCTTCCAGGAACTTCACGAGGAGGTTGCCGATCCTGACCATGCGCTCGTTGATCTCCGTCTGCTTCACGTTGAACGCACCGGCACCGATGCCCTTCCAGTGCCCTTCGAGACCGTCGATCGTCCCCTGCAGGGCCTGGAGTTGCCCCTTGATGTTCTCGAACCTCTGCAGGATGTCCTTCTCGAGAAGGATCAGGTCGTTGTCATCTACCCGCTGGCGTTGTGCCATGTCTGGGCTTCCCTTCCTTTGCTGTCGTCGTGAGAGCGTGCGTGCTCACGTCCGGTCTGACGCACGAGACGAAACCTGCCTTCTCGGCGCAAGGGGCTGTGCTGTGGGGGCGCTGGGGAAATATCCGTCAACTGCTGCGGCGCGAACGGAGCACGGCGTAGCCGGCGCCTCCGATCACCGCCACGGCCGCCGCGGCGCCGAGGGCCGACCACAACATGGTGTTGCCGGACGACTCAGAGCTTGGTCCTGCGGCTGAAGTCTGGCCGCCTGACGTGGATTTCGGGGGCTGTGACGAGGTTGAGGCAGAAGCGGAAGGCGAGGCTCCTGTGATGCCCGTTCCGTTTTGGTAGCTGAGGGGGTCCGTGTCGGCCGGCCCGGGGTTGATGTCGCTGTCCGCCAACACCATGCGCGGGCGCACCAGGCCGTAACCGAGGTAGATGCTGGGCTTGTTCTCCGGCCAGTCGCGGCCCGCCGTGTCGATCAGGCTGCCGAGGACCTGGTTGGCCGTCCAGTCGGGGTGGGCGGACCAGATGAGGGCGGCGGAGGCGGAGGCGATGGCGGTTGCCATGCTCGTCCCCTCTCCGTCGCAGTACGAGCGGAACGTCGCGTCGCACCAAATAGGGACGTCAAGGCCCGGTGCCGCCAAGTCAACGTAGTTGCCGTGCTCCGAGAACTCCCCGACCTTTCCGGACTCGTCTGATGCAGCGACACCAACGACATACTTGTATGCGGCTGGATATCCGATGAAGTTCTTCGTCTCCGCCTCGTTACCAACACTGGCGAACATCAACTTTCCCTTGGACTGGGCGTATTTGATCGCCGCTTCCTCATCAGGGTCGAAGTAAGGATTACCGAAGGACATGCTGATGATCTTGGCGTCCGTGTCGGCGGCAGCCCTGATCGCCTCTGCCGGGATCGGAGCGTTCTCTATCTCGGTCTCATCCTTCAGGTCGCCGAACGCAATACGGTAAGGCACGATCTCCGCTCCCGGAGCAAGGCCTTTCAAGCCGCCACCGGCACCCGTACCGGCGATCAGTTCAGCCATGGATGTTCCGTGGCCGTCGTAGTCCTCGGTGGGGTGGTACGCGACAGTCTTCGGCACCTCGTCGACAAGTACCTGGCCTTGCAGGGACGGCGTATCAGGATTGACACCCGAGTCGATAACGGCCACCTTCACACCCTCTCCGGTACTCACCTTCCACATCTCGTCGGCTCGCATCGCCGACAGGTACCACTGCTGCGACTGGACGTCGTCGGCTGCTGCGCCCGGGGCCAGACCCACCGACAGAACAGCCAAAGCACCAAGCGCTGAACCGACGGTGGATACCCGTCGCCCGATACGCCCGGAGAGGGGCGCAGTCCACATGCCGCGTCGGCCGATCCTTGACAACATGCCTCTGTACGTCCTCGCTCGTATACGGTCAGTCGGTCGCTGGCGGCACATCGTCCCGCCTACTACGAGGCGAACACATGTCGCCTTCCGTCGATTGATCGCGGTGCGACGCGCCTTTTCCCTCTTCGGAATCCGAACCTTGTTTGCCTTGCGGGCCCCGCACAAGACCGGTGCCACCGGACGTGGGTCCACTGTTTCGCGCTCCGGAGACTCGCCCCTTGGGGGCACCGACGACACCGTCAGGATTACTTGCGGATCGGCGCGGCGTCTGCCCTGAACCCGTGCCATGGGTGGGAGCCCCGATCACCCCACGCTGAACGATCCTTTCGCCCGCCGTGGTGCGTGGACCGGCTACACCCTCGCGGCCAACGACGGTACCGCGCGGCACTTTAGAACCGGTCGCGCCAGGCGTGGTCCCCGTGGTGGGCTTCCCACCGACAATGCCACCGGTACGTCCGGCGCCTGTGGCACCCGCACCAGCTACACGTCCGCTTGGTGCGCCCCCAGGGCGTCCAACTGCCGGACCACCGGTCCTGGGCATGCCGCCGGAGACACTCCGGCCCATCGGAGCCTTAGCGGCAGCCGTGGTCGCACCATGGGCGCCCGTCTGACCTGTCGTGGAAGCACGTCCCACCTGACCCGTTGGACCGCGGGAGGCGCCGCCAGGAGTAGCCGCGCGCCCCTGCACCGAGGCCGGAGTCCTACTGCCGGTCGATCCGCCAAACCCCGACGTACGTCCGGCCTGTCCTCCGAAAGCGGGAGGAACTGAGCCGCCGGTGAAGGGAGGAACCGTCCCCCCAGCGGCTCCACTTGAACCTGGCACCGACGTTGGCGCTCCGGACGCCTGCCTCACGGTCTCCTGTGGCAGCGCGCCTACGCTGTCGATCTCTGTACCGATACTCCGGGCTGGGTACGTTACAGAACCGTCCAGCTCCTTGCCGGACGACGGAATGCCCTCCGACCGGGAGCCGCTCACCGCATTCTCCACAGAATGTTGAGGCGCAGTTCCCGACTGCGGCAGGGCTACAAAGGAGGCGCGCCCTGCCTCCCTGGTCGTCTCTCCACCCTCGCCAAGTGACGGGGTCGGGTGAGGCACCCCCACCCCAGGCATAGGCTCAAACACCGGCACACTCTGCGCCGCCAGCGTCTGCTCCGACACCGCGTAGAACGACGACAACCGGTTCATCTGGTTGATCGCCTCTTGTCGGTGGCCCTCCACCCGCACCGCCGCCGTGTACTCGTCGTTGACCTCGACGCGGGCGGGTGACGGGATGTCGGCGACGGTCTTGGGGTTGAGCCGGGCGTCGCGGGGCGGCATGGAATTGCGTACGGATGCCAGGCCCGTACCCGCCGCTGTGATCTGGGTGCCCGCGGTTTCGGCGAAGGTGGCGAGTTCGATGGCGTGGTTGACGAGCTTGGCGCCCCAGTCCCGGAACGCTTCGCCGGCCTCGCCCTCCCAGTCGACGCGGCCGATGTGGCCGCTGAGCTCCTCGGCGGCTTCGTTGATGGCGTCCCGAGCGTCCCACAGGGCCTGGCCCGCCGACTCCAGATGCTCCGGGTTCGCGGACTCCACCATGTCGATCATGTCGTTCAGGCGGTGGCCCTCGAAGTTGCTCTTGCCGAAGAAGCGGGCGCCGCTACCGAGGAAGGTGTTGTTCAGCATCTCGGAGGCGGCAGTGGTCACATCGACCGCGCCGACCTGCTGGGCGACCTGCTCGAGGTCCGTCTGATGCGGTGCCTGCTGCGCCTTGTCGTCAGCCATCAGTACCCACCCTCGTACTGCTCGTTGTTGGAGCTCTCCGGCTCGGGCGAGCCGCTCTCCCCGCCCACCGCCACGGCCTTGTCACGCTCAGCCGCGGTCTGCTCGCGGCTGATCTCGGTCTGGATCTCGTAGAACCGCTTCCGGAGATCCTCTTCGAGATTGTCGAAGCCGATGTCCGCGCCGTGAACGGCGATCCAGAGGGCCTCCATCTGCAGGCCCAGCGACTTGGAGAGCGAGGTGAGGCGCTCGTGGACGCGTTCGTACTCCGCGTGGAGGCCCTTCGCCTCGCCGAACCGACCTGTGCCGCAAAAGGAAGCCTCAGTGAGGGCGTGGGCCGCGACCTTTGACGAACTGCCGGGCGAACCCTCGAAGTTCGAGAGCACCGTGTCCACACGCTTCTTGAAAGTTGTGAGCGCCTCCAGGCCAAGCTTCAGGCCAGCGCTCCCACTTCCGCCCATGTCTGCAGGAAGCACGCAGCGTCCCCTTCCCCGTTCCCCGTTTGTCCCGCTGTCGAGTGGGCGTAGGACGCAGGTTCCACCCCACTCACTGACCACTCTAGCCACTGTGCAAATCCTGGCCAACCGAGCTTTACGCTCGGCCAGTTACAGAACTGTCAAGGTCCACCGGATTCGAGAACCATTGCGCCAGGACCGGCCATTTGGCCGGTAATCGTGGGCAGTTGTGGCGGAGTCTCGATCGCTTGGTGGCCCTTGGGCTGCCAAGCGCGCCCCTCGAGAATGCTTGCAACTACAAATCCACGTCCGCATCCACATCCACATCCCGGTACCTGCTCCCCCGTCACAGTCCCCCCTCACGCCACCCCCGCGCTCCGCCTC
Organism: Streptomyces sp. NPDC005808; assembly: GCF_042871385.1. Taxonomy (NCBI): domain Bacteria; kingdom Bacillati; phylum Actinomycetota; class Actinomycetes; order Kitasatosporales; family Streptomycetaceae; genus Streptomyces; species Streptomyces sp. NPDC005808. Next base: position 204,122 of record NZ_JBIAIK010000015.1, on the reverse strand, counting down.
CCTCGTCGAGCATCCCGAATCGCCACAGCCGCCCCGCCGAGTCCCGCCACCAGCACCGCCGCCCCCACGGCCACATATGTCGCCAGCCGGGCGTTGCGTTCGTCCGCGGTCTCCCCCAGTTCGAATTTCGCCGGGGTCGGAGCCTCCGCCTTCGACAGGCCTTCCTGGGGACTCGGGGACTCGATCGGCTGATCGTCCTCCGTCAGTGCGCGGACCGGGTCGACAACGCCCCAGCCGACCAGGCGGTCGTGGCCTGCGATGGAACGCTCCGCGGTCTGCTCGATCTGGGCGACGATCTGCCGGCCGGTCCAGTCCTGGTGCTCGGCCTTGAGCAGGGCGGCGACTCCGGCGACGTACGGGGCTGAGAAGCTCGTGCCGTTGTCCGAGCAGTGGCCGCCCGCGGGGACCGTCGAGATCATGTCGACGCCCGGGGCCGCCACGTCCACGAACTCGCCGGACTGGGAGAAGGAAGCACGTTCGTTGTTGCGGTCCGAGGCCGCTACCGCGAGGACGCCGTCGTAGGAAGCCGGGTACGTCTGTTTGACGTTGCCGCCGAGACCGTCGTTGCCCGCCGAGGCCACCACGACGATCTCGTTGGCCAGTGCCTCGTCCACCGCCTGTTTCAACACGGGGTCGGGCTTCACCGCGTTCGACGTGTCCTGGGAGATGTTGATGACGTCGGCCCCTGCCCGGATCGCGTGGCTGATGGCGTCGGCCAGCGTCTCAGCGGTGCCGTGGCCCTCGGCGTCGTTCTGCTGGAGCGGAATGATCGTGGCCTCGGGGGCCAGGCCCACGAATCCGGTCCCCTCTGCGGGGCGGGCCGCGATGATGCCCGCCACACGCGTGCCGTGGCCGACTGTGTCCGTCGTGCCGTTCTCCTTGCCTCGCTCGATCGGGTCGCCGTTGTCGTCCTTCAGGTTCTCCGGGAGGTAGTTGCCGCCCGCGTCCGTGTCCACCGCGTCGGTGAGTTGCGGGTTCTGCACGTCGACGCCCGTGTCGATCACCGCGACGCGGACGCCCTTGCCCTTGGACTGACGCCACAGTTCGTCCAGGAGAACGCGCTGTAGGGCCCAAGGGGTGCCCGCGTACTTCTCGTTCGGGAACGTGCACTCGTCGGTGGAGGAGTCAGCGGTCGCGGGTGGTACGGCGATGACAGTGAGAGTGACGGTGGAGACGATCAGCGTCGCGGCGGTCAGAGCCGCGCAACGAAAAGGCCGTCCGGTGGAAGGCACGTACGACATGACCGGCTCCTTTCCTACGAACCCTGCGGCTGGCGCGCCGCGGACGCGGACAGTCGGGGCCCCGTCGACAGGAACGAGGACCATTCGAGAGGGAAGGGGGCCGGGTCCACGTCCGAGTAGCCCAGCCGGGTCTGGGCGAGTTCGGCCTCCTGCTGGAGCTGCTCCTGTTCCTTCGCCGTGGTGCCGATGCCCGCGTCGTCCGTGGCGCTGTCGTCGTTGGACTGCATCGCGTAGCGCAGGCCGGTGTCGGTGACCAGGAACACTCCGCCCGCCTCGGTCTCCTCGCCCTGGAACTGGCGGTAGAGCTGACCGGAGCCGGGGGTGACGTACGCGCTGGACGAGCCTGTCGGGAGGGTCGTCGGGAAGGTCGTGCCCGCCCAAGTGCTCAGCGTGGTCGCGCCGTTGTCCGCGTCGACGTCGCGCAGAACGTTGCAGACGGTGTTGCGGCTGCCGTCCGAGGTGCCCGCGTCGTTGACCGGCTTGGGCGCCTGGCTCGGCCAGTCGCGGTCGGCGGCGAACTCGGCCGTGTCGGGTACGAAAGCTCCCGCGCTGACCTCGAGGGGATGGCTGGCCTGGCCGAGGCTGACCAGGTCCTTGCTGTTGAGGAGCAGCTCGGCGGTGAAGTCGGAGACGGGGACGACCTTGCCCGGCTCGACGACGTAGTACTGGTCGGTGTCGCCGTTCGGAGCCCTGAGGACCATGCCCACCACGTTCGCCTCGTCGGGCAGGCTGCTGTCGATCCCGGCGGCGGCGCCGACCTCCCCCTCGATCTCCGGGAAGGTGATGGGGTCACCCGTGTGGAGAGTGTCCAGCCACTCCTGGGACACGCTCTGGGGTTCACGGCCGGAGCGGACGAGAGTGCGCAGCAGCAGCTCGTCGTCCGCGTCGACCTCGTACGCGGTGCCCTGCGCGTCCACGATGTAGCGGGTCTTGTCCGGGCCGACGACGTACATCAGCTCGCCGCCGCTCAGTCGCTCGGTGCCCTCCGTCTTGCCCATGTCGCGCGACGCGAGGACGAACGTGGCCTTCTGGATGGATCCGCCGCCCGCGCTCGGGCGCTCGCAGACGGCCCAGCGCTTCGCGGAGCCCGCTTCGGAGGCGTCGGGCAGGCGGTCGGGGGCGTAGGGGATGCCGATGGTGACGCCGCGCGGGATGGTGCCCGTGTCGAGGATGGACTCGTCGACGGTGACGACCTCGCCTTCTCCCGTGTTGAGGAGGAGTTTCGCGGACGCCATGTTGAGGACCGGGTGCAGCTGGACCTTGCCGTCGGTCTTGAGGATCACGTACCTGGTGGTGGAGTCGCTGGCGACGATCACCTTCTCTCCAACGGTGTCCCACCCCTCAGGTGCGGTCGGTTTGAACATTCCCCACGCCCCGAAGGCGGCCATGATGACCACGCCGACGATGATTCCGGGAACCACACCGCGCAACGGGCGCGGCGCCCCTTCGTCCGAGGCGTCGGGCGACGACTGGACGAAGGACGCGAGCAGCCGGCGCTTCGCGAAGGTGTAGGCGTTGAGCTGGTCCCGCCGAGATGCCATGTGCGTCTGTTTCTCCCCGTGTTGCGTGTACGACGCCGGGGGTGGTCGTCCCCGCCCTCCGTTGTCGGAACAGCCCCTTACTATGCCTGGTGATGGAGGGGACTTGTGGACCGGGTAGGGTGCTTGGGCCTTCAAAAGCCCCGTGTGGCTTCGTAGTTCTGGCGAGTTATGAGTAAACGGGGGAAGAAGTGACAGCTTCCGGAGCGCGTGCCGAGTCGCGTGGCCGGTCGCGGGTGCAGGGCTCCGCGACACCAGAGCCGCATCGGCCCGCCGCGCGCGCACAGCCACCGAGGCAGACGGGGGCGGTTCACCTCAAGGCACGTCCCGGGCGGTCAGGGTCGTTCCGGCTGCAACGAATGGTTCTTCTGGAGGTCGCGGCCGCCACGTTGCTCGTCGGATGGATCGTCGATCCCCTGGCGCTGGTGCCGGCGGCCATGGTCGCCGTCGCGCTCCTGTTTCTCGCGGTGGTACGCCGCCGAGGCCGCTCCCTGCCCGAATGGCTGGGTACGGCACTGGCGTTGCGTACGAGGCAGCGCCGGGCCGCGAGTTCGCCGATAGACCCCGGCACGGAGCCGGGGCTCGCGCCCGCCGTGGAGTGTGCCCCGAACCTGCGGACGTACGCGTTCGGAGGTCGGAACCGGCGGCCCGTGGGGGTCATCGGGGACGGGACGTTCGTGACCGCCGTGTTGCAGGTGGAGGCCGACTCGACGGCGTTGCGTGCTGAGCGGAGTCGGCAGCCGCTTCCGTTGGGGCTGGTGCGTGACGCGCTCGAAGTGGACGGTATCCGGCTGGAGTCGGCGCAGATCGTGCTGCACACGCAGCCCGCACCTGCACTGCATCTGCCACAGCAGTCCGTTGCCGTCTCCAACTACGCACCGCTCCAGGCACAGACCGGGGCTCCGGCGGTCCGCATCACCTGGATCGCGCTGAAGCTCGATCCGGAGTTGTGCGCGGATGCCGTGGCCGCGCGCGGGGGCGGGCTCGTCGGGGCGCAGAAGTGTGTCGTGCGCACTGCCGACCACCTCGCGAGCAGGCTCGCCGGGGCCGGATTCCGGGCGGCCGTGCTCAACGAGGAAGAGCTGACCGCGGCCGTTGCCACGTCGGTCTGCGCCAATCCCCTGGTGACCGCGGAGGCCGGGCGGACCGGTGCCCCCGTACGACGGACCGAGGAATCGAGCCGGAGCTGGCGCTGCGACGACCGCAGGCATACGACGTACTGGGTGCGGCGATGGCCCGAACTCGGCGGCCAGAAGCCCTCGTTGCCCCAGCTCGTCGCACTGCTGACCGCTGTTCCGGCACTGTCCACGACCTTCAGTCTCACCTTGGGGCACGGCCAGCGGCAGGAGGTGTCGCTCACCGGGCACATGCGGGTGACCGGACACAGCGCCGACGAGCTGGGCGCCGCGCGGCGCGCTCTGGAGCTGGCCGCGCGCCAGGCCGGCGCGGGGCTCGCCCGGCTCGACCGTCAGCAACTGCCCGGTGTGCTCGCCACTCTGCCACTTGGGGGTGCCCGGTAATGGCCATGACCTCTGGGACGGCCGACGGGCCGGCACCGTACGCCGGGTACGGCGTATCCCATGGGTACGGGACATCAGGTGAGCCCCATGGCTACGGGGCATCAGGTGAGCCTGAGCCGTCCGTCGTGGCGCGGCCCCGCAGCCGGGTTCGCAGCGGATTCGGGCTGATCGGGCCCCGGCACGAGCGACATGCGTTGACGGTGGAGCAGGTGGACTCCCTCGCGCTGCCCATCGGCGACGACGGCGTCGTGATCGGTCTGGACGAGGAGGGGCAGCCTGCGGTGCTGGGGCTCAACAGGCCGACTCCGTACGACATCGTCCTGATCGGCGGACTGTGGACCGCGCAGGTACTCGCCCTCCGAGCGGCGGCTACGGGTGCGCGCGTCGCCGTGGAAACCGGCCGGGCTCAGGCCTGGACACAGATGATGCACGCCATGGGCGGCGGGCATAACGGCATGGCCGTGTACGACGTGGGCAAGGTGCCGCCGCAGGGTGCGTCGGCAGGGAATCCGGTGCTGGTGGTACGCGACTGCGGCATGCGGCCCCCTCGTGGGCGGGTGGTGTCGGGTCCGTGGCAGTCGGTGCTGACACTGCTGCCCTATCTGAGCCCGGTGGCCCCCCGCCTCGTCCGCCAGGCCCGGCTCGTAGGCCTTCAGCGAATCTCGCCGGACGAGGCCGCGGAGATGGGCCGCACGCTGGGGTTGCCGCGGGAGGACACGGAGTCGCTGCCCACGCTCGCCGACGGCGTCACCCTCTGGTGTACCGACCGCGACCGGCAGTACGTGATGACTCGGCCCACGGACGCCGAGACCGGATTGTTGGGTACGCCACGCAGGATGGACTGACACGGAACAACGATTCGGGAGAAATGGGGCGTACATGCGTATTGGTACGACACTTCGCTGAACTCGTTCACCATTAACTCCCGATTTGTTCATCGCTGGAGAGGACATCCGGGCCACCTGTGGGCAGGGTGCTCGGTAGGGGCGGCGGAGGTGGCATGGACGGGCCTGCCGTATTGACGGTTGTGGTGATTAGGCTGGGGCCGGGCGCCGCCGCCAGAACCCGTGCACGGCCGACCACACGCAGGGGAGCCGGGCGGACGGGACGACCTCGGACGGCTTCGCACGACAAGAGACGGTCGCCCCGGCACCGCATGAGGGTGCTCGACCACACCAGGAGGAATTGTGAACAGCGATCGGGACGGCATCCGCGGGGGCTGGGCCACGCCCGGCGATGACCACTCCGACGCGGAGTCCGCCGTCGAGACGACGGGCGAGTTCACCATCGACTACGCAGCGCCGGCCTGGTACACGCAAAACGCATCGGTGGGTTCAGGGGTGACATCCTCCGTGCCGGAAGAGGAAACCGGGTCGGAGGCCGACGCAGAAACAGAGACAGAGACAGAGACAGACTCGGTGGCTTCGGCTCCGCCGGTCGGGAGTCCCTTCGCCGTGCCCACGCTGCCGCCGGTCGGGAGTCCCTTCGCCGTGCCCACGCTGCCGGTGAGCCCTGGGTTCGAGCCGGAGGCGGTCGAGCCGAGTGCTCCGACCGCGGTGCCCGGGACGCACGCCGCTGGGCCGACGGCTCTGCCGAGCTTTGCCGTGAGCGGGTTCCAGTCCCAGGGGTCGCATGCACCTGCCGCTCCTCCGGCTCCCGCTCCAGTTCCTGTCCCAGCCCCGCCTGTCCTCCCTCCGTCCGGGGAAGGCGAGGTGGAGGCCGAGTCCAGGAACGGGGATCTTGAGAGTGGCGCCACCATGCGGATCTCCTCTGTGGCCCTGAAACGTGAATTCACCGAGCGTGCGGCTGCCGCCGCGGCTTCGGGAGTGACAGGGGGCTCGGCTGAGGCCGCCGCCAAACCCGAGACCGCGGTCCCGCCCGTGGTCGAACCGGAGGCGGAGTCCGGGTCCGCGTCCGCGTCTGCGTCCGTGGAGGCATCCTCCACGGCAGTGGGGCACAGCGCCGACGACGTACACACAGACGACGGCGGAGCAGAGATCGATGGAGGAGCAGAGGTCGAGGTCGGGGCCTCCGTCGATGTGGGTGATACGCCCGACAAGGCGATCGTCGCTCAGATCGCAGAGGTCGTGGATCTGCGTGCCACGGACGACGGCGATGCGGTGACCGACTCGGCCGGCGACGACTCGCCACAGAACCCCGACTCGACGAGTGCCGAACAGCACGACACCACCCCCCAGGATGCGCGGCCGCAGGCCACGGAAGCCCAGGCCACGGAAGCCCAGGCCACGGAGCCCCAGGACGCGGAGTCTCAGGAAGTAGCGCCCCAGGAAGTAGCGCCTCTCGCCGGGCCTGGTGTGGCCGATGCCGTGCAGGACGCTCCTCCCGCGTGGGCACCGCCGCCGCTCCCGCAGGGCGGACTGCCTCCGTTGCCGCCCGCCTATCAGCCTGCGGCGCCCGCTCCCGCGGCGGAGTGGCCCGCGTCCACGGCCCCCGCTGCGGCGGACGCCGGTCAGGTACAGGAACCACCGCGGGCGCAGCCACCCGCGCCCGGACCGGGTCAGCCGTTCCAACCACCGGCACCCGCACCGGCACCGGCACCGGGTCAGCCGTTCCAACCACAGCCGCCCGTACCCCGGCCCGCGGCGCCGTCGGCGTGGCCCACCCCTGGTGCGCCCGTTTCCGCAGGCCCGACGCAGGGGCCCGCACCGGCGTACCCGCCCGCCTTCGGGCATCCGGTGCCGGCGCCGCCGCAGGTTCCGTCCCCGGTCGTGCCACCGCAGTCTCCGGCGGCTGACGCTCCTGCGCAGGCGCCCCACCCACAGCCCCAGCTTCAACCGCAACCGCAACCGCAACCGCAACCGCAACCGCAGGGAAGCTACGGGTTCCCGCAGCCCAGCGTCCCGGCCCCGAGTCCCACCCCGCAAGGCAGCTACGGCTTCCCACAACCCGGCACCACCGCGCCGGCTCCGGCGGCGCCCGCCCCCACGCCCAACCCGCCCGCCCCAGCGCCCGGTTACGGCTTCCCTCCCCAGGCAGCACCCGCGGTTCCGCAGCCGGGATACGGCTTCCCGCACCAGCCGACCGCACCGCAGGCGCCCAACGCCCCCGCGCCCCAGGCCGGCTACGGCTTCCCCCACCAACCCGCGCCCCCGGCCGATCCGCGCCCCCCGGCGCAAGCGGCCCCGCCGTACCCGCAGCAGGGGCAGCCCCAACCGCAGCCGGGCCAACCGCTCGTACCCCAGCAGTACGACGTTCAGCCCCCGCAGGGTCCCCCCGCCGCGCCCGCCGCGTCCGCCGCCCAGGCGCACGCGCCTGTCGACCCGCGGGTCGGAGCCGCCTGGCCTCAGCCCGTGCAGCACGACCAGCGCCAGCCCGTCAACCCCGGTGCTGCCCCGCTCGGTTACACCGCGGCGGTGGAGCTCTCCTCCGACCGGCTGCTCAACAACAAGAAGCAGAAGGCCAAGAGCGGGCGCCCCGCTGCCGCCTCGTCGCGGTTCAAGCTCGGTGGGAAGAAGGAGGAGGCGGAGCGCCAGCGGAAGCTGGAGCTGATCCGTACGCCGGTGCTGTCGTGCTACCGGATCGCCGTCATCAGCCTCAAGGGCGGCGTGGGCAAGACGACCACGACCACCGCGCTCGGCTCGACGCTCGCCACCGAGCGGCAGGACAAGATCCTCGCGATCGACGCCAACCCGGACGCGGGTACGCTCGGGCGCCGCGTGCGCCGCGAGACCGGGGCCACCATCCGTGACCTCGTCCAGGCGATCCCGCACCTCAACTCGTACATGGACATCCGGCGGTTCACGTCCCAGGCCGCGTCCGGCCTGGAGATCATCGCCAATGACGTCGACCCGGCGGTGTCGACCACGTTCAACGACGAGGACTACCGGCGCGCGATCGACGTACTGGGCAAGCAGTACCCGATCATCCTGACCGACTCGGGCACGGGTCTGCTGTACAGCGCGATGCGCGGTGTGCTGGACCTCGCCGACCAGCTCATCATCATCTCGACGCCGTCGGTCGACGGTGCGAGCAGCGCGAGTACGACGCTGGACTGGCTTTCGGCGCACGGGTACGCGGATCTCGTCTCGCGGTCCATCACCGTCATCTCGGGTGTGCGGGAGACCGGCAAGATGATCAAGGTGGAAGACATCGTCTCCCATTTCGAGACGCGGTGCCGGGGCGTCATCACCGTGCCCTTCGACGAGCACCTCGCCGCTGGCGCGGAGGTCGACCTCGACATGATGCGGCCCAAGGTACGGGAGGCGTACTTCAACCTCTCCGCGATGGTCGCCGAGGACATCGCGCGCCACCAGCAGTCGCACGGGCTCTGGACGTCCGACGGCAACCCGCCGCCGGTGGCCGCACCGCCGCTGCCCGGTCAGCAGTACCAGCCAGGGCCTGACCAGCAGTACCCGGGCCAGCCGTACCAGCCAGGGCCTGGCCCGCAGTACCCGGGGCAGCCGTACCCCGGACAGCCGGCACCGGAGCAGGCCCCACCGCAGCCCCAGCCCGCACAGCCCTATCCACCGCAGCCCGGACAGCCGTACTCACAGCAACCCCAGCAGCCGGGGCAGCCTTATCCGCCGCATCAGGGGCAGCCGTATCCGCCCCAGCCCGGCCGGCCCTTCCAGCCGCCGGCGCCACCTCAGCAGTAACCCGATCGGGCCCTTTCGAGGGACCGATTCCCGCCAGGGCCCGCACCGTCTCCGTACGGTGCGGGCCCTTCGCGTGTCCGCAGGCGTTTCGCCCCGTCAGGCCCCCACCTGGAGGGCTTCAGCGGTCTGAACCAATGAGTGAAAAATCCGCGTCAACTCGTTATTTCCGCAGGCCACATGGGGTTCATGCGCCGTTGACGTTCGCAGAGTGCCGCTGGTAGACACACAGATCAACCCCCGTCGGCGTCCCCCGATCAACCGTGTTCCATCAGTTCCATCGGTTCAACAAGCCATCCCTGTGCGAGCGATGACGCGAGGTCACCGACCCATGAACACACAAGATCAGCACGGCAGCCGTGCCGTACGCGCCGGATGGCTGCGGCTCATCGCCGCCGCGGGAGCCGCGGCCTTCACCCTCACCGCCGGTCTCGCGACCCCCCTCAACCCGGCGCCCCAGCAGGCCCAGGCCAAGGAGAGCAAGAAGACCCTGACCGTCGCGGTGGCGCAGAGCGTCGACTCACTGAGCCCGTTCCTGGCGAGCCGCCTGGTCAGTACGAGCATTCACCGGCTCATGTACGAGTACCTGACCAACTACGACCCCGCGGACAACCACACCGTCCCCGGCCTCGCCACCAAGTGGGAGCCCTCGGCCGACAAGCTCACCTGGACCTACACGATCCGCTCCGACTCCGAGTGGTCGGACGGTGAGCAGGCCACCGCCGAGGACGCTGCCTGGACCTTCAACAAGATGATGAGCGACGACGGCGCGGCCACCGCCAACGGCAGTTTCGTCGCCAACTTCAAGAAGGTGACGGCCCCCAGCCCCACCGAGCTCGTCATCGAACTGAAGAAGCCGCAGGCCACGATGACCGCGCTCGACGTTCCGATCGTGCCCAAGCACGTCTGGGAGAAGGTCGGGGACTTCTCGAAGTTCAACAACGACAAGAGCTTCCCGATCGTCGGCAACGGACCGTTCGTCCTGACCGACTACAAGGCCGACAGTTACGTGCGGCTCAAAGCCAACAAGAGCTTCTGGCGCGGCTCCCCCAAGTTCGACGAGCTGGTCTTCAAGTACTACAAGGACAACGACGCCGCCGTCGCCGCCCTGCAGAAGGGCGAGGTGTCCTTCACCTTCGGTCTGACGCCCGCTCAGGCGGCGACCCTGGAGACCCAGAAGAACATCAAGGTCAACGATGCGCCGGGCCGCCGCTTCTACGCGCTCGCCGTCAACCCGGGCGCTCAGGCCAAGAACGGTCAGAAGTTCGGCGACGGGCACGAGTCGCTGCTCGACGAGCAGGTGCGACAGGCGCTGTTCATGGCCGTCGACCGCAAGGCCCTCATCGACAAGGTCTTCCAGGGCCACGCCGTCGAAGGCGCCGGCTACATCCCGCCCCGCTTCTCCGACTACTTCTGGGAGCCGTCCGCGAGCCAGAAACTGTCGTACGACCCGGCCGAGGCGGCCCGACTCCTCGACGAGGCGGGCTACAAGAAGAACGGGGACGGCAAGCGGGTCGGCAAGAACGGCAAGCCGATCAACTACCGCGTCCTGTGCCACGCCACCGACCCGAACGACAAGGCGGTGGGACAGTACCTGAAAGAGTGGTGGGGCGAGCTCGGTATCGGTGTCACCCTCAACTGCCTGGACAACGTGACCGATCCCTGGCTGGCGGGCACCTACGACATCGCCTTCGACGGCTGGTCGGCCAACCCCGACCCCGACTTCCTTCTGTCGATCCAGACCTGCGACGCGCTTCCGGCGACTCCCAAGGACACCGGTGCGACGGACAACTTCATCTGCGACAAGCAGTTCGACGACCTGTACGACCAGCAGCTCGCCGAGTACGACACCGCCAAACGGGCGGACCTCGTCAAGCAGATGGAATCGCGGCTGTACGACACCGGGTACATGAACGTCATGGCGTACCCGAACGCGGTCGAGGCCTACCGCACCGACCAGATCGCGTCGATCGAGACGATGCCGAAGGCCGCGGGCAACATCTACGGCCAGGACGGTTACTGGAGCTGGTGGTCAGCGGTTCCGGCGGCCTCCTCCGGTGAGTCCTCCGACGGTTCGGGGTCGACGGGGGTCATCATCGGCATCGTCGCGGGCGTCGTCGTCCTCGTGGGCGTCGGGGCGTTCTTCGCGATGCGACGCCGCTCGACAGCCGAAGACCGCGAGTAGCCACGGGCACCCAGCCACCGAGCCGCGAGCAGCCCCCACCGAGTGAGAGTCCATGACCGCTGAAGCAACACCCTCGCCGGCCACGGCGATCGGCGGTCCGGCTGAGGCCGGGCCGTCCGTCCGCGGGCCGCGGGCGCGCAGCAGGACCGCCTATCCACGGTATGTGGCGGGCAAGTTGGGCGGCGCCGCCGTCTCGCTGCTCGCCGTCCTCGTCACCAGTTTCTTCCTCTTCCGGCTCATCCCGGGCGACCCGGTCAAGTACATGACGGGCGGCCGCCAGGTGTCGGCGGAGCAACTGGCCAACTATCGGAAGGAGTTCGGTCTCGACCTGCCGCTGTGGGAGCAGTTCACGGACTACTGCGCCAAGGCGCTCAGCGGTGACCTCGGCACGTCGTACCAGTTCCGGGCACCCGTCATCGACAAGATCACCGAGGCACTCCCGAACACCCTGCTCCTCACCGGCACGTCGTTCGTCCTCTTCACGGCGCTCGGCATCTTCATCGGTACTCGCTCGGCGTGGCGCAACGGCGGGATCGGCGACCGGCTCAACACCGGCCTGGCGCTCACCCTTTACTCCATCCCGTCCTTCTGGCTCGGGCTGCTGCTGATCATCGTCTTCTCGGTGGGCATGGGCCCGATCCCCGGCCTCTTCCCGACCGGCGGCATGGAGTCGGGGAACGGCGAGACCGGTCTCGCGTACGTCGTCGATGTCGCCCACCATCTCGTCCTTCCGGTGGTGACACTGGTCGCCGTCGAGTACGGACAGACGCTGCTCGTGACGCGCTCGGCGCTGCTCGACGAGATGGGCAGCGACTACCTGACCACGGCTCGGGCCAAGGGCCTGCGGGACGACCTGGTACGGCGTCGCCACGCCGTACCCAATGCCTTGCTGCCGACCGTGACGCTGATCTTCATCAACCTCGGCCGGACCGTCGCCGGCGTCATCCTCGTCGAGACCGTCTTCTCCTGGCCGGGCCTCGGCGGGCTCTTCTACCAGGCGCTGAGTGTGCCCGATCTGCCCCTGGTGCAGGGGCTGTTCTTCTTCTTCGCGGCGGCGGTGATCGTGATGAACACGCTGGCCGATCTGATCTATCCGCTGCTGGATCCACGGGTGGCCCGATGACCACGACAGAGTCGGGCGGACCGGTGCCGACCGAAGCAACCCCGCAGGTGGCGACAGCGAGCCCGCGCACGCTCGCCCGGCAGCGCCGCCGCGCCTCCGCCGCCCGCTTCTGGAAGCAGTACCGAAGCCACCGCGCCGGCGTCCTCGGGCTCGCCGCCCTCGGCCTCTTCGCGCTCGTCGCGCTGACCGCACCGCTGACCGTCGGCTCCGACGTGCAGAGCGTGACGAACGCGCCGGGCGGCCCGATGGAGAGTCCGAGCGCCGAATTCCCTTTGGGGACCGACCAGTTCGGGCGGAATCTGCTCGGGCTCGTGGTCTGGGGAGCGCGTGTGTCGCTGCTCGTCGGGCTGCTCGCCGCCGTGCTCTCCGTCGCGATCGGCGCGCTCATCGGGATCACCGCGGGACACTTCCGGGGCTGGTTCGCGACCGTCATGATGCGGATCACGGACTGGTTCCTGGTCATGCCGACCCTCGTCCTCGCGATCGCGCTGGCGACCGTGATGTCCCGTTCGCTCGGCACGATCATCCTGGCGATCGGTGTCACGACCTGGCCGACGACGGCCCGGCTGGTGCGCGCGCAGACCCTGGCGGTGGAGTCGCGGCCGTACATCGAGCGGGCCAGGGCGCTCGGCGGCGGGCACTGGCACATCATGGCCCGCCATGTGCTGCCCAATGTGATGCCGCTGGTGCTGGCCCAGACGACGCTGATCATCTCCTCCGCGATCCTCGCCGAGGCGACGCTGGCGTTCCTCGGGCTCGGCGATCCGACGGTCGTGTCGTGGGGCGGACTGCTCCAGGACGCCCGGGAGGCGGGCGCGGTCAGCGCCGGGAAGTGGTGGTATCTGGTGCCGCCGGGTATCGCGATCGCGGGGGTCGCGCTGGCGTTCACGCTGTGCGGACGCGCGGTCGAATCGGTCCTCAACCCCAAGCTGGGGGTGGCACGTTGACGCTCCTCCAAGTCCGGAATCTCGAAGTGACCTATGCGGGCGGGGCGGCCGCCGTACGCGGTGTGGACCTCTCGCTCGACGCGGGCCAGAAGCTCGGCATCGCGGGCGAGTCGGGCTGCGGCAAGTCCACGCTCGCACTGGCGCTGCTGCGGCTGCTGCCCGCCGGGACGCGCACGACCGGCGAGATCCTGCTCGACGGCGAGGACGTCCTGGCGATGAAGTGGGGCCGGGTGCGGGCGGTCCGCTGGGCGGGCGCCTCGATCGTCTTCCAGGGAGCCATGCACTCACTGAACCCCGTGCACCGCGTCGGCGACCAGATCGCCGAGCCGATCCTGCTGCACAAGAAGGCGACCGCGGCGGGCGCGAAGCGGAAGACCGGCGAACTGCTCGAACACGTGGGCCTTCCCGCCGCCCGCGCGGATGCCTACCCGCACGAGCTCTCCGGCGGCCAGCGCCAACGCGTCATGATCGCCATGGCCTTGGCCTGCGATCCCCGGCTCGTCATCGCCGACGAACCGACCACCGCGCTCGACGTGATGATCCAGGCACAGATCCTCCGCCTCATCCAACAGCTCGTCACCGAGCAGGAGTTGGGCCTCATCATGATTAGCCACGATCTGGCCGTCCTGTCCGACACCTGCGACCGGCTGGCGGTGATGTACGCGGGCCGGGTGGTCGAGGAGGGTCCGGCCCAGCAGGTCTACGAGGATGCCCGGCACCCGTACGGCAAGGCTCTGTCGGCCGCCTTCCCGCGTATCGGCGACACGGCTTCCCGGTTCGCGCCGCGCGGCCTGCCGGGCGATCCGCCGGACCCTTCGGCGCTGCCGTCCGGCTGTACCTTCCACTCCCGGTGCCCGGTGGCCCTGGACTCCTGCGTGACCGAGGACCAGATGCTGCGGGACGCGGGGGCGGGCCGGTCGGCGGCCTGCGTGCACATGGACACGGCCGTAGCGGCGGAACCGGCGAGGAGCACGCCATGACGACCACTTCCCTTGGGACACCTCCCGTGGCAACAGCACCGCTGCTCAGCGCCGAGGGCCTGCACATCACCTTCCCCGGACGCCACGGCGCCGATCCCGCCCGCGCCGTCGACGGGGTCGACCTCGACATCCGGCGCGGCGAAATCGTCGCGCTGGTCGGCGAGTCGGGCTGCGGCAAGACGACATTGGCGCGCTCGCTTCTCGGTCTCGTCCCACCGACCGGGGGCCGCGTCACCTTCGACGGCAAGCCCCTCGACTACTCCTCACGCGCGCTGAAGGCGTACCGCAAACGCGTCCAGCTGGTCCTCCAGGACCCGAGCGGCTCGCTCAACCCCCGTCACACGGTGTACGACGCGGTCGCCGAGGGCCTCCGCATCCACCGGTACGGCGGCGACGAGCGGGCGGCGGTCGCGGATGCCCTCTCCCGGGCGGGACTTCGCCCACCGGAACGCTTCTTCCTCCGCTACCCGCACGAGCTGTCCGGCGGCCAGCGTCAGCGAGTCGTCATCGCGGGCGCCCTCGTCCTGGAGCCCGAACTCATCGTCGCTGACGAACCGGTGGCCTCCCTGGACGCTTCGGTACGCGGCGAGATCCTCGCCCTCCTCCTGCGGCTGCGTACCGAACTCGGCCTGTCCGCCCTGGTGGTGACCCATGACCTGGGCCTGGCGTGGAACATCGCCGACCGGGTCGCGGTGATGTACCTGGGCCGCATCGTGGAGACGGGCGAGGTCGAGCAGGTCCTGACGGCACCTCAACACCCGTACACCCAGGCCCTGTTGTCCGTTCTGCCGGAAGCCCCGGGCGACCCTGTGGTACTGACCGGCGAGCCCCCGGACCCGTCCCGTATCCCTTCCGGCTGCCGTTTCCACGCGCGCTGTCAGATCCTGGCGAGCGGGGAGGCGGAGCGGGCGGGAGTGGCGGACGCGTGCCGGGGCCAGGATCTGGAGGTGCTCGGCGGGGGCGCCACGACGCAGGTGGCGTGCCATTGGGCGCGGGCGCGGGTCGCTACGTAAAAGGCCGGTGCCATTGAAGGCACCGGCCGCCACCATCGACGTACGACTTCCCGCACACCTTCACGTACGACGAAGAACTACTCCCCCTCGTACGCCTCGATCAGTTCCCGTGACCGCTTCACGTCGTCCCGGATGGCCACCAGCAGCGACTCGATGGAGTCGAACCTGGCCTGGCCGCGCACGAAGGCGAGGAAGTCGACGGCGACGTGCAGGCCGTACAGGTCGAGGCCCACGCGGTCGATGGCGTACGCCTCGACGGTGCGCTCGGTGCCGTCGAACTGGGGGTTCGTGCCGACGGAGATCGCGGCGGGCATCGCCTCGCCCGCGACGTGCAGCCAGCCCGCGTAGACACCGTCGGCGGGAATGGCGGTGTGCGGGAGGGTCTCGACGTTCGCCGTCGGGAAGCCGAGCTCACGGCCGCGCTGGGCGCCGCGTACGACGATGCCCTCGACGCGGTGCGGGCGCCCGAGGATCTCGCGCGCGCCCTCGACATCGCCCTCGGCGACGAGCCGCCGGGTGAGGGTCGAGGAGAAGGGCTCGCCGCCACCCGCCTCACCGGTCACGTACAGGTCGACGACCTCGACCTCGAAGTCGTAGGTCTCGCCCTGCTCACGCAGGAAGTCGACATTTCCGGCGGCCTTGTGGCCGAAGCGGAAGTTGGGACCTTCCACGACCGCCTTCGCGTGCAGCTTGTCGACGAGAACCTTCGCCACGAAGTCGGCGGGCGACAGCTTCGAGAACTCCTTGGTGAACGGAAGGATGAGAAGGGCGTCCACGCCCAACTCGGCCATCAGTTCGGCGCGGCGGTGGTGCGGGGCGAGCAGCGGAGGATGGCTGCCGGGCCGCACGACCTCGCTGGGGTGCGGGTCGAAGGTGACGACGACGGAGGGAACGCCCAGGTCACGGGCGTGGTCCACGGCATGCCGGATGATCAGCTGGTGTCCGCGGTGCACCCCGTCGTAGGAACCGATGGTGACCACGCTGCGCCCCCAGTCCTCGGGGATGTCCTCCAAGCCACGCCAGCGCTGCACTGTGTCTGCTCCTTGTCGCAAACTCGTCGAACCTGCGTCCGTGATTGCCTCATTCGCAGCTCTAAGAGTGCCATGCCGGGTGCGCCCAGTTCGCATCGGCATCAGGCTGTGACGCATCCCGCACCGCCGCGCGCGGGTCAGGCGGAGACCCGCACTCCGGCCAGGTTCTCGATCATGCGGCGGGTGCTCGGGCCGACCACGCCGGCCCATTCCTCGGGGGCGCCGGTCAGCCAGCGGGCCACCAGGGCGGCGAAGCCTGGGACGGTGCGGGCCAGGTCGACGAGGCCGCGGTCGAAGCCGGTCGCGCCGGCCGGAGTGCGGACCAGGAGGAGGCCCGTGCGGTGTACCAGCTCACGGGCGCGTTCCTCTCCCCCGCGGGCCGCGCCGGCCGCGGCGGCCCGCAGCAGGGCGTCGAGAACGGCCGGGTCCCGCTCGTGCGCGAGGAGCAGGTCGAGCAGCTCGCGCCGCAGCGGGCGGGAGCCTGGGCCGCCCGACGCGGCGAGCACGGTCGCGAGCGCCGACCGTACCGGTACGGGGCAGCCGGTTACCAAGCCGGTGACCAGCGGAAAGAGCACCGCGCGCGCCTCCGGACCGTGATCGAGGTGCCGGTCGACGTACGCGGCCGCATGCGCGGCGGCCGCCGGGCACAGCTCGGCCACCTCCCGTACGAGGGCGGCTACCCGGCGGGCCAGGGCGGGCGTGGTGACGTCGGCCAGGGTGCGCAGCATCTCGTCCGTGTCCGGGCCCGCGCCCGATTGCCGCAGCCGGGTACGGAAAGCGGCGAGCACAGGGTCGGAGTGGGTCGTGAGGGCGGCCACCAGCGCGCTCGCGGGCAGCTGCGGGTCGCCCGCGATGAACCGCTCCAGCGCCTGTGGCAGGTAGCGGGCCCGGGTCCACGGATCCTGCACGAGGAGGCCTAGCGCTCCGCCGTGCAGGGTGCAGTCGGCGGGGCGGGCCAACAGCGCGAGCGCCGCGTAACGCAGCAGCGCGCGGTCGGCCTCGGTGCGCACATGCGGTGCGGCCCGCAGCCCGTACGCCACGGCCGCCACCCGCCGTGCGGGGCGCTCGTCATGCGCCCACCGGTCCACCGCCCGGCACACCGCCGACGGTTCCTCCTCGGCGAGTACGGCGAGCAGCTCGTCGCCACGCCGGTGCGCGACCGCGACGAGCACCTCCGCGAGATCGTCCAGCGCCCGGCTCCGGTACGCGTACAGCAAGGCCTGTGCCGCCGTGGCCACGGTCGCGTGCGGGGTCGCGGGAAGGAGGCGGTCGTCGTGGAACCAGGGAGTGAGATGCGGTTGTACGGCGGTGGGGTCG
This sequence comes from Streptomyces sp. NPDC005808, assembly GCF_042871385.1. Lineage (NCBI taxonomy): Bacteria > Bacillati > Actinomycetota > Actinomycetes > Kitasatosporales > Streptomycetaceae > Streptomyces > Streptomyces sp. NPDC005808. The sequence goes on along the minus strand of NZ_JBIAIK010000015.1, from coordinate 186,614 downwards.
CTCGTGAGGAGGCGGGCAACGGCGTCCAGGTAACGGGGTTCGCCCTCCTGGCTCGCGGGGTGCGGCGCCTCGTCGGCAACCACAAGGCATCTCAGCAGCTCGAACCGTTCCGCCTCCGGGAGCGGCACCGTCTCCCAGAACGCCGGCCCGAACTCCCCCGGCACGCCACGCCCTTGCTCCCGCCAATGCACGATCCGCTCGGCAAGCAGCCGCAGCACCCCGGTGTACGGGCGGGCGTCGGGCAGCCGCAGCAGGACGTCGGCACAGAGGTGCGTGGCCCACCAGGCGGAGTCGCCGAGCGGTGCCGTCCTCGCCGGCAGGAGGTCGTCCAGGGCGTGGACCAGCTCTTCCAGCCGGAGGGCAAGTGCGGCGGGGCCCTGCTGGCGGGCAAGCAGGAGCAGGGCCTGGACGACCGGGCCGATGCGGTGGCGGGGGACGGGGAGTGCGCGGGGCGGGGAGGAGGCCTTGGCCGCCCACGACGGCACCGCGCCCCTCCCGGCCGGCGCGGACGCGACACGCGCTGAGGCTGGCTGCTCTGAAGCCCTGTCGGCAGTGTTCGCCGGCTTCCGCGACCGGGCCGTGTCGGCGCGCCCCCGGTGCACCAGCGCGTGCAGGGCGGTGTCCAGGTCGAGGTGGGTGCCCTGGATCCAGTCGGCGAGTTCCTCGTGGGCGAAACGGTAGCCATTGCCCGCGGGGACGAGGAGGCCCTCGCTGAGGACGGCGGAGGCCCAGCCGATGGTGGCGCCGAGGCGGCGGCCGGGAACGGGTCCCCAGGGGAAGACGCCTTCGAAGGAGGCGCGGTCCAACTCTCCCTGCCCAGGCCCCAGACAGCGCCGCGCGGCCTCGTGCACCCGGCCGGACACCTGGGCGGCGAGCCGCCGTACAGCCGTACCTCGCAGCCCGTTCGCCGCCGCGAGCCGGACCGCGACGCGCAGGCACATGAGGTCCAGGTACGCGGCGAACACCTCGTCCCGGTCGAGCGGCGCGGCAGGCGAGTCCGGCAGCGCGGCCCGCACCTCGGACAGCAGCCGCAGGGTCAGCGGATGCCGTGCGTCGGCCGCCGCGAGCACACCCTCGGGGATCCCGGCGCGAGCACGGGCCCGTAGCGCCTCGCCCTCGGTCAGGTCCCCCAGCCACACACAGCCGGGGAACCGCCCGGCCTCATGCACAGCGGGACCGGCAAGGACGGAAGGACCGACGGTCCGGTGCAGCAACTCCCCCGGGAACTCCGCCCCCACCTGCTCCCAGTACTCCGCCCGGCACGCGACCACGAGCCGTGCCCCGTTCTCCCGCAGCCAGTCCGCGGTGCCCTCCGTCCACTCGGGCATCCGGTGGGCGAGGGCGGGCGGCATCTCCTCGGGACCGTCGAGGAGCAGCAGCAACGGCCGCCCCGCGTCCCGCGCCACCCGGGCCAGCCGCTCCGGCCCGATATCGCCCAGCTCACCGTCGTACACCTCGGGCGGCAGCACGTCCGAGGCCGCAGAACTCCCGGAGTGCGGGCCCTCCCGCGAGGCCGCCACGATCCGCCCCGCCCGCTCCAGCGCCCGTGCCGCCGCGTCCGCCACCGAGAGGTCCGTGTCGAGGAGGTCGGCGCCTCGCAGCCACAAGGTGGGCGCCGGCTCCGCGCCTCGGGTACGCCGCGCGGCGAGGGCCGCCAGTTCCGTCGTGCGACCGCTGCCGGGCGGGCCGACGAGCCCGAGCACGACGGCCGGGCTGTCCGCGAAGGCCTCGAACTCCCTGACGACATCGGCCCGTTCGACAGGGCCGGAGTCACCGCCGTCCGAGCCCACAGAAGTCCCCGGGCCGTCCGAGCCCACGGATGTCGCCGTCAGCTCCAGGACCCCCGCCGGGTTCAGATCAGCCCCGTACGCGGGCACCGTCGTCGCGTTGCGGGCGAGCAGCGCGGCGAGCGGTCCTTCGGCGTCCGGCCCCCGCAGCGGGACGGCGAAGCCCGCCACACTGTGCCCGGCGTGCAGCGCGGTGCCGAGGACCGCCACGACCGCCCCGGTCGAGGCGTCCAGGACCGGCCCTCCGGCGGCTCCGCCGCCCAGCCGCAACGCATCGGCGCCTGCCGTGCCGATCGCCAACTCCAGTGCGTCGCCCAGGAGATGGAAACGATCGGTCGCCGTGTAGGTGACAGCGGACGCGCCGAGCACCCGGGCCTCGCGCCAGCCGCCCGCGGCGATCCGGACGTACGTGCCGGCCTCGACGCGGCTCCGCACGGTGACGGGGAGCGGGTCCACGCCGAGGCCTTCGGTGCGTACGAGAGCCAGATCGGCGTCCGGTAGGGGCGTGACGGCGTCCTCGCTGACCACACAGGTGCGGCCGCCGGGGGTGTGCAGGACGAGGCGGGTCAGTCCGTCGACCGCTTCGTGACTGGTGACGACCGTGCCGTGGTGATCGGCGACGAAGCCCGTGCCGCGCGGTCGCCCCGCCAGGTCGCAGACGCGGACGAGGACTTCGCCGGGAGTCTCCCGGCTGTCGTCAGGTGTCTGAGAGGTGTCGGCCGTTGCAGCCCGACCGTCGGCCCGCGCCGCGCGACCGTCGGTGCCCGCCGCACGACCGTCGGCCCGCCCCCCGCGACCGTCGGTGCCCGCCGCACGACCATCCGCCCGCGTCGCCCGGGCATCCGCCCGCCCCGCGCGGAGATCATCCGCTGTCTGTCGGCCGTCGAGTACTTTTCTGCTGTCGACCGGTACGTGCCGGCCCCCGGTCCGCGGGCCCCGTCCCGCCATGCTCGAACCTCCCCGCCGCGCTCCTGCTTTCGACGGTAGGCGCGGGGTGATCAGCGGGACAGATCGCCTGTCGAACGCGCCCCCTTCCGCCCCCCTGCTTCACTCCGAGCGCCTGCCCGATGGAGTGAAGAGGCGAGGGCGGATGGATAGACCCTTGGTTGGGGGAACCGAAGGGGGACCGTGGAGCGGCGGGCACGAGACCCCGTGACCGCCGCTCCACGGGCGGGCTCGACAGAGCGATGCGGGACTGTCGGCGTCAGCCGAACACCGCCAGGCTCTTCGCCTTGCCCTTCTGGTCCTCCACCAGTGCCAGGAACCGCCCCGCCGGGTCGAAGACCGCGACAGCTCCCCGCCCCGCGTACTCCTCGGGCATCTCCAGGCGTACGCCGTTGAGGAGCAGCTTCGCCCGTGCGTCGTCCACGTTCCAGCGCGGGAACGCGGCCGCGGCGGCGTCCGCGACCGGCATCACGGTCAGTTCCTGCTGGAGCTGGTCGAGGGTGCGCGCGGAGTCGAGCTTGTACGGGCCGACTCGGGTGCGGCGCAGCGCGGTGAGGTGACCGCCGACGCCCAGGTCCGCGCCCAGGTCACGGGCCAGTGCCCGGATGTAGGTCCCGGACGAGCAGACGACCGACACCACCAGGTCGAGCACCGGTGTGCCGTCCTCGGCGACTGCGTCACGGACGTCGTACACCGCGAACGACGAGATCCGCACCGGGCGGGCCGGGATCTCGAAGTCCTCGCCGTCGCGCGCCCGCTTGTACGAGCGCACTCCGTTGATCTTGATGGCGCTGACCTTGGAGGGCACCTGCATGATGTCGCCGGTCAGCTTGGCGATGCCGGCGTCGACGGCGTCCCGCTTGATGCCGGACGCGTCCGTGGACGAGGTGATGTCACCCTCGGCGTCGTCCGTCAGGGTGTTCTGCCCGAGCCGGACGGTCCCCAGGTACTCCTTCTCGGTGAGCGCGAGGTGTCCCAGGAGCTTGGTGGCCCTTTCGACGCCGAGGACGAGTACGCCCGTCGCCATGGGGTCGAGGGTGCCTGCGTGACCGACACGGCGGGTCTTGGCGATCCCGCGCATCTTGGCGACCACGTCGTGCGAAGTGAAGCCCGACGGCTTGTCGACAATGACAAGTCCGTCGGGCGTCCGGTGCTTCTCGGTCATCCGGTGGCGTCGTCCGTCTCATCGGCGTCGTCCGGCTCTTCGTCGGACTCCGGCTTCTTGTACGGGTCCGCGTCACCGGCGTACTTCGCGCCGGAGGAGACCTCGCGCACCTTCTCGTCCGAGGCCCGCGCCTTGTCGAGCAGGTCCTCGATGGTCTTGGCGGTGTCCGGCAGGGCGTCCGCGACGAAGGCCAGCGTCGGCGTGAACTTCACGCCCGCCGCCGCGCCGACCGCGGAACGGAGCACGCCCTTGGCGCTCTCCAGGCCCGCGGCGGCCTCCGCCCGTGCCTGGTCGTCCCCGTACACCGTGTAGAAGACGGTCGCCTCCCGCAGGTCACCCGTGACCCGGGTGTCCGTGATGGTGACGTGGGTGCCGAGCCGCGGGTCCTTGATCCCGCGCTGCAGCTTCTGGGCCACCACCTCTCGGATGAGGTCCGCCAGCCTCTTAGCCCGCGCGTTGTCGGCCACTGGTCCGTCTCCTTCTTCGCCTTGCTTGTTCCGTCAGTCTTCGTCAGACGCGGCCGCTGTTGTGAGTCGTCGTCTGTTTCGTCAGACGCCGTCGCTGTCGTCAGTCGTCGTCCGTGTGGAGTCTGCGCCGTACCGACAGCAGGTCCACCTCCGGTCGTGCCGCGACGAGCCGTTCACACCGGTCCAGTACGTCGGTGAGGTGCGCGGTGTCTCCGGAGACCACCGCGAGGCCGATCTCGGCCCTGCGGTGCAGGTCCTGGTTTCCCGTCTCCGCCACGCTCACCGGGTACTTCCGCTGAAGTTCGGCGACGATCGGCCGGACGAGAGCGCGTTTCTCCTTGAGCGAGTGGACATCGCCGAGGAGCAGATCGAAGGACAGCGTCCCCACATACATGTGTAGCCGGATGTCCCGCCGGTACGGGATAGATGGCCTGCCAATGCGCTTGGCAGGGACATCAGAACCGTACAACGAAGCTCCGGCTCGCTCGACGGGGTTTTTCGCCCCCGCCGCCCCTACCCGTCCCATTCTCCTGGGGCTGCGCCCCAGACCCCCTCGGTTGTTCTTCGGCTGACGGCCGGTGGGGGCTTGTCGCGCAGTTCCCCGCGCCCCTCAAAAGCGGCGAGCTGGCCGGCGGTGACAAGTCACCGCCGGCCAGCTCACACAACCGCTTTACGAGCGCGGCTTCTCGCGCATCTCGTACGTCGCGATGACGTCGTCGACCTTGATGTCGTTGAAGTTTCCGAGGTTGATACCGCCCTCGAAGCCTTCGCGGATCTCGGTGACGTCGTCCTTGAAGCGACGCAGCCCGGAGATGTTGAGGCTCTCCGCGATGACCTTGCCGTCGCGGATGAGGCGCGCCTTGGTGTTGCGCTTGACCTCTCCCGAACGGACCAGGACACCGGCGATGTTGCCCAGCTTGGACGACTTGAAGACCTCGCGGATCTCCGCCGTGCCGAGCTCGACCTCCTCGTACTCCGGCTTGAGCATGCCCTTGAGGGCCGCCTCGATCTCCTCGATGGCCTGGTAGATCACCGAGTAGTACCGGACGTCGACGCCCTCGCGCTCCGCCATCTGAGCCGCGCGGCCCGCGGCGCGGACGTTGAAGCCGATGACGATGGCGTCGGAGCCGGTCGCCAGGTTGATGTCCGACTCGGTGACCGCACCCACACCGCGGTGCAGGACACGGATCTCGACCTCTTCGCCGACGTCGAGCTGGAGCAGCGAGGACTCGAGAGCCTCCACCGAACCGGACGCGTCGCCCTTGATGATGAGGTTGAGTTCCTGCACCAGACCGGCCTTGAGGGCCTCGTCCAGGTTCTCCAGGGAGAACCGGACACCCCGGCGGGCGAAGTTGGCGTTGCGCTCACGCGCCGCGCGCTTCTCGGCGATCTGACGCGCCGTACGGTCCTCGTCGACAACCAGGAAGTTGTCGCCGGCGCCCGGGACGTTGGTGAGACCGAGGACGAGGACCGGGGTCGAGGGACCCGCCTCTTCCACGTTGTCGCCCTTGTCGTCGAGCATCGCTCGGACACGGCCGTACGCGTCGCCGACCACCATGGTGTCGCCGACCCGCAGGGTGCCTCGCTGGACCAGGACGGTCGCGACGGCGCCGCGGCCCTTGTCCAGGTGGGACTCGATCGCAATACCCTGCGCGTCCTGCTCCGGGTTGGCCCGCAGGTCGAGCGAGGCGTCCGCGGTGAGGACCACGGCCTCCAGGAGAGCCTCGATGTTGAGGCCCTGCTTGGCGGAGATGTCGACGAACATCGTGTCGCCGCCGTACTCCTCGGCCACCAGACCGAACTCGGTGAGCTGACCGCGCACCTTGGTCGGGTCGGCGCCCTCGACGTCGATCTTGTTGACCGCGACCACGATCGGCACGTCGGCCGCCTTGGCGTGGTTCAACGCCTCGATCGTCTGGGGCATCACACCGTCGTTGGCCGCCACCACGAGGATCGCGATGTCGGTCGACTTGGCGCCACGGGCACGCATGGCGGTGAACGCCTCGTGGCCCGGGGTGTCGATGAAGGTGATCCTGCGCTCTTCACCGTTGACCTCGGTCGCCACCTGGTACGCGCCGATGTGCTGCGTGATACCGCCGGCCTCGCCCGCGACGACGTTCGTCTTGCGGATGGTGTCGAGGAGTCGGGTCTTACCGTGGTCGACGTGACCCATGACGGTCACGACCGGCGGACGCGCGACGAGGAACTCCTCGCCACCCTCGTCCTCGCCGAACTCGATGTCGAAGGACTCGAGCAGCTCGCGGTCCTCCTCCTCGGGGCTGACGATCTCGAGGACGAAGTTCATCTCGTCCGCGAGGAGCTTCAGCGTCTCGTCGGAGACGGACTGCGTGGCAGTGACCATCTCGCCGAGGTTCATCATCACGCCGACGAGCGACGCCGGGTTGGCGCCGATCTTCTCGGCGAAGTCGGTGAGCGAGGCACCGCGCGACAGGCGGACGGACTGTCCGTTGCCGCGAGGCAGCATGACGCCGCCGACCGACGGGGCCTGCATGGCCTCGTACTCCTGGCGCCTCTGCCGCTTCGACTTGCGACCACGACGCGCGGGACCACCGGGACGACCGAAGGCGCCCTGTGTGCCACCACGGCCACCGGGACCACCCGGACGACCACCGAAGCCGGGACGACCGCCGCCACCGCCACCGGGACCACCGGGACGACCGGCGAAGCCACCGCCGCCGCCACCGGGACCACCGGGACGACCGGCGAAACCGCCACCGCCGCCACCGGGACCAGCCGGACGACCGGCGAAACCGCCACCGCCGCCACCGGGACGACCGCCACCGGCACCGCCGGGTCGACCGCCGCCGGCACCGGGACCACGGCCGCCACCGGGGCCACCGCCGCCCGGACGCGGGCTGCCCGCAGCGGGACGCTGCGGCATCATGCCGGGGTTCGGACGGTTACCACCGGGGCCGCCACCGGGACGCGGAGCGCCACCCTGCGGACGAGGCATGCCGCCCGGGGTCGGACGGGCACCGCCCGGACCGCCCTGCGGACGCGGAGCGCCGCCGGGACCGCCCTGCGGACGGGGACCACGGTCGCCACGGTCCTGACCCGCGCCCTGCGGACGCGGAGCGCCGGGGGCGCCTGCGCCACCCGGGCGCGGGGCACCACCCGGACGGGGCGCCTGGGGGCGCGCCATACCGGTGGAGCCACCAGAGGTGAACGGGTTGTTGCCCGGACGCGGACCGGCCGGACGAGCACCGGGACGCGCGCCCTGGCCACCCGGACGCGGTGCGCCCTGACGGTCGGGGCGGTCGCCACGCTCGGGACGGTCCGTCCGCTCGGGACGGTCGCCACGACCCTGGCCACCCTGGCCGGGACCGGCCGGACGGGCACCGGCAGGCTTCGGAGCGCCGGGACGGGCGGCAGCCGGACGAGCGGCGCCGGCGGCCGGAGCCGCGGGAGCCGACGGGGGCGCCGTGAACTCGGCGGCGACCGGAGCCGGAGCCGCCGGAGCGGGCTTCGGCGCGGGCTTGGGACCCGGACGCGGGCCCGAGGCCGGAGTGGACGGAATGACCGGGGTGACCGGAGCGGCCTCCGCGGGCGTCTCGGCCACGGCCGGCTTGGGGGCCGGCGGGCGCGGGGCTGCCGGACGGGCGGCCTGCGCGGGAGAAGGCGCACCAGGCTTGGCGGGCGCGGCCTTGCGCGGCGCCGGCTTGCCGCCGCCGTTGCCCTGCTGGAGGGCATCTGTCAGTTTGCGTACTACGGGCGCCTCGATCGTCGAGGACGCTGAACGGACGAACTCACCGAGTTCCTGGAGCTTGGCCATGACGACCTTGCTCTCAACCCCGAACTCCTTGGCGAGTTCGTATACCCGGACCTTAGCCACTTCGCTCCTTTTAGGTCCGGGTTGCGTCCGGACCGTCGCTACTTCATGGGCGTACTCATCGCGTGCTCATCGAGTGCTCATCGCAATCTCGACCTACTTCCAACTCGCGGGGTACCAGGGCCGCACGGGGGTTCCGTGCGACACGTCTTACGGTGTTACCTGCTCGACGTAGTGGCGCAACGCCTTGCTGTCGAGCGGTCCCGGGACGCGCAGCGCCCGTGGGAACGCCCGGCGGCGGACCGCCAGGTCGAAACAGACCAGGGCGGGGTGTACATACGCACCCCGGCCGGGCAGCGTACCGCGATGATCGGGGACACATTCACCCTCGACCGCCACGATGCGCAGCAGATCCTTCTTGGCCGCTCGCTCCCGGCACCCCACACAGGTGCGTTCAGGGCATGCGCGGGCTCGCGTCCGGCCAGACACTCTTCAGTCTACCTCCCCGTACCGACCTCACCCCTTTGGGGCGAGAACCGAACGGTTGTTGTCGTGATCTGAGCCACCTGCGGCTTGGATCTTTTCCCCGGCCTGTTCCCGGGTCTATTCCCCGCGCTGCTCGGCGGGCTGTTCGGTGTCCGGGCGGATGTCGATCCGCCAGCCCGTGAGACGGGCGGCGAGCCGGGCGTTCTGCCCTTCCTTGCCGATCGCCAGCGACAGCTGGTAGTCGGGGACGGTCACGCGCGCGGAGCGGGCCGCGAGGTCGACGACCTCGACCTTGGAGACGCGGGCGGGGGACAGCGCGTTAGCCACCATCTCGGCCGGGTCGTCCGCCCAGTCGACGATGTCGATCTTCTCGCCGTTCAGCTCGGCCATCACGTTGCGCACCCGGCTGCCCATCGGGCCGATGCAGGCGCCCTTGGGGTTGAGCCCGGACCGGGTGGAGCGGACGGCGATCTTCGTACGGTGGCCCGCCTCGCGCGCGATGGCGGCGATCTCGACGGACCCGTCGGCGATCTCCGGCACCTCGAGGGCGAACAGCTTCTTCACCAGGTTGGGGTGCGTGCGGGAGAGCGTCACGGACGGGCCGCGGACGCCCTTCGCCACCCGGACGACGTACGAGCGCAGGCGCAGGCCGTGCGTGTAGGTCTCGCCGGGGACCTGCTCCTGCACGGGCAGGATGGCCTCCAGCTTGCCGATGTCGACAAGGACGTTCTTGGGGTCGCGGCCCTGCTGCACGACACCGGTGACGATGTCGCCCTCCCGGCCGGCGTACTCGCCGAGCGTCGCGTCGTCCTCGGCGTCCCGCAGGCGCTGCAGGATGACCTGTTTGGCGGTGGTCGCGGCGATACGGCCGAAGCCGGACGGGGTGTCGTCGAACTCGCGCGCCTCCTGCCCCTCCTCCAGGTCCTCGGGGTCCTCCTTCGCCCACACGGTCACATGACCGGTCTCCCGGTCGAGCTTCACGCGCGCGTGCCGACGGCTTCCCTCGGTGCGGTGGTAGGCGATGAGGAGGGCCGACTCGATCGCCTCGACCAGCAGGTCGAAGGAGATCTCCTTCTCCCGTACCAAACCCCGCAGGGCACTCATGTCGATGTCCACGGCTACGCCTCCTCTGCGTTCTCTTCGTTCTCTTCGTGCGCGTCGTGCTCTTCACGCACGTCCTGCTCGTCCTGCTGTTCGTCTTGCTCGTGCTGGTCGTCGGGCTTGTTCTTGCGGTTGAACTCGACCTGGACGCGCGCCTTGGCGATGTCCTCGAAGGCGAGCCTCTTGGCGGTGGGCTTGCGCCCCTTCACGCCGGGCACCTCGACGTCGACTCCCGTGTCGTCCACCTTCAGGATCCGGGCGATCAGCTCGCCGGCCCCGGAGGCTTCGGTCAGCTGGAACTTCACCAGGCGGTCCGTGGCACGTACGTAGTGACGGTGCTCCTTGAGCTCACGCTCGGCACCGGGGGTTCCGACCTCGAGGGTGTACTCGCCCTCGCCCATCGCGTCGCTCTCGTCGAGCTTCGCCGAGAGCGCGCGGCTCACATCGGCGATCTGGTCCAGGTCGGCACCCGTGTCCGAGTCGACCACGACACGCAGCACCCGCTTGCGCCCCACCGAGTCAATCTCGACCTCTTCGAGATCGAGTCCCTGAGAGCTGACGAGCGGTTCCAGCAGTTCTCGCAGCCTCTCGCTCTGGGTGGTGCTCATCCGGGTGACTCCTCGGCCGCGTGTGCTGTTGTGGGTAGGTCTCGCGTGTCAGGTCAAAGGGTATCCGGTCGCCGGGGGTGTTGCCGTCCATCGTGTCGTGGCCGGAGGAGCGGCACTCCCCAGGTGACAGGAACGGGCAGGGGTGGCAGGAGCGAAACAAACCGGCCGAACTCCGTGGCCGGGGAGAGCCGCTGGCGAGCGATCGGGCAGGGCGCGGGTACCGTGATCACGGGCGTGCAGCCCTCCCTTTCGTACAAGCCTGTCGAGGACGTCTCCCGTGCCGTTCACCCCGCCGTCGCGCACCCGTTCGGGCCCGCGCCGAAGGACCCTGCTCGCGTCGGCCGCGGGCGCCTTCGCGCTCGCGGGCTGTTCCGCCCCCGAGTCGTCCACCGACAGCACCGGCGGGAGCCCCTCGGCCGCCGACCGGGCACGCGCGCGTGCGGCTCGCGACAGCCAGGCCCTCGCGGAGCAGTACGCGACCGTGATCACCGCCCACCCTTCCCTGGCGGAGCGCCTGCGCCCGCTTCGGGCGGAGGTCGTACGGCATGCGGCGGCGTTCGACACCGGGAAGCCCGCGTCGGCATCGGCATCTCCGACCGCCTCGCCATCCGTGTCGCCGTCCGCCTCGGTGTCCCCCAGCGCCTCCCCATCCGTACCGACCGACGAAAAGGGAGCCCTCGCCGACCTCGCGGCGGCCGAGCGCACCTTGGCCGACCAGCGCGCGAAGGCCCTGCTGGACGTCCCGGGAGAGCTGGCCCGACTGCTGGCATCGGTCGCGGCGGCGGGGGCGGCGCACGTGTATCTGCTGACGGAGGGGACAAAATGACCGCCACCAAGGCCACCGAGAAGGCCGAGGACACCGAGGAAGCGGAGGAAGCCCAGGCGGCTGAGCTGAAGGCCCTGCAGGCCGCGCTGAGTGCCGAACACGCGGTCGTCTACGGGTACGGCGTGGTCGGCGGCAAGATCGACGAGCCGCGCAGGGCCGAGGCCAGGGCGGGGTACGACGCCCACCGGGCGCGGCGGGACGAGCTGGCGCGGGCCGTGCGGGACCTGAGCGGCGAGCCCGAGGCATCCGCGGCGGCGTACGCCCTGCCGTTCCAGGTGAAAAACTCCGCCGCGGCCGTGCGTCTCGCGGCCGAGCTGGAGGAAAGGGTCGCCGGCGCGTACTCCGATCTCGTACGGGCCTCCACGGGAGACCAGCGGAGCACGGCCGCCGAGGCCCTGCGCGAGGCGGCGGTGCGGGCGGTGCGGTGGAGCGGCGAGAGCGTAGCCTTCCCTGGGCTCGCCGAGCGGGCGGCCACTCAGTCGACGTCGGCGCCCTCACCGACGTAACGCCACCTGGAAGGGAACCACTCGCGCATGGCTTTCGAACCGCCGCGACGTCTCGTACGGGCGCTCGGCGAGATGCAGCGCAATGGAGCCGGCGGTGCCGAGGGAGCCGGCGACTGGCTGGACAAGCTTCCTGTGCTGGCTCAACAGGCGGTTGATCTACGCGAGTTGACCGTGGAGCGGGTGCAGTCGCCCGGCGGGCGCAGCAGTCTGGTGGTCCTGGTCCGGCAGGCGGACGGTACGCCGGCGGTGCTGAAGCTGGCGCCCGAGCGGGCCCGCCCGGAGAGCGAGCGGGCCGCGCTCGCCCAATGGGACGGCCGGGGCGCGGTGCAGCTCCTCAACCCCGGCGACGCGCAAGGCGTTCTCCTGCTGGAACGGTTGCAACCCGACCTGTCCGTGCGCTCGCTGCCCGAGCCGAAAGCCCTGCTGGAGGCGGCCGGCACGCTGCGGCGGCTGTGGGTCGAGCCGCCCGCCGGGCATGTCTTCGAGACCGTCGCCGAGCGGACCGGGCGCCAGGCCGAGGCGATGCGGGCGTCGGCCCGCGAAGACGCGGAGGTCGTGGCCCTGGTGGACGCGGCGCTCGCGGCCCGGGAGGAGCTTCTCGTGGACCCGCCCGAAGAACGCCTGTTGCACGGCACCTTCCGGCAGAGCAAGGTGCTCGCCGGTGAGCGCGTGCCGTGGCTGGCCGTGGGTCCCGACCCGGTGGTCGGCGAGTGCGCCTTCGATCTGGCCCGGCTCGTCCGTGACCGGGTGGAGGACCTGATCGCGTCGCCCTCGGGGTCCTCGACCACGCGTCGGCGGGTGAAACGGCTCGCCGAGTCACTGGACGTGGACCAGGAGCGGCTGCGGGGCTGGACCCTGTTCCGGGCGGTCGAGTCGGGGGTACGGGCGCGGCGGGTCGGACGTCCGCAGGACGCGGAGCTGCTGCTGGAGTTCGCGGGCTGGCTCTGAGCCCGCCCCCTTGTGGTTCTCAGGGGTCTGAGTCCCCCTGTGGGTCCCAGGGGTCTGAGCCCCGCTGTGGTTCTCGCGGGTCTGAGTCCCGCTGTGGTTCTCGGGGGTCTGAGTCCCGCTGTGGGTCCCAGTGGTGCTAACTCCCTTGCGCCGGGGCGAGTCTGAGGGCGAGGACCGGGCAGTCGGCCGCGGCTCTTCTGGCGCGTTTCAGGGTCCTGCGAGGGAGCGGGCCCGGTGCGAACAGGGGGTAGCCCCACTCGTCGAGCGCGATGTGCTCGGGGAGCAGTTCCGCGCAGAGGCCGTGGCCCTTGCAGGCGGTCCAGTCCACGTCGAGTTCCATGTCGGCTTCCATGTCGGCTTCCATGTCAGCTCCGGTTCTCCGGGACGCGCAGCAGCGGGCGGCGGTCGGTCGCGGTGCAGCGGCCGGTGGCGTGGGCGTCGAGTTCGGCGGCGAAGGCCGTGAACGCGCTGCGGACCAGGCGGACGGTGCCGTCGGGGTGGTGGCAGGCGCCGCGGCCCTCGACGAGCCCGGCCCAGCGGGCGATGTCCGGCCGGCTGGTGCCCTGCGGGCCGGGTGCGGCCAGGGTCTGGAACGCGGCGGCTATTCGGGGCAGGCCGTTGAGGCAAGGCCCGCACTGACCTGCCGATTCCAGGGCGAGGTAACGCAGCACGTGCGCGGTGTCGGCGAGGCCGCAGCGGTCGGCGGGCAGCGCGATGAGGACGCCCGCTCCGAGATCGGCGGCGCTCAGGGTACGGGTCGCGGCCTCGGCGGCGGTGAGCCAGGTGCCGTGGTATCCCCCGGTCAGCACCGCGCCGACACCGTCCAACGGGAGCAGTCGGTGCAGCGGCATCCCGAACGGCGCCTCCACGACGCGTACCTCCCGGCCCGGCGCGTACACCGTGCACAGGGCGCTGCCCGGCTCGGCCGGCGTGCCCGCCGAGCGGAACCAGTGGGCGCCGTAGCGGGCGATCAGGGCGAGGTGGGCCAGCGTCTCGACGTTCTGGACGAGGGTCGGGGCCCTGTGCACGCCCTGCTCACGGACAGGGGGGTGCTGGTCGCGGGGCAGAGCGGCCAGCCCCGAGAGGTACTGGGCCAGGGCCGACGACTGGCCGGAGAGGAAGCGCTTCGGGACTCGTACGACGCGCACGGGCAGCGGGTCGTGGCGCTCGGCGAGCGCCCTCTCCAGGGGAGTCGCACCGTCCTCGACAGCGAGGTACGCCTCCCCCGCGCCGATCGCCTCGGCCGCCAACTGGATTCCGTCCAGAACGAGATGGGGTGAGAGCCGCAGCAGCGTCCTGTCCTTGTGGCTGGCGGGTTCGCCCTCGGCGCCGTTCGCCACGACGACCGGGGCGCGGCCCGCGCGGCGGCTCGCCTCCGCGACTGCCACCACTTTGCGGTACGTCGGAAACGCCGCGCCGCCACGGCCGGTGAGCCCGGACTCGGCGAGCGTGTGCAGCAGGTGCGCCGGGTTGCCGTACGCCACCGGGCCGTAGCGCTGCTGGTGGGTGACGTGGCCGGCCGGGGTGCCGCCGGGGGCGAGCAGGCGGGGTGACATGTAGATGTCCGTGAAGGTCATGGTCATGAGCTGGCTCCCGCCCTTGTGCGGAGTTCGGCTGCACGGAGTTCGGCTGTACGGCCTTCAGCTGTGTGGAGTAGAGCCGCCGGCGTGCGCCTCGACTCACGGGTCGCGTGGGCCACGCGGATGCCGAAGGCCGTGAGTGCGGCAGCCACGCACGAGATGGTCAGCCACAGCATCCAGGTGGCGCCGGAGTCCGTGCCGATGCCGATGCCGTGGATCAGGGCGACCGGCCAGGAGGCGTACGCCAGCCAGTGGACGGCGCGCCAGGTGCGGAGGCCGATCCTCGTCCGCAGCAGGCTGGTAACCAGGACCGCGAGGATCAGGTCCAGGGCCACCGTGCCCAGGCCCAGCCAGAGGGGCTCGTAGGCGGAGGCGAAGGGGACAAGGACGTCCACGACGGTGATGTTGACGTAGCTGTCCACGACGGCGGCTGTGATGTGCAGGGCCAGGAAGGCGAGGGCGGAGAGGGAGAGGGTGCGGTGGAGGGTTACGGTGCCGAAGCGGGGGAGGCCGGGGAGTCGGGCACGTAGCCGTACGGCTATGCCAAGCAGGACGACGATCGTGAACAGGACCAGGCAGATCGCGCCTGTGGCTCGGTTGGCGTACCAGAGGATCGCGGAGTCGGTCATGCCGCGGCCTCGGAGGTGGCTGAGGTCCAGGGCTTTTCGCCCCCTCCGCCCCAGCCCGTCCCATGTACCCGGGGGCTCCGCCCCCAGATCCCCGCATCACGCCGAACGCGCTCGTCCTCGAACGCCGGACGGCCTGAAAGATCTTCCCTGGCCGAAGCTGAAGAGTGCAGCCCCAACGGGTGAGCTGGGGATCGAGGTGGCACCACCTCCTCCTCGAACGAGGCCGGCCGGGCTGTGAGCGCCCGTCCCGGATCAGAGGGGGGTGTCGGCGTCGGCCAGCCCGGTGTCGTGACCACCGTGCCGTCGTTCGCCACCAGCCGCGCCGGGAGGCCCAGGTGGGTCAGCCAGCGCTCCGCGCCCGCGCCCTTCACCAGGGCCGCCGTGCTCGCCGCGTTGGCGTCGGCGCAGGTCGCTGCCGCTACGGAGACCGTGCGCCACGGGGTCTCGGCGGGCAGACCGGTGCGTGGGTCGAGGATGTGGTGGAGGTGGTGAACCCCTCGGCGCCAGCGGCGCACGGTGGTACCGGAGGTGGCGAGACCGCCGCCGCGGATCCCGATCGTGGCGTACGAGCCGGCCGCCGGGATCTCGGCCACGGCACCGGTGGCGTCCTGGACGCGGATGCGCCACCCGCCGTGCGGTGGTTCGCCCGCGACGGCCGTGTCGCCGCCGAGGCTGACCAGGACTCCGCAGCCGGCAGCCTCCGCGAGCATCGCCGCCGCCCTGTCGGCGGCCCATGCCTTCGCCGTGGCGCCGAGGTCGAGGCGGATCCCTGCCGGGACAGTGACCGTGTTGGTCGCGCGGTCCAGGGTCACCCGGCGCCGGCCGGGGGCCGGGCGCACGGTGAGCCGCACGGGCCGTCCGTGGTCCTGGATCAGTTGGAAGTCGCGGTCGTAGCCCAGGGCGTTCATCGCCGAGCCGAGCGTCGGGTCGACGGCTCCGTCGGTCGCCTCCGCGGCGCGCAGCGCGACGGCCAGGGCCTCCGCGAGCAGCGGGCTGACCTTGACCGGGCGGCCCTCGGTGCCGTCGAGCGCGGCCAGTTCCGAGTCCTCGCGGAAACGGCTGCACGTGGCGTCGACCTCGGCGAGAAACCGGGCGAGCAGCAGGTTGCAGGAGTCCAGCAGGGCCGGGTCGGTGGTGACCAGGCGGACGCTCGTGCCGAGGGCACGCCAGTCGGCGGCGGCGGTCATGACGCCCCCGAGGTGGAGTCGGCCGAGCCGCCGCTGCCCGCGGAGGTGGGATTGTCGGGCGGCGCATGAAGCCTCGAGCCCGACGAGAAAGAAGAAGACGACGAAGAGTCCGAGGACGAACCCGTCGAACTCGACGAGGAGTCCGTGGCCCCGCTCGCCGCCGTGTCCGCGTCCGCGTGCATGGTGCCGATCAGGGCGAACAGCCCGGCAGCCGCCGCCAGTGTCACGGCCGCTGCCACCGCCGCCGTACGCCGTGTCCCTCTGCGGACCGCCTCGGCGGCTCCCCAGTCGCTGCCTGTCATTGGCTGCTCCCCTCCGAATGACGCGCTGTCACGTCATACGGTCGGGGAGCAGCCTGAGAGATGCCTGTCAGACGACCCTAGGGCCGAGAAGAAGTCTCTGAGAGACTTCTTTGATTTCAGACTTCGAGCAATCGAAGAGCCGCGGAAGGGTAAATCGGGGGTTACGCCGTCAGGCGAGCGATTGCCTCGTCCACCGTCAGTTCCTCGCGCTCGCCGGTGCGGCGGTCCTTGAGTTCCACGACGCCCTCGGCCGAGCGCCGCCCGGCCACCAGGATCTGCGGTACGCCGATGAGCTCGGCGTCCGTGAACTTCACGCCCGGCGAGACACCCGCGCGGTCGTCCACGAGGACGCGGACACCGGCCGCGGCCAGCTTCTCCGAGACGTCCAGGGCCAGCTCGGTCTGAAGCGCCTTGCCCGCTGCCACGACATGCACGTCGGCCGGAGCGATCTCCTTGGGCCAGCACAGCCCCTGGTCGTCCGCCGACTGCTCGGCCAGGGCCGCCACCGCGCGGGAGACGCCGATGCCGTACGAGCCCATGGTCACGCGGACGGGCTTGCCCTGCTGGCCGAGGACGTCGAGCTGGAAGGTGTCGGCGTACTTGCGGCCGAGCTGGAAGATGTGGCCGATCTCGATGGCACGGTCCAGCTTGAGGCCGGTGCCGCAGGACGGGCAGGGGTCGCCCTCCTCGACCACGACGACGTCGAAGTAGTCGTCCACCTCGAAGTCGCGGCCGGCGACGACGTTCTTCGCGTGGGTGTCGGCCTTGTTCGCGCCCGTGATCCAGGCGGTGCCGGGGGCGACGCGCGGGTCGGCGATGTAGCGGACCTTCTCCAGACCCTGCGGGCCCACGTAGCCGCGTACGAGATCCTCGCGGCCCTCGAAGTCCTCGGCCGTCACCAGTTCCACGACGGCGGGCGCGAGGTGCTCGCCCAGCTTGCCGAGGTCGACCTCGCGGTTGCCGGGGACGCCCACCGCGACGATCTCCCCGTCGACCTTGACCAGGAGGTTCTTGAGGGTGGCGGAGGCGGGGACGCCGAGGAGCCCGGCGAGGGTCTCGATGGTCGGGGTGTCGGGGGTGTCCAGCTCCTCGACCGGGCCGTGCTCGCCGGCCACGGGCGCCAGCGCGAAGGTGACCGCCTCGGTGTTGGCCGCGTAGTCGCAGGCCGGGCAGTCCGCGAAGGTGTCCTCGCCGGCGGCGGCGGGTGCGAGGAACTCCTCCGAGGCCGAGCCGCCCATCGCGCCGGAGACGGCCGACACGATGCGGTAGTCCAGGCCCAGGCGCTCGAAGATCTTCTGGTAGGCGGCGCGGTGGAGTGCGTACGACTCCGCGAGGCCCTCGTCCGTGGTGTCGAAGGAGTACGAGTCCTTCATCTGGAACTCGCGGCCGCGCAGCACACCGGAGCGCGGGCGGGCCTCGTCCCGGTACTTCGTCTGGATCTGGTAGAGCATGACCGGCAGGTCCTTGTACGAGGACGCCTGGTCCTTCACGAGCAGGGTGAAGATCTCCTCGTGGGTGGGGCCGAGCAGATACTCGGCGCCCTTGCGGTCCTTGAGACGGAAGAGCAGGTCGCCGTACTCCTGCCAGCGCCCGGAGGCCTCGTACGGCTCCTTGGGCAGCAGGGCGGGGAGGAGGACCTCCTGCGCGCCGATGGCGTCCATCTCCTCCCGGACGACCCGGGAGACGTTGTCGAGAACCTTCTTGCCCAGCGGCAGCCAGGACCAGATGCCGGCGGAGGTACGGCGCACATAGCCGGCGCGGACGAGCAGCTTGTGGCTGAGCGTCTCGGCGTCCGCCGGGTCGTCACGCAGTGTCTTGACCATCAAACGGGACATGCGCTGGACCTGGGCCATGATCGTTGACTCCTGCTGCTCAAGGGTGATGGCAAGGAGGTTAGCCGGGGGCCCGCCGTCCCCGGAAATCCGTTTCCCCGTCAGCGGCGCCGGAGCGGCAGCGGGGCGCCCATCACCGCGTACGGCTTCGGCGCGCTGGGAAACAGAACCTGCCTGGCCAGATCCTCGTAGCCCAGTGAGTGGTACAGGCCTCGGGCCGGGCTGTCCGTGTCGATGGCGGAGAGGATCGAGCGGGGTTCGGCGGCGGCGTCCGTGATGGTGGTGATCAGCGCGCGACCGACACCCCGGTTCTGGAAGTGCGGGTGCACATGCAGTTCGGTGATCACGAAGGAGTCGTCGAGCCAGCCGTCCTGGCCCTGGCCGCGCAGATACGGATCGACGACGGTGGACCACCAGTGCGTACGGTCGTTCGGCATGCCGTAGACGAAGCCGACGAGCCGCCCGTCGACGGTGGTCGCGCCGAGCGCGCGGGCTCCCGGACAGCTCAGGTGCCGCAGCACGATCTGGCGTCGTACGGCGATCTCGTCGGCGCCGAGCCCGAAGGCGAGGGCCTGCACGGCGAGCGCCTCGTCCACGCGCGCGGTGAGATCCAGCGGGCCGATGACCACGTCGTCGGGGTTGTGGGGGCCCTGACCGGGAAAGCGCAGCATGTCGGGGAGACTACAGGTCACGTCCGGGGCTCAGAACTGCCCTCCGGCACGCGTCCGGAACCGGACGGCCGGCAAGAAGGCCGGGCTGGAACCGGGCTGGAACCGGGACTAGAAAAGGACGCTCATGAATGCGCCGACTTCCGTGAAGCCCACCCTCTGGTAGGTGCGCCGCGCCGCCGTGTTGAAGTCGTTGACGTACAGGCTGACGACCGGGGCGACGTCCGCGAGGGCGTAGCGCAGGACCGCTGCCATGCCCGGGGCCGCGAGGCCCTGTCCCCGGTACTCGGGGGCGACCCAGACTCCCTGGATCTGGCATGCCCGTGTCGTGGCGGCGCCGATCTCGGCCTTGAAGACGACCTTGCCGTTTCGGTCGAGGCGGGCGAACGAGCGGCCGGAGCCGACGAGTTCGGCCACGCGGGCCTGGTAGAGCAGGCCGCCGTCACCGGCGAGCGGCGAGACCCCGACCTCCTCGGTGAACATCGCCACGCACGCCGGCATGATCGTCTCCATCTCGTCCTTGCGGATGCGGCGGACGTACGGATCCGGGGCGATGTCGGTGGGGAGCCGGTCGGTGACCATCAGGGGCTGGTGCGGCCGGACGTCTCGGGCGGGGCCCCAGTTGGGTTCGAGGAGGCGCCACAGCTGGGCGGTGGCCTCGGCGGGGCCGACGATCGACGAGCAGCGGCGGCCGGCCCTGCGGGCGCGGTCGGCGAAGCCGCGGACGGCTCGGGGGGTTGCGCAGATCGGCACCAGGTTGGCGCCGGCGTAGCAGAGGGACCGCAGCATGCCGTCCTCGTACCAGCCCCACATCTCGCCGCCGAGGCGCCAGGGGTCGAGGCCGGCGATCTGGACTCTGGACGCGACGAAAGCATTCGTGACCGGCTCGCGGTCGAGGACGGCGAGCGCGGCGTCCAGGTCACTCGGTTCGAGGACCCTTGTGGTGGTCTGCGTCAACACGTGCGGGGGCCTCACCAAACGGATCTGCTGATCTCCGCACTGTACCTGCCACGGTTGTGACGCGCCGCCCCGTTGGGGTGGGGAGGGTTTTTCGCCCCCTCCGCCCCTGCCCGTCCCTTGTCCCTGGGGCTCCGCCCCAGACCCCACCAGGGGGCGCTGCCCCCTGGACCCCCGCTCCTCAAACGCCGGAGGGGCTGAATCTTTCCCCGGCCGGCACTAGAAGTTTTCAGCTCGTCCGGCGTTTGACGACGAGCGCGTTCAGCGCGAAGCGGGGGCCCGGGGGCGGCAGCCCCCAGAAACGGGACGGGAAGGGGCGGAGGGGGCGAAGGAAATCAGCCCGCCACCGACACCGACGGCTCGCCGGAAGCGACTCCGTCCGCCTCCATCTGCTCGGCGATCTTCAGCGCCTCCTCGATGAGGGTCTCGACGATCTTGGACTCGGGGACGGTCTTGATGACCTCGCCCTTGACGAAGATCTGTCCCTTGCCGTTGCCGGAGGCGACGCCGAGGTCGGCCTCGCGGGCCTCGCCCGGGCCGTTGACGACGCAGCCCATGACGGCGACGCGCAGCGGGACCTCCATGCCGTCGAGGCCGGCGGAGACCTCCTCGGCCAGCTTGTAGACGTCGACCTGCGCGCGGCCGCAGGACGGGCAGGAGACGATCTCCAGGCGCCGCTGCTTGAGGTTCAGCGACTCCAGGATCTGCATGCCGACCTTGATCTCCTCGACGGGCGGGGCCGACAG
The DNA here is from genome assembly GCF_042871385.1 of Streptomyces sp. NPDC005808. Lineage (NCBI taxonomy): Bacteria > Bacillati > Actinomycetota > Actinomycetes > Kitasatosporales > Streptomycetaceae > Streptomyces > Streptomyces sp. NPDC005808. The sequence goes on along the minus strand of NZ_JBIAIK010000015.1, from coordinate 166,084 downwards.
GGAGACGCGGATCGTGTCGCCGATGCCCTCGCTGAGCAGTGCTCCGAAGGCGACAGCCGACTTGATCGTGCCCTGGAACGCCGGACCGGCTTCCGTGACGCCGAGGTGGAGGGGGTAGTCGCAGGCCGCCGAGAGCTGGCGGTAGGCGTTGACCATGACCACCGGGTCGTTGTGCTTGACCGAGATCTTGATGTCGCGGAAGTCGTGCTCCTCGAAGAGGGACGCCTCCCACAGGGCGGACTCGACGAGCGCCTCGGGCGTCGCCTTCCCGTACTTCTGGAGGAGCCGCTTGTCCAGCGAGCCCGCGTTGACGCCGATCCGGATCGGGGTGCCGGTGTCCTTGGCGGCCCGCGCGATCTCCTTGACCTGGTCGTCGAACTGCTTGATGTTGCCCGGGTTCACACGTACGGCCGCGCAGCCGGCGTTGATCGCCGCGAAGACGTACTTCGGCTGGAAGTGGATGTCCGCGATGACGGGGATCTGGGACTTCTTGGCGATGACCGCGAGGGCGTCGGCGTCGTCCTGGGTGGGGCAGGCGACCCGGACGATCTGGCAGCCGGACGCGGTCAGCTCGGCGATCTGCTGAAGCGTGGCGCCGATGTCCGACGTACGCGTCGTCGTCATCGACTGCACCGAGACGGGTGCGTCTCCGCCCACGGCCACGGTTCCGACCTGGATCTGCCGGGTCTTGCGGCGCTCGGCCAGCTTGGTCGGAACGGACGGCATGCCGAGAGAAATCGCAGTCATCTGCTGTGCAACCCCAAGTTGTGGATCAAGGTCCCGGAATCGTGGGCTCCAGGCTTCGAGATTACGGCACGGGCACGGGCCGGGACACATCCCGCAGGTAAACGTACTCATTGGTGGGCGGCCGGGCATGGTGGCCGTCCGGGGAGGACATGCTCCCCGGACGGCTGTGGAACTCCTCAGGACGCCCGAGCGGCGTCCAGGTCCGTGTGGATCACGAGGGAAGGGACAGCAGCGCGCTCAAAAACCGGGCTGCCCTCTCCCTCCTCGTTGAGCAGCCGCATGATGTCCGGCCACACGCCGTCCGCCAGCCATGTGCGCTGCCTCAGACGAACCTTCGCAAACTTGCCGAACCTCTCCGGAAGGTCGGGCCAACGGATTCCGGTACGCAGGCGGTGCAGCATCCCCATGAGAGCCGCCCGCAGGTTCAACGGTGACCGGAAGTGGTGAGCCGGATACTTGGAGCGGAGCAGCCGGTCAACGTGTTCCCATTGACCGTCCGTGGGGTCGGTCGGGACCGGCGTCCCAGTGCGTTGATGCCACTCGGTCGTGGAGCACTCCCGCCCTTCTCGTGACCGGAACGTGGGATCCACGATTTCAACACGCACGTCGGCCAGCTCGACCACACGACGCCGATCGGACGGTGGGAGAGTCCGAATGTCCGGGGTGTCCGATGCAAAAACAGCTTTCAGCCGCGCATCCTTGTGACCCAGATCCTCGAGTTCACGCAGCCAGTCACGCGCATGAGCCAGGATCCGGCCGAACACCTGCACGTCCGATTCGAGCTGACGCGTCGCAGCCGCGACGACAAGGTCTCGCTCAGCCCGGCTCCGCAGCGCTTCGAGCTCCTCTCCGCACCGCGCGACGAGCCGGTCCAGCGACCTCGCCCGCTCGATCTGCCCGATCGACGTCGTCACCACCTCCGGGAGAGACGACAGCGTCGGCCTACTGCTCGGTGGCATCGAGGCGAGCAAAGCATTGACGCGCGTCGCCACCTCGTCCTCCACGTAATCGGCTAGAAGGAAGACACACCCGCATGCGACAGAACCTTGCCACCCGAGACAGCGGTAGGTACGAACCCCGTCCTTACTACGGAAGCAACCGACGTACGGCAGCCCGCATTGGCCATGGATGCGCCCGGTGAGCGGGTACTCCCCATTGGGATTCTTTCGCGGTCTGGCGAGCTTGACCAGCGCCTCCTGAAAGGCCTTGATCCGATCCGCCGAGAGAATCGGAGGCAGTGGGATCACCACACTCTCGCCATGCAGAGGGCGCCCGTCACCGCCCAGTCTGGTGCAGTGGTCACCCCACTGCTGATCAAGACGGCGAAAGACCACCTCCCCGAGGAAAGTCCCGCTCCGTAGCCGCCTGACCAGGTTCGAAGGCCTCCAGCGCTTGCCACTTCGAGTCAAGATGCCTCGATCGTTCAGCTCATCCGCCAGGCCCTGGAAGCCACACAGTCCGCCGATCACGAGGTCGGCGATGAGCCTCACCACACTCGCTTCGGCCGGATCTACTTCGAGAGTCGACCCGAATGCCCCCTTGCCGCTGATCCTGTAGCCGTACGGGGCCGGACCACCCGGCCACCCACCGTCGACCGCCTTCAGCTGCCGACCCGCCTGGGTGCGCGCGAGAATACGCTTGTAGTCCGCTTCCACGCCCTGCGCCAGCCCGTCTACCGTGAGCCATCGCTCGATGCCGGGCTCACCAAGAGGCTCGGTGCAGCACTCCACCCGCGCCCCGGCATCCTCGATCTGCCAGATGCAACGCCAAATGGCAGCCGCAGTCCGCCCCAGCCGGTCGAGACGATGCACCAGGACCAGCTTCACCCGCCCTGCGGCGATGTCTCCGAGCAGTGCGTCGAATCCAGGGCGTGAATGCGTCGAGCCCGATTCGCCAACATCCTGGCGCCCCTCAACAAAACGCCACTGCGGCCGCTGCTCCACGAACGCACGGATGGCCTGCTCCTGGACGGGGATCCCGTACCTGCCCCGCTGTTCAGTGGTCGAGACCCGCATGTAGGCGGCGACGTCAGCGGTCTCCGCGTCCCTGTCCTTGCCATCTGCGCGCGGCGCAGTACCTTGCTGCATGTCAGTCCTTTCCAGACTGGCCAGACCCCAGGGTGTTAGCGCACCGCTGGGGTCACCCATGAACAGCAAGAACGTACGAAGCCCGCGACCATGACGCACGAACAAGCTGCGCCCTTCACTCGTGTGAGTTACCCGAGTGAAGGGCGCAGTCATAACAGCGCACAGAAAGAAAATGACCGATTCATCAACTCAGGCGCACGGGATTGACAACATCTGCCACGAATACGAGCAACGTAAAGCAGATGAAGATCCCCGCCACCACATAAGCCACCGGCATCAGCTTGGCGACGTCGAAGGGACCGGGGTCGGGCCGCCTCAGCACCTTCGCCAGGTTCCGGCGCAGCGACTCCCACAGCGCGCCCGCGATGTGCCCGCCGTCGAGCGGGAGCAGCGGGAGCATGTTGAAGAGGAAGAGCGAGAGGTTGAAGCCGGCCACCAGGAACAGCATCATCGCGATCTGTTGCGAGGCCGGGATGTCGAGGGTGAAGACGTCGCCGCCGATACGGGCCGCGCCGACCACGCCCATCGGGGAGTCGGCCTCGCGCGGGCCGTCGCCGAAGGCCGCGTCCCACAGGGCCGGAACCTTGCTGGGCAGGGAGATCAGCGACTCCACGCCGTTCTGCATCATGTCGCCCATGCGGTCCACGGACTGGCCGAAGGACTGCTCGACGATGCCGGTGGCGGGTGTGAAGCCGAGGAAGCCGGCGGACACGTACTGGCCCTCGACATAGCCGCCGTTGCCGTCGGTCTTGCTGACCTGGTTCGTGATCAGGTGGGCGGTGAGGTCGAGCTGTTCGCCCTTGCGGTCGACGGTGAGGGTGACGGTCTTGCCGGGGTTGTCGCGGATGTCGGACTGGAGGGTCGACCAGTCCTCGACGGCCACGCCGTTGAACGCGACGATCTTGTCGCCGCCTTGGAGGCCGGCGGCCTTGGCGGGTGCGGCCTCGTCGCCGGCCTCGCACTTCGTCCGGTTCTCGCTGCCCTGGATGACACAGTCGGAGACCTTGCCGACGGTGGTGGTCTGGGTCTGGATGCCGAACGTCATCATCACGCCGAGGAAGATCGCGACGGCCAGGATGAGGTTCATGAAGGGGCCCGCGAACATCACGATCACGCGCTTCCACGGCTTGCGCGTGTAGAAGAGGCGGCTCTCGTCGCCGGGTTTGAGCTCCTCGAAGGCGGCCGACCTGGCGTCCTCGATCATGCCGCGGAAGGGGGAGGTCGAGCGGGCCTCGATCCTGCCGTCCGGGCCGGGCGGGAACATGCCGATCATGCGGATGTAGCCGCCGAGCGGGATCGCCTTGATGCCGTACTCGGTGTCGCCCTTCTTGCGCGACCAGATGGTCGGGCCGAAACCGACCATGTACTGGGGCACGCGGATACCGAAGAGCTTGGCCGTCGACAGGTGCCCCAGCTCGTGCCACGCGATCGAGATGAGCAGGCCGACCACGAAGACGACTATGCCGAGGATCATCATCAAGGTCGTCATGCACGAGCCTCCGCGGTTGTCGCCTGCGTTGTCTGTTTCGTCTGTGCTGTCAGTTCGCGGGCCCGGGCGCGCGCCCAGGTCTCCGCTTCGAGGACGTCCGCGACGGTCAGAGAAGTTCCCGTAACCGGTGTGCCGTGTTCCTCGACCACTCGTGTGACAGTCTCCATGATCCCGAGAAACGGCAGTGCGCCGTTCAGGAACGCGTCCACGCACTCCTCGTTGGCGGCATTGAACACCGCCGGGGCCGTGCCCGCGAGCTGCCCGACGTGCCGGGCGAGGGCGACCGACGGAAACGCGTCGGTGTCCAGGGGGTGGAACTCCCAGCTCGACGCCTTGGTCCAGTCGAAGGCGGGCGCCGCGTCGGGCACGCGCTCGGGCCAGCCCAGGCCGATGGCGATGGGCCCGCGCATGTCGGGCGGCGTCGCCTGGGCGATCGTGGATCCGTCGGTGAACTCGACCATCGAGTGGACATACGACTGCGGGTGCACGACCACCTCAATCCGTTCGAAGGGAATGTCGTAGAGGAGGTGCGCCTCGATGACTTCGAGCCCCTTGTTGACCAGGGTCGCGGAGTTGATGGTGATGACCGGTCCCATGGCCCAGGTGGGGTGGGCGAGTGCGGCCTCGGGGGTGACGGCGGCCAGTTCGGATCTCGTACGCCCCCGGAAGGGGCCCCCGGATGCGGTCACGACGAGTTTGCGTACGTCTGCCCGGGTGCCCGAGGCGAGGGCCTGGAACAGGGCGGCGTGCTCGGAGTCGACCGGGATGATCTGGCCGGGTTTGGCCAGCGCCTTGACCAGCGGGCCGCCGACGATGAGCGACTCCTTGTTGGCGAGCGCGAGAGTGCGGCCCGCCTCCAGGGCGGCGAGGGTGGGCGCGAGGCCGATGGAGCCGGTGATTCCGTTCAGCACGGTGTGGCAGGCGGAGGCGGCCAGGTGGGTGGCCGCGGCCGGTCCGGCGAGGATCTCGGGAAGGGGTTCCCCGGAGGCGTACCGCGCCGCGAGGGCCTCCTTCAGCGCCGGTACGACGTCCTCGCGCGCCACGGCGACCGTCTGGACGCGCAACCGGTGGGCCTGCTCGGCGAGCAGTGCGACCCGTCCGCCGGCGGCGGAGAGCCCGGTGACCCGGAACCGGTCCGGGTTGCGCAGCACGAGGTCGATGGCCTGCGTGCCGATCGAGCCGGTGGAGCCGAGGATCACGACATCCCGGACTCCGTCCACGGGGTCGAAGACAAGATGCGGATCAGCGAGGGGCGCTGGACTGTCGCTCATTCCCCCATTGTGGCCGCATTGCGTCGGGCGCAGGACAGCGCGCCCCTCTTCCGGTCCCTTTGGCACCTCCGTGTGCCAGAGGGACTGAAATCGTCCTTTGTGAAACCAACGTGAAGATCGTGTGATAGCACTGCATCACCGGTCGGCGGACGACCGACCGGTGGACAACACCCTGGGGGGTTTCTTTCTCATGCGGATACGCGCTGCCCTGCCCGCACTCGCGGGCGCCGTGGCACTGACGGGCACGTTTCTCAGCACTCCGGCTCAGGCTGCCGGCGGTATGACCATCCACCGCGCCTACTTCGACAGCCCGGGCACGGACACGGGCTCGAACGCCAGCCTCAACGGCGAGTGGATCCAGCTCAAGAACACCAGTTCCGCGGCGATCTCGGTCAACGGCTGGATCCTGAAGGACGTCGCGAACCACAGGTTCACCTTCCCCAACGTCAAGATCGGGGCGGGCAAGACCGTCATCGTGCACACCGGCAAGGGGACCGCCACCTCGGCGCACAGGTACCAGAACCGGCGCGCGTACGTCTGGAACAACACGAGCGACACCGCCACGCTCACCAAGGCGAACGGCAGCAAGGTCGACTCGTGCTCGTGGACGACGCGGGATCCCAGCAGCAAGTACTGCTGACCCGTCCTCACCGCTTGCGGCGGCGCCTGGCCTTCGACTTCACGGGCCGGGCGCCGCTTCGCGCGGGCGCCTCCTCCGAGGGCTCGCGAGCTGCGTCTGCCGGGGCGAAGGCCCCCTCGACCACCCCCTCCGCCGTGTCCACCGTGGGCGCGGTGAAGTGAAGTCCGCCGGTCGGCCCACGCCGGGTCTCGGCGGCCGGAGCCGTGGCGTCGAGGTTGAACACATAGCCGACGGACTCCTCCTTGATGGCCTCGGTCATCGCGCCGTACATGTCGAAGCCCTCGCGCTCGTACTCGACGATCGGCTCCCTGCCGAGCGTCCAGCGCAGTCCTATGCCGTCGCGGAGGTAGTCCATCTCGTAGAGGTGCTCGCGCCATTTGCGGTCGAGGACGGAGAGGACGACCAGGCGTTCCAGGTCGCGCAGGGTGTCGGCGCCGAGTTCGGCCTCGCGGTCCTCGTAGCGGGCGTGGATGTCCTCCGTGACCGCGTCGAGCAGGTCGGCGGCGGTGAGGTTCGCGCGGCCGCCCGCCGCGTCCTCCAGGTCCTCGACGGTGATCCGCACCGGGTAGAGCTGCCTGAGGGCGCCCCACAGACGCTCCAGGTCCCACTCCTCGGCGAAGCCCTCGCTCGTCTCCTGCTCGATGTAGGCCCGGACGGTGTCGTCCATGAAGTGCAGGATCTGTTCGCGCAGGTCCTCTCCCGCGAGGACCCTGCGGCGTTCGGCGTAGATGAGGGTGCGCTGCCTGTTGAGGACCTCGTCGAACTTCAGGACGTCCTTGCGGGACTCGAAGTGCTGCTGCTCCAGCTGGGCCTGGGCGGAGGCGATGGCGCGGGTGACCATCCTGTTCTCGATGGGTACGTCGTCGGGGACGTTCGCCATGGACATCACGCGGTCGACGACGTTGGCGCGGAACAGCCGCATCAGGTCGTCCTGGAGCGAGAGGTAGAAGCGGGAGGCTCCCGGGTCGCCCTGCCGGCCCGAGCGGCCGCGCAGCTGGTTGTCGATGCGCCGTGACTCGTGGCGTTCGGTGCCCAGGACGTAGAGGCCGCCGAGGCTCTTGACCTCGTCGTGTTCGGCGGCGGCCGTGGTGGTGATCCGGTCGAGGACTTTCTGTTGGTCCTCGGGGTCCGTGTCCGCGCCGGACTCGGCGAGCGCCATGGCCTGCGGGTTGCCGCCGAGCATGATGTCCGTTCCGCGGCCCGCCATGTTGGTGGCCACGGTGACGGCGCCCCTGCGTCCTGCCTGCGCGACGATCTGGGCCTCGCGGTGGTGGTTCTTGGCGTTGAGGACCTCGTGCGGGATGCCCTCCCTGCGCAGCCGCGCGGACAGCACCTCGGACTTCTCGACCGAGGTGGTGCCCACCAGGACCGGCTGGCCGGCCGCGTGCTTCTCGGCGATGTCGGCGAGGATCGCGGCGTACTTCGCCTCCTCGGTGCGGTAGATCTGGTCGGGGTCGTCGACGCGGACCATCGGCCGGTTGGTGGGGATCGGGACGACGTGCAGCTTGTAGATCTGGTGGAACTCGGCCGCCTCGGTCATGGCGGTGCCGGTCATTCCGGCGAGCTTCTCGTAGAGGCGGAAGAAGTTCTGCAGGGTGATCGTGGCGAGCGTCTGGTTCTCGTCCTTGATCGTCACGCCTTCCTTGGCCTCGATGGCCTGGTGCAGGCCCTCGTTGTAGCGGCGGCCCGCGAGGATGCGCCCGGTGTGCTCGTCGACGATGAGGACCTCGCCGTCCACGAGGACGTAGTCCTTGTCCTTCTTGAAGTGTTCCTTGGCCTTGAGGGCGTTGCTGAGGTGGCCGATGAGCGGGGTGTGGTCGGACTCGTAGAGGCTGTCGATGCCCAACTGGTCCTGGATGTACTCCACTCCACGGTCCAGGATCGACACCGTGCGCTTCTTGGGGTCGTACTCGTAGTCGTACCGGGTCCGCAGCTCGGCCAGGCGGTCCTTGTCGGCCGGCGTGGTGAACTGCTCCTCCTGCACCAGGACGCCGTTCATCCGCAGGGCGAACTTGGCGAAGGAGTCGTACCAGTGCGTGGGCTGGTCGGCCGGGCCGGAGATGATCAGCGGCGTGCGTGCCTCGTCGATGAGGATCGAGTCGGCCTCGTCGACGATCGCGAAGTGGTGGCCTCGCTGGACCAGTTCGTCCCTCGACCAGGCCATGTTGTCGCGCAGGTAGTCGAAGCCGAACTCGGTGTTGGTGCCGTACGTGATGTCGCAGGCGTACTGGTCGCGGCGCTCGGCCGGCGTCGACTGCGTCTTGATCACGCCGACCGTCAGGCCCAGGAAGCGGTAGGCGCGGCCCATCCACTCGGCGTCGCGCCCGGCCAGGTAGTCGTTGACCGTGACGAGGTGGACTCCCTTGCCGGTCAGGGCGTTCAGGTAGACGGGAAGCGTGCCGACGAGGGTCTTTCCCTCGCCGGTCTGCATCTCGGCGATGTTGCCGAGGTGGAGCGCCGCGCCGCCCATGATCTGGACGTCGAAGTGGCGCATGCCCAGGGTGCGCCGTGCGGCCTCGCGCATCGTGGCGAAGGCTTCCGGCAGCAGGTCGTCGAGGCTCTCACCTGCGGCGTACCGTTCCTTGAACTCCGGTGTGAGCGACTGGAGTTCCTCGTCGGACAGCTCCTTGAAGTCCTCCTCCAGGGAACCGACCTGCTCGGCCACGCGCTCCAGGCGGCGCAGCATCCGGCCCTCGCCGGCCCGCATGATCCTGCCGGTGATGGCGTCAAGGCCCTTGGCTGGCATGGGTATTCCCCCACAACTGAGCGGCGTCCGTGAGCAGCCCTGCCCAGTGGTGGGCCCACCGGAGAATGCGGACGCCCGTTCGCCATTCCACTCATTTCATTGTTGGCGCACAGGTTCGGTGCGGCAAGCGGTGGAATGACGGACGGGGCTGCCGGGTGTTCGTGGGGAGAACGTCAGCGAATGGGGCGGTGGACGTTTTCCTTCTTGCTCGGACCGGGCGACGCGTCGGCGATCCACGGTCCTTCGCCCGACGGGTCGATGACGCCCTCCTCCAGCCACTCGTAGCGGCCCGCCAGGACGCCCTTGACCACCCTGCGGTCGAGGTCGTCGGTGTTGGTCCAGAGCCTGCCGAAGAGTTCGTCGACGCGGATACGGGACTGGCGGCAGAAGGCGTCGGCAAGCTGGTAGGCCTCGCGGCCGTGCCCCTCGGTGGTGCGCAGCAGTTCGGCCCGTACGCAGGCCGCGCTCATCGCGAAGAGTTCGGCGCCGATGTCGACGATCCGGCCCAGGAAGCCCTGCTTGGTCTCCATCCGGCCCTGCCAGCGGGACATGGCGTAGAAGGTGGAGCGGGCGAGCTTGCGGGCGCTGCGTTCGACGAAGCGGAGATGCGGGGAGAGGTCGATTTCCTGGTTGAACTCGGCGTACGCACGCGGAAGTTGACCCTGGCCAGCGACCAGCTTCGGCAGCCACTTGGCGTAGAAGACACCGGCGCTCGCGCCCGCTTTCGCCTTGTCCGAGAGGGACTTTTCGGGGTCGATGAGGTCACCGGCGACCGAGAGGTGGGCGTCCACGGCTTCGCGGGCGATCAGCAGGTGCATGATCTCGGTGGAGCCCTCGAAGATGCGGTTGATACGGAGGTCGCGCAGGACCTGCTCGGCGGGTACCGCCCGCTCCCCGCGCGCCGCCAGTGACTCAGCCGTCTCGAAGCCGCGGCCGCCGCGGATCTGGACCAGCTCGTCCGCCATCAGGCAGGCCATCTCGGAGCCGTACAGCTTCGCGAGGGCGGCCTCGATGCGGATGTCGTTGCGGTCCTCGTCGGCCATCTGGGAGGACAGGTCGAGGACGGCCTCCAGCGCGAACGTCGTCGCAGCGATGAAGGAGATCTTCGCGCCGACCGCCTCGTGGAACGCGACCGGCTTGCCCCACTGCTCACGCGCCGCCGACCACTCACGGGCGATCTTGAGACACCACTTGCCGGCGCCCACGCACATCGCGGGGAGGGAGAGCCGGCCGGTGTTCAGGGTGGTCAGGGCGATCTTGAGGCCGGAGCCTTCCGGGCCGATCCGGTTCGCGGCGGGCACCCTGACCTGGTGGAAGCGCGTGACGCCGTTCTCCAGGCCGCGCAGGCCCATGAAGGCGTTGCGGTTCTCGACGGTGATGCCCTCGGAGGCAGCCTCGACGACGAAGGCCGTGATGCCGCCCTTGTGACCCTCGGACTTCGGCACACGCGCCATGACCACGAGGAGGTCGGCGACGACGCCGTTGGTCGTCCAGAGCTTCACGCCGTCCAGGAGGTAGTCGTCACCGTCCGGCACGGCGCTCGTCGCGAGGCGGGCGGGGTCCGAACCCACATCCGGCTCGGTCAGCAGGAACGCCGAGATGTCGGTGCGGGCGCAGCGCGGCAGGAAGGCGTCCTTCTGCTCCTGGGTGCCGAAGAGCTTCAGCGGCTGCGGTACGCCGATCGACTGGTGCGCGGAGAGCAGCGCGCCGAGCGCCGGGTTCACCGAGCCGATCAGGGCGAGCGACTTGTTGTAGTACACCTGGGTGAGGCCCAGACCGCCGTACTTCGTGTCGATCTTCATACCGAAGGCGCCGAGTTCCTTGAGGCCGTTGATGACCTCGTCGGGGATCAGCGCCTCGCGCTCGATGAGCGCCGGGTCGATCTTCGTCTCGCAGAAGTCGCGCAGCTTGGCGAGGAACTCCTCGCCGCGCCGGGCGTCCTCGTCGGCCGGCAGCGGGTGCGGGTGGATCAGGTCCAGCCGGAAACGGCCGAGGAACAGCTCTTTGGCGAAGCTGGGCCTGCGCCAGTCCTGTTCGCGCGCGGCCTCGGCGACCTGCCGTGCCTCGCGTTCGGTGACAGTGGGCTTGTGGGGTGTTGCGGTCATGAGGGTCACCTCGCCGCGCATCGGGAACAGGGGCTTGTGTACCGATCTCGTACGCTCTGACAGCCCGATCTTGTGTGCCCATTTCACCGGTCTTCGGGCGCACGTTACCGATCGGTGCTACTCGATCGTATGTACCTGATTCCGGATGACCCCACCAGTCCTCGTGCAGCGTTCGGCCCAACGTGCGCGCCCGAAACGAAGGGCCCGAAACGAAGGGCCCGGCACCGGAAGGCATCGGCGCCGGGCCCTTCAGCGGGAGCCTATATGAAAATGGTTCCCATGAGCTAGGTGTTTCGGGGTGCGGATCAGAGGGCGAGACCCGTCAGAACCAGGACCCGCTCGTAGGTGTAGTCGTCCATCGCGAACTTCACGCCCTCCCGGCCCACACCGGACTGCTTCACACCGCCGTACGGCATCTGGTCGGCACGGTAGGACGGCACGTCACCGATCACCACGCCACCCACCTCCAGCGCGCGGTGGGCTCGGAACGCGGTCTGCAGGTCGTGCGTGAACACACCTGCCTGGAGCCCGTACTTGGAGTCGTTGGCGGCGGCGAAGGCGGCGGCCTCCCCCTCCACCCGCCGTACGGTGAGGACCGGCCCGAAGACCTCCTCGCAGGAGATGGTGGTGTCCCCCGGTACGTCGGCGAGCACGGTCGGCGCATACGCGGCACCGTCCCGCTTGCCGCCGGTGAGCACGCGGGCACCGGCCCCGGCGGCCTCCTCCACCCACGCCTCGACACGCTTGGCGGCGTCCTCGCTGACCAGCGGGCCGACGTCGGTCCTGTCGTCGGACGGATCCCCGGTGACCTGCGCCTCGACAGCGGCGACGATGCGCGGCAGCAGCCGGTCGTACACGGCCGCGTCGGCGATCACCCGCTGCACGGAGATGCAGGACTGGCCGCCCTGGTAGTTGGAGAAGGTGGCGATGCGGGTGGCGGCCCAGTCCAGGTCCGCCTCGCTCGCCCAGTCGGCCAGCACCACGGCCGCGCCGTTGCCGCCGAGCTCCAGCGTGCAGTGCTTGCGCGGCACGCTGTCCATGATCGCGTACCCGACCTTCTCGGATCCGGTGAAGGAGATGACGGGCAACCGCTCGTCCTGCACCAGTGCGGGCATCCGCTCGTTCGACACCGGCAGGATGCTCCACGAACCGGCGGGCAGCTCGGTCTCGGCCAGCAGGTCGCCGATGATCAGGCCCGACAACGGGGTCGCGGGCGCCGGCTTCAGGATGATCGGCGCGCCGGCTGCGATGGCCGGGGCGATCTTGTGGGCGCACAGGTTGAGCGGGAAGTTGAAGGGTGCGATGCCCAGCACGACGCCCTTCGGGAACCGGCGGGTCAGTGCGAGCCTGCCCTGACCGCCGAGGTCCGTGTCGAGCCGCTGTGCCTCGCCTCCGTTGAACCGGCGGGCCTCCTCGGCCGCGAACCGGAACACCGAGACCGCTCGGCCGACCTCGCCGCGCGCCCACTTGACCGGCTTGCCGTTCTCGGCGGAGATGAGCCGGGCGATCTCCTCGGTCCGCTCGACCAGCCGCCTCGACACGTGGTCCAGGGCGGCGGCCCGGACATGCGCCGGAGTTGCGGCGAACTCGTCCCGTACGGCGTAGGCGGCGGCCACGGCTTCCTCGACCTGGACGTCGGTCGGCACGCTGACCCGGCCGACGAGCCGGCCGTCCCACGGGGAGGTGACGTCGAAGGTGGTCTCACCGGTGGCCTGGCGGCCGGCGAGCCAGAAGGCGTGGGTGGAAGTCATGTGAGTCCCGGCCCTTCCGAGGTTGGTGGCGTGGCTTCATCGTCAACGGTAGGGGTGGGGCAGCGAGAGGTCGTTTGTCCGGGGCGTAGCAGTCGGGGGTGGGGGTGCGCCGGTTTGGCACGGTGGTGGGGGGTGCGGGGGGGGGTGGTTTTTCGCCCCCTCCGCCCCTACCCGTCCCGTACCTGTGGGCTGCTGCCCCCAGACCCCCGCATCGCGCTGAACGCGCTCGTCCTCAAACGCCGGACGGGCTAAAGAATTTCAGCCCCTCCGGCGTCTGAGGAGCGGGGGTTTGGGGGCGGAGCCCCCAAGTGACGGGAATGGGCAGGGGCGGAGGGGGCGAAAAAACCACCCCTCACTCCCCCACCGCAGCCGTCGTCTTCAGCGCCAGCCACAGCTCCATCCGGACATCCGGATCGTCCAGCGAGCGCCCGAGGATCTCCTCGACCCTCCGCATGCGGTATCGGAGGGTGTGCCGGTGCACCCCCAGGTCGGCAGCCGCCGCGTCCCACTGACCGTGCCGGGACAGCCACGCCCGCAGCGAGGCGACCAGATCCCCCCGCCCGGTCGCGTCATGCTCGTGCAGCGCCCGCAGCAAGCCGTCCGCGAACGCCCGCACGGCGTCGTCCGCGAGCAGCGGCAGCACGGACCCCGCGGCCAGCTGCTCGTGCTCGACGAGGAACCGCCCGCGCCGCCGGGCGACGGACAGTGCCTGCTCGGCCTGCTTGTACGCGGCACCGACGGCGATCGGCCCGGCGGGCGCCGACAGCCCGACCACGAGGTCGACCTCGTCACCGCCGGACTGCTCCCGCACGGAGGCACGCAGAGCCTCCAGAGCCGTCGCGTGCTCCCCGCAGGCGGCGACCGCCGCGCCCTCGTCCACGGCGAGCACGACGAGCCGCTCCCCGTCGGGTACGACGAGTACGGCCTCGCCGGAACGGGCGGCCGCGGACTCCACGACCTCGGCGAGCGCGCCGAGCGGATCACCCACGGTGTCGGGCGCCGCGACGGCGGCGGAGGAGACGGCGGCAGCGGCCACACGCGCGTGGCCGTCGGCGTGCGCCCGGCCGGCCGACGCGGACCCCGATTCGGCGAGGATCACCCGGAAGGGCGCGTCGAGGAGTTCGCCGAACAGGTCACCGGCGACGGCCCGGGCGTGGTCGGACTCCCCGGCGAGCAGCATGCGCAGCACCGCCGCGCCGATCCGCTGCTCGGCCGCCTGCAAGGAGCTGGAGCGTTCCGTGGTGAGCGTCAGCAGGGCGATCGCCGAGTGCAGGGCGTACCGCTCGGCCGTGCCGAGGGCGGCGGCGGTACCGACCGCGAGTGCGGCGCGCGGCCGCCGTCCGGTGCCCAGCGAGTGCAGTTCGACCCGGTCCTCGCCGCCGACCACCGAACTCGCGGGCGCCGGCCGGTCCCGCAGCCGCTCCACGTCCTGCGTGAGCCTCGCGGCCCGCCGCCCCGCCCATTCCGGCGCGGCGGCGACGACGGCACCGGAGGCGTCGTACAGCGCCGCCCATCCGTCGACCTGTCCGGCGAGCGAGGACAGCAGCCCCTCGGGCCCGTCCTTCAGCGCCTGCCTGGTCAGCTCGCGCTGCGCGGCGAACCCCGCGGTCACGGCCCGGTACTGATCGGCGGCGATGGCGGCGGAAACGGCCTTGCTGATGGCCAGGAAGGGCGTACGCCGGGGTACTTCGAGAAGCGGCAGCCCCTCTTCCTCCGCCGCGTCGACGAGCGCCTTCGGGATCTCCTCGTAGTGGACCCCGACGGCGAAACCGAGGCCGGCCACCCCCGCTCCCACCAGCCGCTTCACATAGCGCTGCATGACCTCGGGATCGTCCGCGTCCAGTTTCAGCGCGGTGATCAGGAGGAGTTCCCCGCCCTCCATGTACGGCACGGGGTCGGCGAGCTCACTGGCGTGCGCCCAGCGGACGGGCACGTCCAGCCGCTCCTCGCCCGCGCGCACCGTGAGCTTGAGCGCGGAGTGGTGGACGAGCGAGGCGAGCGTGGGGGGCATGGGACCTTCAGGTCTTCGGATTCTCAGATCTTCACAGGATCTTCGACGGTCACCAGCGCGGTGATCTTTTGGCCGCGGTGTATGAACGACCAATGTCGATTCTGCCTCACCGTACGGTACGGCCGTGGCCGTATGTCCAGACGTACAGGTCAGCGCCGTAGACCTTTGGGAGTCAGCCCGGTAAGCCCACGAGCGTCACCCCTGCGGATCCCCAGGAGATCCACAGAAGCCTCAGCCCCGTAGATCCACCAGCAGCGGTGGTGCGTGTTCGCCCCGCACGCTCGTGAGCGACAGCACCGCGTGTCCCGGCGGCACCCCGTGCGCCAGCTCGGACGCGGACCAGCGCTCCCGCTCGACCTGGCGGACGGTGACGGCCCGGGCGGTCGGTGCGTGGCCGGTGATCACCCGCCGCACCATGTGCAGCGCCTTGCCCGCCGGTGTCTCCGCGATGATCTGCCGGTCGGTGACGTCGCGCGCCTCGATCCACTCCTTGCCCCAGACCTCGGCGAAGTCCTGCCCGTCCCAGGGCGTGAGCCCGGACAGCGCCATCCGGCACCCGACGGCACCCAGCAGCGGAGTCCGCAGCGCCCGCGGCACGTCGTCGAGTGTCCGGAGCGTCAGCACGGCGCCCGCGTTGCCGGACCGCAGCCGCTGGATACCCCGCACGGCCTCGGGCGTGACGACCCCGGTCGCGTCGTCAAGGACCAGACAGGCGAACAGCGACCGGTCCTCCCGTACCGCGACACTCGCCGTGAACTGCGCGAGCACCAGTCGCGCGAGGATCCGCGAGGCATCGGCGTGCCCGCGCGCCGGCAGATCGATCCGCACCCGTACGGGATGGTCGAGGGCGCGCACTGAGAAGGGGCGGGTTTGTCCTGAGGTGTCGAAGAAACCGGCGAACGCGGGCCGGTCCAGGAGTGCGACCCGGTCCGCGAGTACACCCCCCACATCGCCCGGCTGCCCCAACTGCCGCTCCCGAGCGTCGAGTTCGCGCAGCAGCGACTCCTTCCCGCTGTCCTCCAGGGCCTTGCGCAGCGCCCCGAGCGGACCGGGCGAGCCGTCGAGGAGCTGCCGCAGCTCGGGCACGGACGGGAACCGGCCGTGGACGGCCCGGAAAGGTCCCAGGAGCTGGGCGAGAACGGTCGTCGACCGACGGCTGTCGCCCCCGGGATGCGGATCGGCCAGATCCCCGACGAGCGCCTCGGCAAGTACGGCGGCGGCCTCGTCGGGGTCGGCGGTCCCGCCGTACAGGTCGAGGTCGTACACGGACTCGGGATTCCCGATCCGTACGACGACGTCGTACGCGTCGGCGGCCCCGAGCCCGGCACCCGCGGCGCCGACCACGACCACGGCGGCCCGCCCGGCGAGCGCGTGCAGGCACAGCGACTCGGCGAGCGGCCAGACGATGCCGCCCGTCTTGCCGGATCCGGGCGGACCGACCGCGAGCAGCGAGGTGCCGAGGAGGTCGGGGCCGAGAGCGAGGCCGGTGCCGCGGTAGGCGTACGGGTTGCGGGCGTCGTCAGCGGTGGTACCCAGCCGCACCTGTCCGGTCACCAGGTCGTGCAGGGCGTGCCGTCCTGGCAGGTCGCGCGCCCCGGAGGGGTGCAGGCAGGCGGCGGATCCGTCCTTCAGGACGGCCCCGGTGAAGGTGGCGAGGCTGTGCCGCCCGCTCCGTACGCCCTGCCAGGCGCGGGCGATCCGGGCGTGGTCGACATCGCACATCAGCCCGGAGCGGGCCTCGGCGGCGAGCCGGTCGGCGGCGTCGGCCGCACCGGCGGCGCGGAGCTGGTTCCACTGGGCGGGGTCCTCCGCGGGCGCGGGCGGCCGTTCGCTCACGGGAGCGGCGCGGCGCCAGGCGGGCGGCCCGTAGCGCCGCCAGACCTCGCCCCAACGGCCGAGGCGGCCGACGCCGAACATGATGGCGAGGGCGATCAGCGTGTAGTAGCCGTACCAGAGGAAGGCGTTGCCGACGCGGTCGTCGCTCCGGCGCCAGGAGTCAGGGGTGAACAGGTCGAGCGGGATGATCCACCAGCCGCCCAGGTAGCCGTTCCAGAGCAGCGACCAGATCAGCCACCCCACCAGAAACGCGATCACGGCGCCGCTCAGCAGCTGTCGCGCCGGGATCTCCTCCGGCTCCTCGTCCGGCCGCTGCCGGTAACCGAACCGCCACACCCCGGGCGCCGCCTCGGGCCTGGCCGTCCGGACCCACGTCAGGAAGTCGGAACCGTCCGGCCACGACGGCATCCCCGGTGCCCGTGCGGGCCGGGGTGGTGTCGCCGGCATGTCCGGGGGTCCCGCCGGACGCGGCACAGGATGGGCATGCGTGCCCCGCGCGTCCTGCGTCCCGTCGCTGTTCATCGCCTTTTGCCCCCTGACCAGCCGCTCCGTACGTCGTCCGCGAGTCAATCTAGTGCCCCCGCAGGGGGAGTTCACCGCTTACACGGCCGGACCTGCGCTGCGACCACCTCGCTCGGCACCCACCCCGCTATGTCCACGGCGGACAACCGGTGCCCCGAACATCTCCCCCGTGGAGCATGCCCACCCCCCTCCCCCGGCCATAACCTGCGAAGAAAGCAGTCAAGCGTCCGAAATCCCCCCGCCCGGTGCACCCCGCTGCGCCGGGGACCGTCCGGTTCGCAAGATCATCAGGGAGCCCCCCATGACCGCACTTCCGCAGGAGCGCCGCGTCGTCACCGCCATCCCCGGCCCGAAGTCGCAGGAGCTGCAGGCCCGACGCCTCGCCGCGGTCGCGGCCGGGGTGGGCTCGGTGCTCCCCGTGTTCACCACGCGCGCCGGCGGCGGCATCATCGAGGACGTCGACGGAAACCGTCTGATCGACTTCGGCTCCGGTATCGCCGTGACCAGCGTGGGCGCGAGCGCCGAAGCCGTCGTACGCCGGGCTTCCGCCCAGCTCCAGGACTTCACCCACACCTGCTTCATGGTCACGCCCTACGAGGGGTACGTCGCCGTCGCCGAGGCGCTGGCGGAGCTGACCCCGGGCGACCACGCCAAGAAGTCGGCGCTGTTCAACTCGGGCGCCGAGGCCGTCGAGAACGCCGTCAAGATCGCGCGGGCGTACACCAAGCGGCAGGCGGTGGTCGTCTTCGACCACGGCTACCACGGGCGCACCAACCTCACGATGGCGCTGACCTCGAAGAACATGCCGTACAAGCACGGCTTCGGCCCGTTCGCCCCCGAGGTCTACCGCGTGCCGGTGGCCTACGGCTACCGCTGGCTGACCGGCCCGGAGAACGCGGGCGCCGAGGCGTCCGCCCAGGCCATCGACATGATCAACAAGCAGATCGGGGCCGAGAACGTCGCCGCGATCATCATCGAGCCGCTGCTCGGCGAGGGCGGCTTCATCGAGCCGGCCAAGGGCTTCCTGCCCGCCCTCAGCAAGTTCGCCACCGACAACGGCATCGTCTTCGTCGCCGACGAGATCCAGTCCGGCTTCTGTCGCACCGGCCAGTGGTTCGCCTGCGAGGACGAGGGCATCGTGCCGGACCTGATCACCACGGCCAAGGGCATCGCGGGCGGTCTCCCGCTCGCCGCCGTCACCGGCCGCGCCGAGATCATGGACGCCGCGCACTCGGGCGGCCTGGGCGGCACCTACGGCGGCAACCCGGTGGCCTGCGCCGGTGCCCTCGGCGCGATCGAGACGATGAAGGAGCTCGACCTCAACGCCAGGGCGAAGGCGATCGAGGCCACGATGAAGGCGCGGCTGCCGGCGATGGCGGACAAGTTCGACATCATCGGCGAGGTCCGCGGCCGCGGCGCCATGATCGCCATCGAGCTGGTCAAGGACCGCGACTCCAAGGAGCCGAACGCCGAGGCGGCTGGCGCGCTGGCCAAGGCCTGTCACCAGGAGGGTCTGCTGGTCCTGACCTGTGGCACCTACGGCAACGTCCTCCGCTTTCTGCCGCCGCTGGTCATCGGCGAGGACCTCCTGAACGAGGGCCTCGACATCATCGAGCAGGCTTTCGCCGGTATCTGACAGCCCCATGGCCCTCACCAGTGGATCCCGACCGCCCTTCGCACGGGATTCCGCTTGTCAGCGGGGGTGGGCCGGCGGTCGGCAGGCCGTGTGAAGAAGGTGTGCGAGGTGCATGAGGGGAGGCGATTCCGTCTGTCGGACCCGGATTCTCTGTCGTAGGTTCTATCCAGATGAGAGATACACCCCGCCCACAGGGGACTGTGGGCGGCACCGGGTCGGGGCCTCCCCAGCTTCGCCCTGGTCGTGCCCTCGCGCACACACCCGGAGCTTCCAGCTCCGAATCTCCTCACCGATCGGACAGTCGCCCGCCCCAAACCCCCCGGGGCGTGCGACGATCCGATCCGGTCGGCCACCCCGGAACCACCCCCCCTGTTCCGGGGTGGCCGACCTTCTCCCTCTTTCTCGGCCTCCCGGCCCTCCTCTTCGCGCTGATCACCTGGCAGGTCGCGGCCCATGGCCCCCTCGCCCGCGCGGACGAACGCCTCGCGGCCGTCTCGTACACCCGGCGCGGATCTACGAACTCCTCGCGGATCTCGGCAACATCGCGGTCGCCGTTCCCGTTCTCGCCGTAGTGCTCATGTACGTCGCCCTGCGTGCGCGCCGGGCCGGGCGGGACCACTGGTGGCTGCCCTCCGTCGCCGCGGCGGTGCTGATGGCCGCCGTACCGGCACTGGTCGTGCCGGTGAAGGAGCTGATCGCCCGCCCGGGCCCACCGGTCATGGGCCCGGGCACGGGCTTCTATCCCTCGGGGCACACGGCGACCGCCGCCATCGCGTACGGCGCCGCGACGCTCGTACTCCTCCCCTGGCTTCGCACCGCCCGTGCCCGCCGCGCGCTGGTCACCGCCTGTGTGGTCCTGAACCTCGCGGTGCCCTACGGTCTGGTCCGGCGCGGCTTCCACTGGCCGCTGGACGTGGTGGCGAGCTGGTGTCTGTGCACGGTGCTGCTGTTCTCCCTCTGGCTGCTGCTCAGCCGAAATAGGCGTCGAAGTTCTTCTGGAACTCCCAGCTCCCGAACCGGTCCCAGTTGATCGACCAGGTCATCAGGCCGCGGAGTCCCGGCCAGATGCCATGGGTGGCGTACGTGCCGCAGTTGGTCTTCTTGGTGAGGCAGTCGAGGGCCTTGTTGACCTCGGAAGGCGCCACATAGCCGTTGCCCGCGTTCGTCGTCGCCGGCATGCCGATGGCTATCTGGTCGGGACGCAGGGCCGGGAAGACGTTGCTCGCGTTGCCGGCGACGGGGAAGCCCGTCAGGAGCATGTCGGTCATCGCGATGTGGAAGTCCGCGCCACCCATGGAGTGGTACTGGTTGTCCAGGCCCATGATCGAGCCGGAGTTGTAGTCCTGGACGTGCAGCAGCGTCAGGTCGTCGCGCATGGCGTAGATGACCGGGAGGTAGGCGCCGGCGCGCGGGTCCTGGCCGCCCCACGGTCCGCTGCCGTAGTACTGGTAGCCAAGCTGGACGAAGAAGGTCTCCGGGGCCATCGTCAGCACGAAGCCGGCGCCGTACTTGGCCTTCAGGGTCTTCAGAGCCGAGATGAGGTTCACGATCACGGGGGTGGTCGGGCTCTTGAAGTTCGTGTCGGTCGCGTCCAGCGAGAGCGAGTGGCCCTCGAAGTCGATGTCCAGGCCGTCCAGGCCGTAGGTGTCGATGATCTTCGACACGGAGGTGACGAAGGTGTCGCGGGCGGCTGTCGTCGTCAGCTGCACCTGGCCGTTCGCACCGCCGATGGAGATCAGGACCTTCTTGCCCGCCGCCTGCTTGGCCTTGATCGCCGCCTTGAAGTCGGCCTCGCTCTCGACGGTCGGGCACTCGGTGACCGGGCAGCGGGTGAAGCGGATGTCGCCGGAGGTGGTGGTGGTCGGTTCACCGAAGGCCAGGTCGATGATGTCCCAGCTGTCGGGGACGTCGGCCAGGCGCGTGTACCCGGCGCCGTTCGCGAAGCTGGCGTGGAGGTAGCCGACGAGGGCGTGTTCGGTCGAGCCTCCGCCGCCGCCGGCGGTCGTCGTCGCGGTCACCGTCGCCGACTTCGGCGACTCGCCCGCGTCGTTCACCGCCGCGACCTGGAAGGTGTACGCCGTCGACGCCGTGAGTCCGCTGACCGTGGCCGAAGTCCCGGTCGCCGTCTGGACTTTCACGCCGTTGCGGTAGACGGCGTATCCGGTCGCGCCTGTCACCGGGGACCAGGACAGGGCGACGCTCGACGAGGTGACCGTGCCTGCCGTCAGGCCGGTGGGTGCGGCCGGCGGCTGGCCCGGGTCGACGGCGGGGCCGACGAGGGAGATGTCGTCGACGTTGTAGGCGCCGGTGCCGTACCAGCCGTGCGTGTAGATGGTGACCCTGGTGGTGGCGGCGCCGGTGGTGAAGGACGTGGTGAGCTGCTGCCAGGCGGGCGCGGACTGGGTCCAGGTGGAGACGTCGGTGGTGCCGGTGCCGCTCGCGCCGAGGTAGACGTAGCTGCCCCGGACGTAACCGGCAAGGGAGTACTGGGAGTTGGGCTGAACGGTCACCGACTGGGAGCACTGTGCGTAGTCGCTGCCGGCCGGGGTCGCCTGCAGCGCGGAACTTCCGCTCCGCACGGGTGAGTTGACGGTGGTGCCCGCCGTGCAGGTCCAGTTGTCCAGGCCCGCCTCGAAACCGCCGTTCTTCGCGAGGTCCGCGTCGGCCGCACGGGCGGCCGACGAGAGCGCGGTCATGCCGGGAACGGCCAGGACGGTGGCCGTGCACACGGCGAGAAGTCTGTGACGCGTGAGTGATCCGTTGCGTCGGGTGCGATCCACGACTGCCTCCGGGCATGGGGGAATTGGAGGGGTGAAGCGCGCCCAATTTGGTCCAGACCAATCCTGTTGTCAAGACCTCAGGAAACTCAAGACCTCAGGAAACTCAGGGCCTCCGGAAAGTCAGGGCCCCGTGAACCTCCAGAACCTCAGGGCCTGTTGTCGAATCCTGTGACTGTCCCCGGGGTCCGGCCCCGGCACGGCTATCGCTCCCCGTTTCCGGCGCGATCCGCCGCTGCCTCGTGCATGGCCAGTTCCAGCAGCGCCGGGTCGGTGAGGGTGCCGGAGCCGTCCGGCGGGATCAGCCAGCGAACGCCGCCGCCGGTCGTCCTTCCCGGGTACGGCACCACGATCCAGGTGCCGCGGCCCGCGGTGCGCACCCCCGTGCCGAGCCACCGGGCCGCGGTGCCCGCGGGCACGAAGAAACCCATCCGGGCGTCCCCGAAGTCGACGAGCACGGGTCCGGGTTGGTCGATCACCCGGGACAGCACGTCGAGCGTGGGGTAGCCGAGCTCGCCCGGCAGGATGAGTACGTCCCAGGCCTTGCCCGCGGGCAGCAGCGCGATCCCCAGCGGATTGCGCTCCCATTCCCACCGGCAGGCCTCGGGATCCGGAGCTACGGATGCCAGCCAGTCGACCGCCGTCTTAGCCCCTGTCATGGCGGAACCTCCCTCTCTCATGTCGACGCTGGTCGCGTCACAGGGGAGAGCGAGGTTCGGGCCGATCATTACGCGGGTTCTGAATAATTGTTGACAGTGAGCCGGGTCACAGTTGCTGAGCAGGTCGTACGCCCTGGATCCGTACCCCGACGAGGGGCTTCAGCTGTCGAAGCCGAGCCCCAGTTTGTCCATGGTCTTCAGCCACAGATTGCGCCGCCCGCCGTGCGCGTCCGCCCGCGCCAGCGACCACTTGGTGAGCGCGATGCCCGTCCAGGCGAAGGGCTCGGGCGGGAACGGCAGCGGCTTCCTGCGGACCATCTCCAGCTCGGTGCGTTCCGTACGCTCCCCCGCCAGCAGGTCGAGCATCACGTCCGCGCCGAACCGGGTCGCGCCCACGCCGAGCCCGGTGTAGCCGGCCGCGTAGGCGACCCTGCCCTGGTGCGCCGTACCGAAGAAGGCGGAGAAGCGAGAGCAGGTGTCGATCGCGCCGCCCCAGGCATGCGAGAAGCGGAGCCCCTCCAACTGCGGGAAGCAGGTGAAGAAGTGGTCCGCGAGCTTCGCGTACGTCTCCGGACGGTGGTCATACTCGGCGCGCACCCTGCCGCCGTACGGGTAGATCGCGTCGTAGCCGCCCCACAGGATCCGGTTGTCGGCGGACAGCCGGAAGTAGTGGAACTGGTTCGCCGAATCCCCAAGGCCCTGGCGGTTCTTCCAGCCGACGGACGCCAACTGGTCGGCGGTCAGCGGCTCGGTCATCAGCGCGTAGTCGTAGACGGGGACGGTGTACGCGCGGACGCGCCTGACCAGGTTCGGGAAGATGTTCGTGCCGAGAGCCACGCGCCGGGCGCGGACCGAGCCGTACGGGGTGCGTACGGCCATTGCGGCGCCGTGCGGCTTCAGCTGGAGTGCCGGGGTGTGCTCGTACACGCGGACGCCGAGTTCCTGGCACGCCCTTTTGAGGCCCCAGGCGAGCTTGGCGGGGTGGAGCATGGCGACGCCCCGGCGGTCGTACAGGCCGGCCAGGAATGTCGGTGAGTCGACCTGTTCCCGTACCGCTTCGGCGTCCAGGTACTCGGTGCCGTCCGCCAGGCCCTCGCGCCGCAACTCCTCGTGCCACTCGCGCAGTTCGGCCGCCTGGTACGGCTCGGTGGCGACGTCGATCTCGCCGGTGCGCTCGAAGTCGCAGTCGAGGGAGTAGCGGGCGACGGCCGCCTCGATCTGGTCGAGGTTGCGGGCGCCCAGCTCCTCCAGTCTCCCGATCTCGTCCGGCCAGCGGGTGAGGCCGTTGGCCAGACCGTGGGTGAGGGACGCGGCGCAGAAGCCGCCGTTGCGGCCGGAGGCGGCCCAGCCCACCTCGCGGCCTTCCACCAGGACCACCTCGCGCCGGGGGTCGCGCTCCTTGGCGAGGAGCGCGGTCCACAGTCCGCTGTAGCCGCCGCCGACGACGAGCAGGTCGCAGGTCTCGGTGGTGGTGAGGGCGGGTTCGGGGTGCGGCTTGCCGGGGTCGTCCAGCCAGTAGGACACCGGCTGCGCGTCGGAAAGGGATTTGGTCCAACGGGTCATGGCGCTTGGGGCCATGATTTCAACTCCCTACAGGAATCTTGCGGTTGCGCCTCTACGCCTTTTGCCTTTAGGCCTTTTGCTTGTTGCGGCGGTTGCCGATGACCATTCCGGACAGCACGAACAGTACGGCGACGATGAACATGGCTGTCCCGATGACATTGATCTGAACGGGTGTTCCGCGCTGTGCCGAGCCCCAGACGAACATGGGGAAGGTGACGGTCGAGCCGGCGTTGAAATTGGTGATGATGAAATCGTCGAAGGAGAGCGCGAAGGCGAGCAGCGCGCCCGCGGCGATTCCGGGGGCCGCGATGGGCAGGGTGACGCGGACGAAGGTCTGCACGGGTCCCGCGTACAGGTCCTGCGCCGCCTGCTCCAGGCGCGGGTCCATCGACATGACGCGTGCCTTGACGGCCGTCACGACGAAGCTGAGGCAGAACATGATGTGGGCGATCAGGATCGTCCAGAAACCCAGCTGAGCACCCATGTTGAGGAAGAGGGTGAGCAGTGAGGCGGCCATCACGACCTCGGGCATCGCCATCGGCAGGAAGATCAGCGAGTTGACGGCGCCGCGCGCGCGGAAGCGGTAGCGGACCAGGGCGAAGGCGATCATGGTGCCGAGGACGGTGGCGCCGAGCGTCGCCCACACGGCGATCTGGAGGCTGAGCGAGAGGGAGCCGCACAGGTCGGCGACGCCGCACGGGTCGGTCCAGGCGTCCGTGGAGAAGTTCTGCCACTCGTAATTGAAGCGGCCCTTCGGTTTGTTGAAGGAGAACACCGTGACAACGACGTTCGGCAGGAGCAGATATCCGAGTGTCAGCAGTCCCGCGATGACGACGAGATGCTTCTTGAACCAGCGCACGAAGGGCATTTAGACCAGATCCTCCGTCCCGGACTTGCGAATGTAGAGCGTGACCATGATGAGGATCGCGGCCATGAGAATGAAGGAGAGCGCCGCCGCCGTCGGATAGTCGAGAATCCTCAGGAACTGGGTCTGGATGACGTTGCCGACCATCCGGGTGTCGGTGGAGCCGAGCAGATCGGCGTTCACGTAGTCACCGCTGGCCGGGATGAAGGTCAGCAGCGTCCCGGAGACGACACCTGGCATCGACAGCGGGAAGGTGACCTTCCTGAAGGTGGTGAACGGCTTCGCGTACAGGTCGCCGGCCGCCTCGTGGAGCCGTCCGTCGATGCGTTCGAGCGAGGTGTAGAGCGGCAGGACCATGAACGGCAGGAAGTTGTACGTGAGGCCGCAGATCACCGCGAGGGGTGTGGCCAGGACGCGGTCACCTGCCGTGATGCCGAGCCAGCTGGTGACGTCCAGGATGTGCAGCGAGTTGAGGGCGCCGACCACCGGGCCGCCGTCCGCGAGGATCGTCTTCCAGGCGAGCGTGCGGATCAGGAAGCTGGTGAAGAACGGCGCGATGACCAGGATGAGGACGACGTTGCGCCAGCGGCCCGCGCGGAAGGCGATCAGATAGGCCAGCGGGTAGCCGAGGATCAGGCACAGGATCGTCGCGGAGCCCGCGTAGAGCACCGAGCGCAGGAACTGCGGCCAGTAGTCCGCCAGCGCGTCCCAGTAGGTCGCGAAGTGCCAGGTGACCTTGTAGCCGTCCTCCAGGGAGCCCGTCTGCACGGACGTGGAGGCCTGGTAGACCATCGGCAGCGCGAAGAAGACCAGCAGCCAGAGGATGCCGGGCAGCAGGAGCCAGTACGGGGTGAGACGGCCGCGTCTGCGGGGCGGCTTCTCGGTGGGCTGAGGCACCAGTGGCGGTGCCTCGGTGACGGTGGCCATCAGGCGGCCTCCTCGTCGACTGTTTCCACGCCCGCGTCGATGTCCTGGGCGGCGTCCAGGCCGAAGGTGTGCGCCGGGCTCCAGTGCAGGACGACATCGGTGCCGGGCCTGAGCCGGGGGTCGCGGTCGATGTTCTGGGCGTAGACCTCGAACTCGGGGCAGACGGCGCTGTCGATGACGTACTGCGTGGAGACGCCGATGAAGCTGGAGTCGGCGATCTTGCCGGTGATCCGGTTGCGTCCGGCCGGGATCTCGCCCGCGTCGTCGGCGTGCGTGAGCGAGATCTTCTCCGGGCGCACGCCGACCAGTACCTTGCCGCCGGTCGTCGTGGGTGCGGAACAGCGCGCGGCGGGCAGCAGCAGCTTGCCGCCGCCCGCCTTGAGGACGATCTCGTCGCCGCTCCTGGAGTCGACCTCGGCCTCGATGAGGTTGGAGGTGCCGAGGAAGTTGGCGACGAACGTGGTGTTCGGGTTCTCGTAGAGGTCGGCGGGCGAGCCGAGCTGCTCGACGCGGCCCGCGTTCATCACGGCGACCGTGTCGGCCATCGTCATGGCCTCCTCCTGGTCGTGCGTGACGTGCACGAACGTGATGCCGACCTCGGTCTGGATGCGCTTGAGCTCCAGCTGCATCTGGCGGCGCAGCTTGAGGTCGAGGGCGCCGAGCGGCTCGTCCAGGAGCAGCACCTTGGGGGTGTTGATCAGCGCGCGGGCCACCGCGACACGCTGCTGCTGGCCCCCGGAGAGCTGGTGCGGCTTCTTACGGGCCTGCTCGCCGAGCTGTACGAGCTCCAGCATGTCCTCGACCTGCTTCTTCACCGCCTTGATGCCGCGCCGGCGCAGGCCGAAGGCGACGTTCTCGAAGATGTCGAGGTGCGGGAAGAGCGCGTAGGACTGGAAGACGGTGTTCACGGGGCGCTTGTAGGGCGGCAGGTTCGTCACGTCCTGCTCCCCCAGGTGCACGGTCCCCGAGGTGGGCTCCTCCAGGCCGGCGATCATGCGCAGCGTGGTCGTCTTGCCGCAGCCCGAGGCACCCAGGAGGGCGAAGAACGATCCCTGCGGCACGGTCAGGTCGAGCGGGTGTACGGCCGTGAAGGCGCCGTACGCCTTGCTGATCCCGGAGAGGCGGACGTCGCCGCTGTTGTCTGTCGTCATCATGGTCACGCCCCTGTGAGCTTCGCGAACTTCTCTTCGTAGGCCGTCTCTTCCTCGCTGCTGAGCAGGCGGAAGGCGTGAGACTTGGCGGCCATGGCCTGGTCGGGAATGATCAGCGGGTTGTCCGCCGCGTCCTTGTCGATCTTCTCCAGGTACGGCTTCACGCCGTCGACCGGACAGACGTAGTTGATGTAGGCGGCGAGTTCGGCGGCCGGCTCGGGCTCGTAGTAGTAGTCCATGAGCCGCTCGGCGTTCGTCTTGTGGCGCGCCTTGTTGGGGATCAGCATGTTGTCGGTCGAGGTGATGTAGCCGCTGTCCGGGATGATGAAGTCGACGTCCGGGCTGTCCGCCTTGAGCTGTACGACGTCACCGGCCCAGGCGATACAGGCCGCGAAGTCGCCGCTGGTGATGTCGGACGTGTAGTCGTTGCCGGTGAAGCGGCGGATCTGGCCCTTGTCGACGGCCTTCTGGAGACGGGCGATCGCCGCGTCGTAGTCGTCGTCCGTGAAGTTCGCCGGGTCCTTGCCCATGTCGAGCAGGGTCATGCCGATGCTGTCGCGCATCTCCGTCAGGAAGCCGATGCGCCCCTTGAGCTTGGGGTTGTCGAGCATGTCGGAGACCGACTTCACCTCGATGCCGTCGAGCGCCTTCTTGTTGTAGGCGATGACGGTCGAAATGCCCTGCCAGGGATATGAGTAGGCGCGTCCGGGGTCCCAGTCGGGGTTGCGGAACTGCTGGGACAGGTTGGTGTAGGCGTGCGGCAGGTTGGCCGGGTCCAGTTTCTGGACCCACCCGAGGTTGATCAGCCGGCCCGCCAGCCAGTCGGTGAGGACGATGATGTCGCGACCGGTGTCCTGGCCCGCGGCGAGCTGCGGCTTGATCTTGCCGAAGAACTCGGCGTTGTCGTTGATGTCCTCGGTGTACTTGACCGTGATGCCGGTGCGCTTGGTGAACGCGTCCAGCGTGGGGTGGTGCTTCTCGCTCTCGTCGACGTCCATGTACTCGGTCCAGTTGGAGAAGTTGATCGTCTTCTCCTTGGCCGAGAGGTCGTCGGCGGAGACGCCACCCTGGGTCTTGCCGGCCGCGGGGATCCCGCAGGCGCTCAGCGCCCCGAGTCCGCCGATGGCGAGCGCACCGCCCGCCGAGGCACGCAGCAGCGAACGGCGGCCGAGGGAGGCCCTGCCGTTCCTGAGGCTGCGCCGCATGGCGGCCAGTTGGACCGGGGAGAGGCGTTCGGGCTCGTACTGCTCCATGATCCTGGTGCCCTTTCGAAAGGGTCGCGGCCGTGGTCGCGGCCTGGTCTGCCACTCGGCGCGGGCCGATGTGAATCGGCTGGGTCCTGTCGTCAAAATCCCGTCGTCCGTCCGGAGGGCGGACGTCGCGAGGCAGGCGGGAATCTGACGACAGGCCCTAGCTCCGGTCCCCGAAGATCGTGCGGTGCCAGTCCTTCTCGGCAACCCCAGTGTTGTCGAACATGACGTGCTTGATCTGTGTGTACTCCTCGAACGAGTACGCGGACATGTCCTTGCCGAAGCCGGACGCCTTGTAACCGCCGTGCGGCATCTCGCTGATGATCGGAATGTGGTCGTTGACCCAGACGCAGCCCGCCTTGATCTCGCGGGTCGCGCGGTTGGCGCGGTAGACGTCACGGCTCCAGGCGGAGGCGGCGAGTCCGTACGGTGTGTCGTTGGCCAGCGCGATGCCCTCGTCGTCGGTGTCGAAGGGCAGCACCACGAGCACCGGCCCGAAGATCTCGGACTGCACGATCTCGCTGTCCTGGGCGGCGTCGGCGACGAGGGTCGGCGTGTAGTAGGCGCCGCTCTTGAGGTCGCCCTGCGGGACGGCTCCGCCGGTGACCACGCGCGCGTAGGAGCGCGCCCGGTCGACGAATCCGGCTACACGGTCGCGCTGGGCGTGCGAGATCAGCGGCCCGAGATCGGTGTCGGGCGCGAAGGGGTCGCCTACGCGGACACGCGCCATGAGGTCGGCGGTTCGGGACACGAAGGCTTCGTAGAGAGGCCTTTGCACGTACGCGCGCGTGGCGGCCGTGCAGTCCTGCCCGGTGTTGATCAGCGAACCGGCGACCGCGCCGTTGACGGCGGCGTCGAGATCCGCGTCGTCGAAGACCACGAAAGGCGCCTTGCCGCCCAGCTCCAGATGGAGCCGCTTGACGGTCGCGGTGGCGATCTCCGCTACCCGCTTGCCGACGGCGGTGGACCCGGTGAAGGAGGTCATGACGACGTCGGGGTGGCCGACGAGATGTTCACCTACATCCTTTCCCGCCCCCGTGACGATGTTGATGACACCGTCGGGGATGCCCGCCGCCGTGGCCGCCTCGGCGAAGAGGAGGGAGGTGAGCGGGGTGAGCTCGGCGGGCTTCAGGACGATCGTGTTGCCGGCCGCGATGGCCGGGAGGACCTTCCAGGCGGCCATCTGGAGGGGGTAGTTCCAGGGCGCGATGGAGCCGACGACACCGATGGGTTCACGGCGTACGTACGAGGTGTGGTCGCCGGAGTACTCGCCCGCGGACTGGCCCTGCAGGTGTCGGGCCGCGCCCGCGAAGAAGGCGGTGTTGTCGATGGTCCCCGGGACGTCGAACTCCCGGGTGAGCTTGAGCGGCTTGCCGCACTGCACGGACTCGGCACGGGAGAGCTCGTCGGCACGGTCGGCGAGCACGGCCGCGAAGCGGTGCAGCGCGTCGGAGCGCTCGCCCGGTGTGGCGCCGGACCAGCCGGGAAACGCCGCGCGAGCGGCCGCGACAGCGGCGTCCACGTCGGCGGTGCCCGCGAGCTCGTACCTGTAGATCTCTTCACCCGTGGACGGGTCGACAACCGCGTACGTGCGGCCGGAGGTGCCCTTGGTCAGTCGGCCCGCGATGTACTGCGCGCCGTCCGCGAAGCGGTCCTGCGCCTGGAAGCGATGGCCCGGTTTGTGCATGTCGCTCTCCTCCGCCACCCTCCCCGTCCTGCGGGGGTCGGCGTAGCTCCAGCTCGATTTGAGTGCCGATCCTGACAGAGCAAAGGGACTCCAACAAGTGATTCCGTTGTTGCCTTTTGGTTACGCGACGGAATCTGTCGACCAGGTGTCGAGTCCTCTTGGAAAAGGCAGGACGGATTGTCAGTGGTGGCTGCCAGACTCGCGTGCATGGGGAAGATCGATTCACGGGACGCGCTGGTCAGCAGGGTCCGCTCCGGGGGAAAGGTGAAGTACCTGCGCTTCTGGGGGCACCGGCCGAGGCCGGACGGCCAGGTGGGCGCGAGCTGTCTCAGTCAGTGGTGGCCATCGCCGTTCACGGTGGACGGCGTGGCCTACGCGACAGCCGAGCACTGGATGATGGCGCGGAAAGCGCGGCTCTTCGGCGACCCGGAGGCCGAGCGGCGCGCTGTCGACGCCCGCAGTCCCGCGCAGGCCAAGAAGGCGGGGCGGCTCGTGCGCGGTTTCGACGACGCCGTGTGGGAGCGCGAGCGGTTCGCGATCGTGGTCGAGGGCAGCGTCCACAAGTTCGCCGCGCATCCCGAACTACGGGAGTTTCTGCTGGGCACGGGCGAGCGGGTGCTCGTCGAGGCCAGCCCGATGGACCGGGTATGGGGGATCGGGCTGGCGGCCGACGATGAGCGTGCGGCGGATCCGGGGCGGTGGCGGGGGCTGAATCTGCTGGGGTTCGCGCTGATGGAGGTGCGGGGGCGGTTCCGGCGGGTGGTCGAGGACGGCGGGGAGATACCTGGCGGAGTCGCTCGCGGCGGGCTTGGCCCGCGGGGAGGTCTTGACCCGCGGGGAGCTTCGTTCGGGGCCGCTGAGCAGGGCGGGTGAAGGTCCGCTTCGGTTCGGCAGCGCCCTGAAGGGGCGCGGGGAACTGCGCGACCAGCCACGACGGTGCCGCAGACGATCGACGGCACATCCCTGTACTTCCGGCGGAGCGCTCGGCAGATCGCTTAGCGGAGCTGCTCCATGACAAGTGACGTGGAGAAACCGTCGCCGTCCGTGCCCGAGTCGATTTCGGATGTGCCGCCGTCCGCGAAGACGAAGATGAACACGACCAGCGCGATGGCCAGGACGATGCCGACCGCTCCACAGATGATCCCGGCCAGCGCCTGGCCCGGGTTCGTCGCCTCACCACGAGCTGCTTTGCGGCGGCCGATCACGCCGAAGACCACGCTGAGGATCCCCATCACGAACGTCAGCGGCCACACGCAGAACAGAGCAGCCGAGGCGATGCCGAGTACCAGGGCGGCGGTGCCCATGCCGTTGCTCGGCGCCATGGGCATGGCAGGCCAGCCGCCATAGCCGGGGGCGCCCGGGTAGTAGAGCTGCTGCGGCGGGTGGGACGGGTAGCCGTACGGGTACGGAGGCGGCTGACCGGGGCCTCCGGGAGCGAAGGGCGGCGGAGGGACGGACTGTCCGGGAGCGGGCTGGGGATAGGGAGCGGGCTGGGGATAAGGATTGTGCTGCTGGGGATAGGGAGTGTGTGCGGCGGGGGGTGCGAAGGGGTTGTCCCATGGCGGGGGGATGGGGGCACCCGCGGCGAGTGGGGCGGGCGTGACCGGCGTAGCCGACGTACTCGCTGCACCCGACGCACCCGCTGCCGCCGCCGCACCCGCCGCACCCGGCCCGGGGAACGGCGTGACCGTCCGCTGGTCGTGCACGGGCTCGGCACCGTTCCGTCTGGAGCGGGCCTTCTCCTCCGGGGCTGCCCATAGGTTCGGCTCGGAACCCGGGCCCGCGGCGGGCTTGTCCAAGGGGACCTTCGGAGCGGGAGCAGGAGCGGCAGCCTCAGGCGCGGCACCGGGCTCGAAGTTCGCCGGTGGTATCGCATCGGACAGCAGCGGGTACGACTCCACCGGCTCACCCGACGGGATCCCCGAGGCAGGAGCGGCAGCCTCAGGCACGGCACCCGACGGCTGATCCCCCGGTGGCGTCGCGTCGGATCGCGGCACCGGGGTTGCCTCTCCCCCGGAAGCCGACGCACCCGCGCCCTCGTCGTGCGGCACTCCCCGCGTCTGCGCGTCGTCGGACATGCCAGAGCCCCCCTCTGTTGTGCGTTCTGTCATGCTACGGCCCGAGCCTGTGCCAGGTGGGCCGCCGCCTACGATGATCCCTGAACCACCGATCAGCCGATCACCCGCGTCCCGCTGCCGCGTGCGGGGACGCCGTTCCGGGGAGGAACCCTTGACCGTCCACCACACCCCACGCGATGCCGTCCGCCATCCGCACTCCTTCATCGCCGGGCTTCCCAAGGCCGAACTGCACGTGCACCACGTCGGCTCAGCCTCTCCCCGTATCGTGTCCACGCTGGCCGCCCGCCATCCCGACTCCAAGGTGCCGACCGACCCCGAGGCCCTCGCGGACTACTTCACCTTCACGGACTTCGCCCACTTCATCGAGGTGTATCTGTCCGTCGTCGACCTCATTCGCACTCCGGAGGACGTGCGGCTGCTGACTTACGAGGTCGCGCGGGACATGGCCCGGCAGCAGGTCCGTTACGCCGAGCTGACCATCACGCCGTTCTCCTCCACCCGCCGTGGCATCGACGAACGCGCCTTCATGGACGCGATCGAGGACGCCCGCAAGGCGGCTGAGGCCGAGCTCGGTGTCGTACTGCGCTGGTGCTTCGACATTCCCGGCGAGGCGGGGCTGGAAGCCGCCGAGGAGACGGTGCGGCTCGCCACCGATGACCGGCTGCGCCCCGAGGGGCTTGTCTCCTTCGGGCTCGGCGGGCCCGAGATCGGCGTACCGCGACCGCAGTTCAAGCCGTACTTCGACCGCGCGATCGCGGCAGGCCTGCGTTCCGTGCCGCACGCGGGCGAGACGACGGGCCCGGAGACAGTCTGGGACGCGCTGAACGACCTGCGCGCCGACCGCATCGGACACGGCACCAGCTCCGTCCGGGACCCGAAGCTGCTCGCGCACCTGGCCGAGCACCGGGTCGCGCTGGAGGTCTGCCCGACCTCGAACATCGCGACCCGTGCGGTCCGCACCCTCGACGAGCACCCCATCAAGGAGTTCACCCGGGCCGGGGTTCTGGTGACCATCAACTCGGACGACCCGCCGATGTTCGGCACCGACCTCAACAACGAGTACGCGGTCGCCGCCCGTCTCCTCGACCTCGACGAACTCGGCCTCGCCGCACTCGCCAAGAACGCCGTAGAGGCGTCGTTCCTCGACGCGCCCGGCAAGGCGAGGCTCGCCGAGGAGATCGACACGTACGCCTCGGCCTGGCTCGCGCCGTGAGCAACCCACTCCTCACCTGACCACCACCCCTCAACGATCCGCTTCGCGACGCCGAACCTTCACAATGGGCCCATGCGCACCGTGACTGCCGTTGCCCATCGCGGCGACCCCTACCGCGTCCGCGAGAACACGATCGACTCGCTGCGTTCCGCGCTCCAACTGGGCGCGGACGCGGTCGAGATCGACGTACGGCTCACCCGTGACGGCGTCCCCGTCCTCCTGCACGACTCGACGCTGAAGCGGCTCTGGGGCCATGACCGGCCGCTCGGCTCGCTCTCCTCGGACGAGGTGCGCGGGCTCACGGGTGGCGGGGTGCCGACGCTGGCGGACGCGTTGGCCGCGACCGGGGACGGCCGGGTGATGATCGACTTGCCGGACTCGCCCGACGTCGCGGTCGTACGCCGGATCGTGGACGTCATCCGCGACTGCGGGGCGCAGGAGCGGGTGTACTACTGCGCGGGCGCCGCGTCCATGCTTGCCGTGCGCGCCGCCGACCCCGCCGCGGAGATCGCGCTGACCTGGACGACGTTGGCACCCCCGCGGCCGGTCCTCCTCGACGCGGTGCGTCCCCGCTGGCTCAACTACCGCTTCGGCCTGATCGACCGCGGCCTCGCGGCGCGCGTCCACCGCGACGGCTACCTGCTGTCGGTCTGGACCCCGGACACCCGCCGCTCCATGCGCCGACTCCTCGACCTCGGCGTCGACTCGATCACGACGAACCGCATCGACACGCTGTGCGCCCTGCGCAAGGGGTAGGGGGTGGGGGCGGGAAATCCCCATGCACACCACCGGCGGCACCTAGGGGCCATCCCTGACAACTCCCCTTCTCGATAAGGGAGTTACTCGGGGTCTGCACCGGGGGCAGGACCCTTCCCAGTGAGGATCCGGCCGGGCGCGTACGGCCGCAGGATGATCACCAACAGCCGCGCCCACCAGGAGCAGCCCATGCGCACGCGTGCCCTCACAGCTATCGCCGCCACCCTCGTCCTGGGCCTGGCGGCGGGTCCGCTGGCAGTCCCCGCCTTCGCGTCCCCCGCCGGGGTCACCCGGTCCACCACCGCCGGCCCGGATGTGAACGCTCTGGCCGCCGCGCTCACCGGGCTGCCGGACTCCGACGCTACGGCCGCGCTCGTACGGGTCGGGGGCGCCGACGGGCGCTGGCGCGGGAGTGCCGGGGTGCACGATCTCGCAAGCGGTTCGGCGGCGGATCCGAACGGGCTCTTCCGGGCCGGTTCGACGACGAAGGTGGTCACGGCGGCGCTCGTGCTCCAACTCGCGGCGGAGGGAAGGGCGGACCTCGGCCGGCCGGTCCGGGACTACCTTCCTGACCTGATCCCGGCGGCGTACAAGAAGGTCACCGTCCGGCAGTTGCTGAACCACACCAGCGGCTTTCCGGCCGCCGACCTCCCCGGCGACACCTTCGAGGAGGTGTACGCACACCGCTTCGACCTCCACACCCCCCAGGAGATGCTCGCCTCGGCCACCGCCAAGGAACCCGAGTTCACGCCGGGCACTCAGCAGCACTACCTCAACATCAACTACACCGTGCTCGGCCTGCTGGTCGAACGGCTCACCGGCCACTCGTACGAGCAGGAGGCGGCACGCCGGATCTTCGAACCGCTGAGGATGAGCAACACGTACTTCCCCGGCACCGACCCGGCCATCAACGGACCGCACAACCACGGCTACCAGAGCGTCACGCACGCCGACGGCACGACCGAACTGCGTGATGTCACCGTGTGGGGCGTGACGGACGCCTGGGCGGCGGGCGACATGATCTCCACGACGGTGGATCTGGAGCGGTTCCTGAAGGCACTCTTCCGTGGACAGGTCGTGCCGCAGCGGCAGTTGAAGGAGATGTTCACGGTCCCGGCGGGCATCCCCGGGGCCACGATGAGCGCGGGGCTCGAGCGGTATGTCACCGGGGACGGCACGGAGTTGTGGCTGAAGACGGGCGGTCGCTGGGGCTACAACACGATCATCGCCGCCACCCGCGACCTGTCCCGAACCCTCGTCTACTCCGTCAACTCGACCGACGCGAAGGGGCAAGGGATGAATCCCGTCGCCGAGCGCATCGTGCGAGCGACGTTCACGTTGTGACGGCGACGTTCAGCTGTGACGGCGACGTTCAGGTTGTGACGGCGACGTTCAGGTTGTGACGGCGGCCGCCGTCGAAGGTGCGACGGCGGTGAGCGTCTCCAAGCGCTTGATCTTCCTGCGAACCCAGTACAGCGGGAGCACCCCGAAGATCCCGAACGACATGTCGATGACCGTCCACCAGAAGGGAATTCCCCGGATCGGGCCGCAGATCAGTGCGAGCGGGATGATCCCGGCGCAGGCGATCATGCCGAACTCGATGACCCAGATGTTGCGTACGGGGTCGCGGTAGGGCCCGTAGAAGGCGACCGCGATCACCAGGTGCGCGAACGCCAGCCAGTCCGTGCCGTACAGCACGAAGGGGTACTCGGCGTCGGCGGCGTCGAGCCCCCGGCGCACCCGCTCGATCCAGTCCATCAGCCCGGGAAGGTGCTCGGGCACGGACAGGGCCCTCAACACGTCCTCGGTCCAGCGCAGTTCGTGCACCAGGGGGAAGGCCGTGGCCCCGCTGAGCACCAGGCAGACGACGAACAGGACCAACCACGCGCGGATGCCCTTCAGAAGGGCGGATCTCTCGCTCATGCCCGGAGCGTACGCCTAGAGTTGAACACGTTCAAAACCAGCCCCTCGTGTCGGAGCTCACCACGCGTCCCAGTGCAGCACCCCGCGCTTCCTGCACTGCGCGCGCTGACAGCCCGTACGGGCGGCCACGCGGACCTTGCCGTCCCGGCGGCCGGCACCGCACTGTGTCTGGTGACCGGCGAACGGCTGCCGCTGCACGCGACCGCGGCGGGAAAGGTACTGCTGGCGTACGGACACGGGCTGCCTGCCACCGGCGTACGCCACACCCCGTACACCCTGACCGCGCCCGGCCCCCTCCGCGCCCAGCTGGCGCGGATCCGCGAGGGGGGCCTGGCCGAAGCCCACGAGGAGTACCGGCTCGGTGAACTCTCCCTGGCCGCCCCGGTGTCACGTGCCGGCATCACCTTGGCCGCGGTCGCTGTGACCACCGGAACCGCCGCCCCGCGGGACCGGCTCGCTGCCGCCGTACGGGAGGCAGCGGCCGCGATCAGCCGGGCACTCGACGCGCCACCGCGTGCGTCGGCGCGGCCGTAGTCACCCCTGCGGGGCCGCTTGTGTGGGCTCGGCCGCGCTCGGAACAGTCGACGCCTCGGTGGCCGGCGACGGCGGTGTTTCCGACGGTGCGCGGGTCGGGATGCTGGGGCTGCCGGTCGAGGCACCCTTTGTCGGGAGGGAGTCGACGGGATCGGGCGTTGCCGACGGCGTGGGTGCGCCCGAAGGGCTGCTCTTGGTCGGAGGAGCGGTCGTCGCCGGGGCGCCGGTCGCGGGCAGCGGGCTGGTCGCGGGGGGTGGGCTGGTCGCCGGGGGCGGGGCGAGTGGGACCGTCGGGGACACGGGTGTCTCGGGTGCCGCCAGGAGGACGGGCAGCGAGATGACGGCGGCGACCGCGCACGACACGGCGACCCCGGCCGCGGCGCGGAGCAGTCGGCGGCGGGCCGCACCGCGGCGGATCGCCTCGTACCGCCCCGGGGGCGGGCCGAGGTACTCCGAGCCGGGCCGCAGGATGACGGCGAGAGGGTCGTCGGGGTCGGAGTCCGGACCGTGGTCAGAGTGTGTGATCAAGGCTTCTCCTCAGGTGGGCGCGCAGCAGTTCTCGGGCCGCGTGGAGGTCGGCCTTGACGGTTCCTTCCTTGCGCCCGGTCAGCACGGAAACCTCCCGGATCGGCATGTCAGCGTAGTAGTGCAGCAGGATCGGGACGCGCAGTCGTTCCGGCAGGGACTGCACGAGCAGGCGTACCGAGGGGTCGGCCTGTTCGATCCCCGGGCGGACGGCGGCTTCGACCGTCGCACGGTGCACGGCTCTGCGTTCGCGCTCGGTCCTGCGCCAGTGGTCCCGGACGAGGTTGGCCGCGGTGACGTAGAGGAACCCGCGGGGCTCCTCCACCGACGTCCATCGTGCCCAGAGCCGGGTGAACGCCTCCGAGGCGATCTCGTGCGCCGTCTCGTCGTCGTCGACCAGGCGACGGCACCAGCCGGCGAGGCGCGGGTAGAGGGCGGCGAACAGTTCGGACGCTGCCTTCTCGCGGGACCGTTTCAACGCTCTCCATGGTCGTGATGCACTCGTGGGGGGGGTGGGGGGAGGATCCCGGGCCGCCGCTGTCGTACGGGGCAACGGCGGCCCGGGATCCGTGTTCAAGGGGCGCGGATCAGGGACTTGCGTCGCTCAGCGCGGCGAAGACGATCACGTTGTCGGGGTACCCGTCATCGGTGAGCGTCCCGCCGCACGTGATGAGCCGCAGCTCCGGTCGGCCGACGTCACCGTAGACGTCGTCCGTCGGGAAGTCCGCCTTGGCGACCGTCCGTACGGAGGTGACGCCGAACACCGCCGCTGTGCCGTTCTCCAGGCGCGCCACGATCCTGTCTCCCCGGTGCAGACCTGCGAGACGACGGAAGACGCCGTCCCCGTAGTCGCCGACCGTGACATGGCCGAGGATCACCGACGGGCCGGTCTGACCCGGCGTCGGCGAGTGCCGGTACCAGCCCGCCCGGTCGTGTGCCGTGATCGGGGGGACCTGCACGGTGCCGTCCGCGGCCAACCCGAGCCGCATGACCGGGGTGTCGACCTCGATGGCCGGGATCTGCAAGCTGACCGGGACCGACCGCGCGAGAGCATGCGTTGCCTTCGCGGAGGACCGCGAGGACGGCGGCGTACTCATGGTCGGGCCCGTACCTCTACCCGTGCTCGTACCCGTACCCGTGCTCGTACCGGGCCGTGCGGTCGTGGGCTGTTCCCCGGCCCGACCACCGCCGCCACCGCAGCTCACGAGCAGTGAGGCTACGGCCGCGGTGGTGAACGCGCGCCTGGAGAGCGAGGTCATGCCCCGGTCGCCTGCCGGCGCCGTACGAGGTAGAACGCCACGCCGCCCGCCGCGAAGGCCGCGGCCGCGCCCCCGCCGATCAGCGCTCCGTCGGTTCCGGACTGTGCCGACGCCGACGCCACACCGGTGTCGGGCGC
The DNA here is from genome assembly GCF_042871385.1 of Streptomyces sp. NPDC005808. NCBI lineage: Bacteria > Bacillati > Actinomycetota > Actinomycetes > Kitasatosporales > Streptomycetaceae > Streptomyces > Streptomyces sp. NPDC005808. The sequence goes on along the minus strand of NZ_JBIAIK010000015.1, from coordinate 127,939 downwards.
TCCCTTCGGTACCTCGGCGACCTCGGCCGGGGCAGGCGCCGTGGTCGGTTCGGCGCTCTGGGCAGGCGCCTTGCTCGGTTCGGCGCTCGGAACCGGGGTCGGGGACACGCTCTGGGCGGCGCGGGTGGGGACCGGGCTCGGGGAAGTCCCGTCGGCGAACGCGGGCACCGTGCTCGCCAGCACGGCGGTGCACGCGAGTGCCATGGCGCTGAGGACAGTTCGGCGCATGAATCGCTCTCTTTCGTCGGCCCGCCCGCGCTCTTGACCGGCGGGCTGGGTACGGATCGAGAGGAGAGACGAGGGAGCGGCGGGGCGCGTTGTAAAGAACTGGCAAAGCCGGGTGCCGGTCTGCCTAACCCGGAGCCACGTCACCCTGCCGGGACCGGCGGAGGCAGCCGACCCGCACAGCAAGGCCGGCCAGATGGCCGCACGGCCAGGCGACCCCGGCGACCCGATTCATGCCCCGCCCGGGCCCACTTCCCCGCCACAGGCAACCCACAGGCCCCCTTTCGCTTCCTTACGAAGCGTGAGGGGCTTCCGGGACGGACGGGACGCCCTCGCTCTATGTGTGAGGAGGGACCCTTGAACCGTACCCGGCGAATAGGTGTCACCGCCGTGGCCGCGCTCGCGGCCCTGGCGGGCTTACCGGGACTGGCCCAGGCCCAACAGCCTCTCCAGGCAACGCCGTTGACGGCGAACGCCGACAGCGGACTGCCGCCGGGCTGGCGCGTCACCGGGCAGGGCGGCGCGCGAGAGCTGGTCTGGCGGTCGGACAGGCCCGTGTCCGCGGGCGACGCCCGTGTCGAGTTCCATGCGGACGGCAGGCTGCTCGGCGTACCGAGACCGACGAAGGACGGCCGCACGTTCCGGCTCGCCCTCGACCGGACCACGCCGCTGAAGGACCTCCAAGTCCTGGCGAGCGGACGCCGGTTGGACGCGCCCGCCGACAGCGACAGCACCGGCAAGAAGTCGACGGACTCCGCGGCGGCCGTCCAGCCCCTCGCCCAGCTCCCGGCGAACTCCGTGGACCCCGGCAGGCCGGGCTCGTACTCCACGGTCACCGGCGAGTACGACCTCGACCCGGTGAAGCTGCCCGGGTTCGCCGCGCCGGTCGAGATGGAGGCCGTCGTCGTCGCGCCCAGGGGCGCCACCGGCAAGCGGCCCCTCGCGCTCTTCCTGCACGGCCGCCACACCGCCTGCTTCAAGCCGGGCGGGACTGAGGACGACGTGACCATGGAATGGCCCTGCTCGGCCGGCACTCAGCCGATTCCGAGCCACAAGGGCTATCTGCAGGATCAGAAGCTGCTGGCCTCCCAGGGCTATGTGACGGTGTCGATCTCCGCGAACGGCATCAACGGCCAGGACTGGGAGGCCGAGGACGGCGGCGCGCAGGCGCGCTCCTCGCTGGTGCGGCAGCACCTCGCCGAGTGGGCCGGATGGGCCGCCAGGCCGGCCACCGCCCCCGCGGGCGTGCCCGGCGCGACCAATGCCGACCTGTCCCGCGTTCTGCTCGTCGGCCACTCGCGCGGCGGCGAGGGCGTCAACCGGGCCGCCCTGGACAGCCTCTACCCGCCGCCCGGCGCACAGGACGGCTACAAAGGCCCGGTGCGCTGGAAGATCCGCGGGACCGTCCTGATCGCACCGACGATCTTCGGCCACAATCCGGTCGCCGACGTGCCGTCCACGACGATCCTCCCCGGCTGCGACGGCGATGTCTCCGACCTCCAGGGCGAGGTGTACGTCGACGGGACGCGCGGGGTCAGCCAGGGCACCGCACTGCACAGTGCCGTCTACGTGGTCGGCGCCAACCACAACTTCTTCAACACCGAGTGGACGCCGGGCAAGGCGGAGGCACCCTCCTGGGACGACTTCTGGGAGTTCCCGGACGAGGAGCCCGACCCGGTGTGCTCCCCGGGCGCCAGCACCCGGCTGACCGCCGACCAGCAGCACCGGGCGGGTTCCACCTACATCGCCGCCGCTGCTCGGCTGTTCGTCGCCGGCGACGACCGGGTGCGCCCGCTGCTCGACGGCTCGGGCCTGCGCGCCCCGTCCGCCGATCCGGCCCGCGTGCTGACCCACGCGGTCGGCGCCCGCCGCACCGGCGGCTTCCTGCCCGACGCCCCGGTGAAGGTGACCGGCGGCAGGCTGTGCGCGGCGCTCGACCCCGACCCGGCCGTGGCCTGTCTGCCCCCGGACGCCGAGGGTTCGTCGCCGCACTTCCCCTGGTGGTTCACGACCAAGGAGGCCGGCCGCGGCGCGGTCGCGCTGAAGTGGTCGGCGCCGGGCACCGCGGCCAAGATCCGCCCCGCCGCTCCGGTGTCTCTCTCCGGCGCCAAGAGCCTGGCGCTGCGCGTGTTCGTGCCCCCCAACACGACCGGCACCAAGCTGGACGTGACCGTCACCGACTCCTCCGGCCGCCGGGTCAAGCTCGGCCAGGTCCAAGTCGACGGGCTGCCGGGCAGCATGCTCACCGCCTCGTACTGGGCACGCGAACTGCGCGTCCCGCTGACCGCCGCCACCCGCGCCGGACTCGACCTCAAGCACATCAAGTCCCTTGAGCTGACACCGCGTTCAGGGTCCGGACAGGCCTGGCTGATGGACGCCTGGGGCTGGGCCCCCGGCACCCCGGCGGTCAAGGCCGCTGCGCTGCCGCGCGTCGACATCGGCCGGCTCACCGTCAAGGAAGGCGACTCGGGCACCCAGACCTACCACGTCCCGGTGCGGGTCTCCGGGCCCGGCAGCGGCAAGGTCCGCATCTCTGTCGTCGACCCCGCAACCCGGGAGTCCACGAGCGAACTGGTCACGGTGAAGGCCGGCAGCAACGCCATCGACGTGCCCATCGAGGTGGAGGGCGACACGCGATTCAGCTACGACGAGCAATACGACATCCTCGCCAAGGCCGTACGCGGAGCCGTCATCGGCTCCTACCGCGGCGGGGTCACCGCGCAGAACGACGACCCCGAGCCCACGGTCAGCCTGACTCCGGTCAAGGACCAGGGGACCGAGGGAGACACGCTGACCTGGCGGCTCACCCTCTCCGCGCCCGCCGACGAGGACATCCGACAGCCGGTCCTGACGTTCCCGGTCACGGAGGGCGCCGAGCTGTCCACCAAGGACGTGGACCCACAGTGGCTGATGGACCTCATCGGTGAGCTCCCCGACCCGGAACGCCCCCTCTCCCAGGTGATCCAGTGGGTGTACGCGACCATCCCGGCCGGGGCCACCAGCACCGACTTCACCGTGCCGACGGTGAAGGACCAGGTGGCCGAGCCGGCCGAGTCGGTACGCCTCGCGGTGACCGACTACGACGGCGTGCCGCTGCCCGGCAGCCCCGTGGTCACGGGCAGTGTGGTGGACGCGCCGTAGGCCGCCCGGCGGAGGGGGGCGTGGACCGGTTGAGCCGTGCCCCCTCCGCTGCCGAGCCGGGAGAGGTTGGAGGTGGTTGAAGGTGGTTGGACAGTCCTGCTCAGCCAGACGATCATGCCGCAGCTCACGACTCGGCCAACCGAGACACCGTCTTAAGCTCCGACTGACGTCAGAAACCCTTTCCAGTTCCCCTGTACATGCCCAGTCGAGCCTCATCCCATTCCACGATCTCGGCAATCTCAAGGGCATACTGTCCAATTACAGCGCCTTCCGCCTTCACCACTTCTCCGTAAATCAACCAAAGCCCATCTCGAATCAACTCGTGACATTTCCAATAAATGCTCGATTCGACGGAATCGCCATCCTCCTCCCCGGCAGCGAGCGACAGAAGGAGCCAAAGTAGCTGCTTCCTGTATTCCGTCGACTGCGCCTCGGAAAGTGCGGCCATGGCCACGGCAGTGACCGCAGGAGCGGGCGGCTGGAGATTCGACTCAATGAAAGCATGTCCATCAAGGGCTCTCAATGCGATGCCATTCTCGCCGATCCCCGACTCCAGCCAGCCCAGAAGATGGTCTGCAGACTTACCGCACCCACATGTAATGTTGCGCCATTCATGACGCCGCAACTCAAACTGCGCCAAAATACCCATCTCTCCCTCATCTCCGTAGATGGTTTGTGACGCTGAGGTTGAAAAGGTGGGGTGAGGTCGTCGATCGTGCGGGGTGCGAGGTTGACCAGGGACTTCTTCAAGTGGGCCCATACGCCTTCGACGGGGTTGAGGTCGGGTGCGTAGGGCGGGAGCCTGACGACGGTCAGCCAGTCGCTGTTGCGTTCGCAGAAGTCCCGCAAGGGCTTGGCGTGATGGGTGCCGGCGTTGTCCCACACCACGATCAGAGGGGCACCTCCGAGTTGCCGACGAGCGAAGGTCAGCAAGTCCGCGAACTCGCAAGCCCGGAAGCCCTTCTTCTCGCCGGTCCGGCCCCGGTACGTCTGGGTCCGGTAGATCAGCCGGGTCTCGCGGCCCTGCCTGACGCAGATCATCCCGGCCATGAGGACCCGGCCGGAACCCTTGCCCGTCACCCTGGCCAGTGGCGCCCGCCCACGTCGCGACCGGGTTCGGCCCTTGCCGGGTTTCAGGTCCTGGCCGGCCTCGTCCTCGAAGACTGTCCACACGCCCAGAAACCGGGCCGCCCCCTGACCCGTGACCACTGCTCCGTCCGCCACGCGGCGACCACCTGTTCGTCCTGCTCGACGGCCCTGTGCACGGGGACCTGCGGTGACCAGCCCAGCCGGTGCAGCAGATACGACACACCGCGCGGGGTGCACTGACAGCCGAACATGCGGTGATTCAGCTCCGCGACCCTTGTCAAGGTCCACCGCTGGTCCTCGCTCCAGCCGTACGCGGCCGGTCCGGCCTCCAACTCGGCCCGCAGCCGCTCGGCCTGATCATCGCCCAGTCGGCACGGGAGGCCGCCGGCTCCCTCGGAGGCCAGGGCCGCTCTGCCGTCTTTTCGCCAGGCGGCGAGCCAGGCGTACGCATACTTCCGCGACACCCGTAACCTGCGGGCCACCCCCGGCGGCCGTACACCCTGCTCGAACATCGCCGCGGCCTCGAACCGCACTGCTTCACGCTTCGCCCGCCCCACAGCGGTCAGACCGCCGCCATCCGCGTACCTCATCACGAGGATTCAGCACCGCCAACACCCTCTGTCACCCCACCCTTTCAACCTCAGCGTCAAAACGCTTTGGGGCCTAGGCAGCCTACGTCTGGCGAGGCCCCGCGGGTTTCTTCATTCAGCTCGGCCTAATATGCCTAAGTAAGCGCCGCCTGGGTCTTCCTCCGGTAGACCAGAGACTCGACGGAATTCGGACCCGGGAACGTATTTAGGGATGAAGTCACCCAAAGCCAACTACTCTTCGATCGCGTTCTCTGCACCCTCGAGCCACCTGGCACCGCGGGCAGTTAGATGCCATCGAGGGCCAGTCCCCCGTGGCGCGGTGTCACCTTCGCGAATTAGATGCCGATCGGCAAGCCGGCGCAAATCAGAGAGAATTCCGCTCTCGATTCGAGCCCCGCGCCTTCCAAGCTCCAGATCGATCGATCGATCGAGTATCCCATCGCCCTCCCCCGTCACGGACAACCTCGAGGACCATACGGGTTGGAATGGTATTCACCTCGTCACCTCACGCTCGGATGGTAAAGATCTTTGGAGCTCCGGGGCGGGTCAGCCCGTAACCCTTCAAGGACTGGGTACTACTGCCGCCAGAAACCCAAGAGGCCCTACTGGAAATATCTCCAATAGGGCCTCTCACATGGGAAAGAAAAGACGATAGTCGGCAATTCTGATCCGATTCCTCGCCTTACACTCCCCAGTCTGCAAGGTGCTGCGGCCTGACCCCACCAGTCATCAGGGAGAACAGCTCGCCAGCATTCTCCGAATAGCTATATACCGATGCATCCATCCCAGCATAAAACTTACTGCCAGCGGAAATGTAGACCGTGAAGTGGAACCCATCCGTACCCACAGGGCAGAGCGGTTTCCCCACCAACTCGGAGCATCGATTTGCAATCCTGGCGTCACGTTTGGTGCAGACCCGAGCAGGGTCAAACTCAGTCCAGCAGAAGATCTCTCGCTCGCCCATTATGATGCTCGGCGCGTGCGAAATTCGCAGTTGAGAGAACTCCTCCAGGAAGTCCACGGAAGCATCCGATACATCGAATCCCACCGCCCTCATGTCGCCAACCAGAGCCGCGACATCAACTCTCCGCCCCCAGGTCCAACCTGCCCCTTCGAGCAACGCTCGAGCCGCGTCACTGAACGGTGTGCTCATACTTCATCCTCCCCCTGCGAGGTCGGTAGCGCCACGTCTGACAAGCGCACTCTGACAGGAAAGGCATGCGGCTTCCGGCGATCCACTGGAGCTCCGAACTGTCAAGAATTCGATATCGGAAATCTGGAGCGCTCGCCCGAAATCGTCTTCAAAGTCGACGGCATGGTTAGCAAATAGCGCGTTACAGGCGGGAATTTCCGCACAGTTGGCCGCATCACCGCCGAACATCTGGCCGCCATCTGCTGCAGCCCCTTCAGTCTCAGGCTCCAAATACGCTGCGGTAGACCGGGCCGGTGGTGAACCACAAGCGGGTCGCGCAGCTGATGCGGGTGGCTGGGATCTCGGGCCGGCACCTGCGGAAAGGAAAGCGGACCGCGCAGGAGCCGGATCGCCTTCTGAGCGGTCAGGCTCGTTGCCTTACGCTCCCACCAAACTGAATCAGATAATCAATCGATAATTCCGAGACCCCATCTCAGGATACAGCGAAGACGAATTTTTACCCTCCCATCCGAGGTGAGCAGCAGTCGATTTCAATTCCGTTCTGACAAGCGACTCTTCGTATACCTACCACAGCATCACGCAAGGCGCCTTCCAATTTGGCCAGCATTGGAATCCGCCGATCAATGCATGATTCACCAGACACCTTACCCCATTCGAGATAGTAGGCGTCCTCCAGATTTAGCACGGCTTCAGCTATGTCTGCGCGCTGACCGAAGGAGAGGCCGACCGTTCCCTGCATCCCCATACTCAATTGCGCCCTGGCGGAAATCAGATCACCGACGTGTCGCACGTGCGCAACACCAACCTTTTCACTCAAAAGAATCTCGGCCAGAATAGCGTCATGATGTTCTTTCTGCCAGGTCACCGCAATCCCTAACTTAGCGTTTTCCGAAGTGCGAGCATTCCACACGCCCCAGCCGGTATATCTACCCCGCCAGCTCTGAGAATAGAGACACAGTAGGCGACGCAGCTGTTATGAATTCCGTCATGGCTGCCCAAGTCTGCCCCAATAGATTGTTACTGGGCCCTCATGGCAGCCCCCACATCGGGGAGGTCAAAGGTCCGCTCGATCACGTTCGGCACAAGATGTCCAGCATGCGCTCTGGTGGTGCCAAGACCACTTGGACTTCCGGCACCGTCCCCCAGGCGCTGATCACCTGCTCGGTTTCGAGGGGAGACCGTCTCCTTCCACACGGATGGTGGCGTGTTCCATATCCTTAAACCCAGCGCACAGTCGCGTTGCCACGAGTGTTGTACACAAGAACTGGCGCAGCCTCCGCCACCACATAGTACGTGTGCTACGCGGACCCCTCTGCCTGCTTTTTCGCAGGTCAAGTGCGGTTTGCTGGTCCGGTGACGTGCGCCGGTGTCCGTGGTTGTGCGGGGTTGTTGCCGTCGCTAGTGCCGTCAGATGGTTCAACCCAGGTACGGCTTCTCGCGCTGTTCCAGGAAGTGCTGGAGCCTGAGTCGTTGGGTGTGGTGCATCGGCAACTGCTCGATCTCTTCCGGCGGCACGAACCGGAGTTCGGTGGACTCGTCGGAGATTGCCAGTTGGCCGCCGGTGATGCGGGCGGTGAAGCAGACGTTGAACTGGCGGCGGACCTCGCCGTCGGTGTAGGCGATGATGTGTTTCGGGTCGGTGTAGGTGCCGACCAGGCCGGTGATCTCGACGTCGAGGCCGGTCTCTTCCTTGACTTCGCGGACGGCCGTGCCGGGCAGGGAGTCGGTGAGGTCCATGCCGCCGCCGGGCAGGGCCCATAGGTCGTTGTCGCGGCGGCGCTGGAGGAGGATGCGCCCGTGGTCGTCGGTGACGACGGCGGAGGCTGCGACGACCATGCTGTTCGGCTTGGGCGCGTTCGGGTCGTCGTAGTACTCGGTGCGGGCCACGGTCAGCCTTCCTCTCGTACGGGGGTTGCGGTCGCCCACACGGCGTCGAAGCTCTCGGCGTAGGTGTCGAACATGCCGCTCTCCTGGTGTCGGCGAAGGTGCCATACGGGGGCTGCGTAGGCGTTGACGCCCCAGAGGTGGGCGTTGACGAGTTGCTGGTCGTCGGCGCGGTAGAGGGAGTTGTAGAGCGTGGTGGCGTGGGTGCGGACTTCGATGCCGGGGGTGGCGGCGAGTGGCCTGTAGTGCATGAGGGCGAGGCGGCAGCGGGATTCGATGCCGTGGCCGAACCGCTCTTCCTGGCCGCGGGCTTGGACGGTGTCGCTGTCGGGGTCCCCGATCGCGATGCGGACGGTGCAGCCTTCGGCGGCGCGTTCGGTGAGGAGTTCGTTCAGCCGCGGGTAGGCCTCGTGGAGGAAGACGGCCGCGTAGACGAGGATGTCGATCCGTTCCCGGGCCTGGGCCATCAGGTCGGTGAACGCCGAGACGGGGAGGTCGGCCCGCTGCTCGTAGAGCGCCACCAGTTCAGGACTGATGGCGCGGGCGGGGCGGGCCTGGCGGAGCGCCGGCCAGAGTGCGTGCACGTCTTCTCCCAGGGCCGTGGCCGCCTGGAGGGCGGTGGCGCGGCGTGGGATACGCCCGAGGTTCACCCAGCGCTCGACCGACTTGGGGTCGACCTCGACCTGCTGAGCGAGTGCGGCGTACGTCCAGCCTCCCGCCGCCATGGCGGCTCGTAGTCTTTCGTTCGGCACGAGTCTCCCCCTTCGTCTCCGGACGGCACCAGGGACGTTCTACACGGTGCGGGACGTCCCGAAGTGGGGTTTGGTGGAGGTTCCTTCGTCCCGGTGACCGGCGTGAGGATCGGTGCCGACCCTGCGGCACCAACAGGCCCAGGGCACGCATCAACGCCGCCGAGGAGCGTCACCGTGCGAATGAGCGCCATCCCACGTGTTCCCGCCCTGCGACTGGACGCCCGGTCGCGCGCCGCCTCGCCGGGGCGGTCACGGTGACGGCCCCCACCCCTGATGCCGACGGGCACACTGTCTCGCCCGATGCCGGCGCCCTGGTGGTCGACCGGCGAAGCGACCGGGTGGGCGTGGTGATGGGGCATGTGGGGACGTACGTGCAGCTTCGGCCACCGCGCGGTGGCCGGGAGTGGGACGTGCCGCCCGAGGACGTACGTACGCCGACTCCGACGGAGGCGTTGAGTGCGAAGGTGGCCGTGGCCAACCGGACGTGGGGACGGTGACCCCTCGCTCGGTCCTGCGCTACGAGACCTGGACGCTCCAGCCCGACCGCGAGCCGGACGCGGAGCCGGTCCTGTACGCGATGCAGTGCTCCGTGGACGGAGAGACCTCCCCGACGAGCGAGGACTTCGCCGAACCGCAGGACTGGTTCCTGCGGCACTGCGGCCAGAACCCGTCCCACCACACCTACCGGGAGATCATCACCCGCCCCTGGCGGACCTGGCGCCAGACGTGACCCACCTCGCTCGCCCAGGCACCGCACCGCGCTGACCCACCCGACTCCCGTCCCTGCCGGGCGCAACCGATCGAGGCTCCCCCGCACTCGTCAACCCCGGCAGGGACGGGCCTCACGTGCATGCCGCATCCATGGCTGTGGGAGTTCTGACCTGTGCCACAGAAAGTCAGCCACCACGGCGGGCACGCTGACCGGCCACCCGCCACGTGAGTCTCGCTCAACCCCGTACCGGCATCAGCCCTGTTATCTCCATCGTCACGGCCCCCAGCCAGGCAGCAAGTACGGGCGTCCGGGACGGCCCGAGCCCGCCGGGCGGCTCTCAGGTGCCCGGCCAGTCTGCTGCTGAGCGGTCGGACCGGCCTTACGACTGATGGTCCCGCCTACGCTCCCGGGCTCTGCGCGCCGAGTGGTCGGTGACCGTCGCCAGCGGGGCGGCAGACAGGAGCGGGCGACGGTCACCGACCGCTGGCGCGCGGCGGCCCGCGTCAGCGGGACGCCCTTGACCGCGACGCTCCTAGTGGAACGGGGCGTCGAACTCGTCGTCATCAAAGACTCCTCGGCCACGCACACATCGGCGTCACCGCCACCGTCTACGGCCCACATCCGACTTCGCCTCCAACGCGACGCCATCGACCAGCCACGCCCTCCGCAACCTCGCCGAGACCACCGGCAGGTCCGACGACGGCGACGAACCACCGCTCTGTGCGTCGCCCGTCCGCTGACGTTGCCGTCAACTACTGCCGTCAGGCACCCCGGCGGCCTCGCCGGAAGTAGGTTTCGGCGGGGCCGCTCATAACTCTGCAGAATTAGTCGAGGCAAGCTTCTGGGACACTCTAAGAATCGCCGAAATCTTCACCATTTACAGAATTGGTGTAAATTCGCGAGCAATCATGGAGCATCGTGCAGCCACGCCCAAGAATTTCTATCTTGGCAACATGAGGGGGATCGAGAAGGTCAATCCTTCGACCAGGAAACCACATCTCTCCGACATATGCCGAAATAGCTCCGTCCCCGATTCCCATTTGCTGGCCATCATTGACGCTCACAGCATCACCCGAACGTACCGAGCCCCTCATGCAACGAACGATACAGACGATGCGCTCGGCCGAAGACGCAACGATCTGTTCGATCTGAAGCGATCCACTAGCCACCATACTGCCCTGCCTCCCGCACGAACTGGCCAATCTGACCTGGCGTTAGTTTTGGGGTGAATTCGAGAGTCGGATTAAGATCTTCAATTCCAATACTTCTCGGAATCCCTATGCCCATTCCATCAAGAATAGACCTGGCGGCAGATGCAGGTATGTCCATGCTTGCGCGAGCAGAAAACTCTGTCGGCGAAATACCCAGTTGAACCTCAGCTTCCCTGGCAATATATCCAGGCAGCGCTTCGACACCGGCGATATCCCCCGGCATAGCTATCTGCACTATGGCACCATCACCAAACTGCTCGGAGTGAGTCGCAAAGATCGTGGCCACTCCCGGATCAGAGGAGGTTGGTGTCACACCGGCACTCTGAACTCCAGGGCTTCCTTTATATCCCCTTGTTGTGCCGCGGAAAACCGGCCCACACGTATTGTGGACCAAGATCGGCGTGGTCCCAGCGAGGACATAATACGTGTGGAGTTTGGCGACGGTGAAATTGTAGGTGCGGACGTGGTCCGTGTAGGGGCGGTTGTTGGTGATCTTGGCGGTGGTGCCGTCGGGGGTGCTGAGGATTGTGCCTGGGGTGAGGTCGGCGGCGTTGACCCAGGCGTTTTCCTTGGGGACCCAGAAGGGGTGCTCGGCCGTGGCCGTGATCTTCTTTTTTCCGTCGTCCGTGGCGATGGTGAGCTCGTTGAGCTCCTTTTCGCCTTCGGACGGGAGGAGTTCGGTGACGGGCTGAGCGCTTGTCTCACCCGTTGCCGGGTTGGTGGCGAGGACCTTGTCGCCGACCTCGATGTCCTCGATGTTCTTCGAGGAGCCATCGGCGAGGAGGACCGGGGTGCCGGCGAGGAAGCACTGGGGGACGCCTGTCTTGGTGGCAGCTGCCTTGGTCCCGCCTGTTTTTCCTAGGAGTTTCGAGCCGACCGCTTTGACGCCCTTGACCGCGGCCTTGCCAATCGCACCGCCGATGACCGAGCTGACGCCTCCGACGGCGGCGCCGGTGCCGGCGGCGGATGCGTATCCGCCGATGCTGTGATCGGCTTTGGGGTCAAGGGCGTTGCCGACGGCTCCGGCGGCTGCTCCCGCGATGGCTCCGCATGCCGCTCCGACCGCTACCGCGCCCGCTCCCGCCGTGGCCGCGCCGGCGCCGACCGCGACAGCTCCGCATGCCACACCGACGACGATCTCGGTGACGATGGTGACAACCGTGACGTGCTTCGACAGCCAGCCCTTGGCCTTGCACTTCCAGTCGCAGGGGGCGGGCTTCGTCACCGTGACGGTCTTGGTGACCGTGTACGTGACCGTGGTCGGGGTGCCCGAGGCTGTCGACGGCGGTGTGCCGGCCCCCTCGTTGTTGACGTCCCCTCCGCTGCCTCCGCCTCCACCTCCCCGCTCGGCCATGTACATCAGCCCAGTGGGGTCGCTCTTGCTGATCGGGCTGTTGTTGCTGTAGGCGTAGCCGTTCATCTGGAGCGGATCGGCGATGTCGATGACCGGGTCGGCCGAGAGGAAACGGCCTGCTGCCTGGTCGTATTCGCGGGCGCCGATGTGGGTGAGGCCGGTTGCCGCGTCGTCGATGCCGACGCCCAGATAACTGCGGTTGTTCGGCCAGGTGGTGGGCTTGGGGCCGCGGGCCTCTCCGTACGGCTTGAAGGCGCGTCGGGTGACCGGCTGGGTGCCGGTGAGTTCGACCGTGGTGTTGGCGGTGCCGAGCTGGTCGGTGATGAGGACGTTGAGTTTGTGGCCCGTGGTCGCGCCGTTGACGGTGGTGCGGACAACGGCGGGGGCGCCGCCCTGGGCGTACGCGCGGGAGGAACGGGTGATCTTGCCGGTGGAGTCGGTGGTCAGCTCGGTCTCGCCCAGGTACAGGGTGGAGCCGGTGGGCGAGTTCTCCAGGATGCGGTTGCCGGCGGCGTCGTAGATGTACGTCGTCTTGACGCCGTTGACGGTGACCGTGCGGAGCTTGTTCTCCGTGCTCCAGTCCAGGTCCTGGGTGGTGCCGGGGAGATCGCGGTCCGTCGTGTTGCCGACGGCGTTGTTGGTGTAGGTGCTGCTCTGTCCCGCGGTCGTGGAGGTGATCGTTGAGAGGGTGTGCGGCTGGACCACGCCCGTACCGGCCACCTGGCGGCCGTAGCCGTACTTGAGGGTGACGTTCTTGGTGGCGTCCGCGGTGTTGTGTTCGGTGAGGGTGGCGCGGTTGCCGAGCCAGTCGAAGGTGAAGGACTGGCGGTAGGCGGTGGCACTGGTGGAGGTCGAGGAGACCGTGCCCGCGGCGGGGGCGGCCGCGGCCAGTGAGGCGGTCAGCGCGGCGCTGGGGCTGGTGACGGCGTCGGCCGTCGAGGCGGCGTCGGCGACCGGGCCGCTGCTGGGCGCGCCGTCGGATCTGGGTCCCCAGTTGGTGCCGCCGGACGAACGGCAGCCCGTTCCGGAGTTGTTGGGGGCGATGTTAGAGGTCCAGGCGTGGACCAGTTCACCCAGTGCGTCGTACGTGTAGCACTGGTTGTCCCAGGTGGTTCCGGTGGCGTCGGTGATCTTGCTGGCGTTGGAGGTGACGGTGCCCGAGGTGTCGTACGAGTAGTAGCTGTCGGAGATCGGAGTGCTGCCGACCGATTCGAGGTTGGTGAGTGTGCGCTGGAGGCTTCCGGAGTGCTGGTCGACGAAGTTGGTCGTCCACACCCGCGAGGGCTGCGATCCGCTGACGGAGCGCAGTGCTTCGCCGAACGGGGAGTAAGTGACGTCGGAGGTGTACCAGTTGGCCCCCGAGGTGGACTCCGGCAGGCCGTCGGCGTTGTAGCGGGTGATGACCTTCTCGCCCGCCAGGCCGCCCTTGGCCGGGAGCGTGACGGACTCGGGCTTTCCGGTCGGGGTGTAGGTGTACGCGTACGCGTAGGTGCCGGACAGGCCGGCGGTCATCGCGTTGGCGGGCACCACCGTTTCACGGCCGGTGACCTGGTAGTCGGTGTCGTAGCCGGTGACGCGGTCGATGTAGTCACCGGACGCGTCGTGGCTGGTCGAGGCGACGGGCAGGCCGAGCGCGCCGGCCATGTCGTAGGTGAATTTCTTGGTCGGCTCCGCGGTGGCCGATCCCTCGCGGACGGCGACGGGACGGTCCAGCTCGTCGTACTCGGTGAAGGTGCTCTTGGTGAGCGAGTCGGTGCTCTTGATCTTGCGGTCGGCGTCGTCGTATTCGAAGAGGGAGTCACCGGTGTCCGGGTCGGTGGACTTCTTCAGGCGGCCACGGACGTCGTACACGTAGGACCAGACGTTGCCGGCCGGGTCGGTGACCTTGGTGCGGTTGCCCCGCGCGTCGTAGGTGTACATGGTCGTCCGCCCCGCCCCGGTGCCGGCGGTGGCAGTGGCGGTGGTGTAGTGCGTGATCGAGGTGACCCGGCCGAGCGCGTCGGTGAAGCTCTTGGTGGGCGGAGTGGTCGAGCCGGCGGGATCGATGGTGACGGTGGTGTCGTCGTAAGTGCTGACGGTGGCGTTCTGGTAGACGCTGCCGTAGTAGAGCGACGCGCGGACCACGCGTTCCTGGCCGTCGTACTGGGTCCTGGTCTTGCTCGGGACCAGCGTCTCCGATATGCGGGCGAACAGCTTGGTTTCCGGGTTGCCCTTGGCCAGGTAGCCGCTGGTCTGCTCCCGGACCAGGCCGTGGTCGTTGTATTTGGTGTCGGTGACGATCCGGCCCGCGCCGAGCGCCTCGCTCTGGGTCTGCACCTCACGCATCAGGCCGTCGTAGATGGTGACCTGGCTGGCGTACCCGCCGTCGTCCTTGAGGGCCTTGACCGTGACCGCGGCCGGCTTGGTCTCCGCGGGGGTCGCGACGGCCGTCTGGTAGACGACCTCGGTGTCCGGGGACTTCCCGCCCGACGAGCGGGAGGGGGACCAGCCCTTGACCAGCCTGCCGAGCGCGTCGTACTCGTTGCGTGTGACGCGGCCGTTGGCGTCCGTGGCGGTCAACGCCAGGGCACGGCCGGGATCGTACGTCGTGGTGGAGGCGTGCCCTTTGGAGTTGATGTTCTTGACAGCGGTGACAGGGCCGCCGTCGGCGGGGGTGTAGACGGTCTCGGTCGTCCCGGTCAGGGGCGCGGTGACCTTCCTGATCCGGCCCAGGGTGTCGTAGGTGCTGGTGGTCACGACGGAGTGGGCGGTGCCCTCGCCGTTGATGTCCGCGACCGAGGTCTCCAGACCCTTGGTCGGCGCCTCGCCCCAGGCCTGGTTGTCGTACGAGGTACGTACCGAGCTCAGCAGCTGGGTGGCCGGGTCCGCCGTGGCGAACGCGGAACACGGTGTCGCCGTGGAGCGCGCTTCCTTGGTCTTGCCGATGATCCAGCTGGCGGCGTTGTGGACGTACGACGTCTGCACGCAGACCTGGTTGCTCAGGGTTTCGCCGGTGCCGTCGGGCTTGACGACCGACATCTCCACCTGGGTGGGCAGTCCGTAGGTGCCTTCCACAGTGGTCTCGGTCCGGACGGTCTGCCAGCTGTTGCCGACCGTCTGGACGGCGTCGGAGCGCGCCACCCAGGTGCGCTGGGCGAGCAGCGGGTCGAGGACGGTGCCGTCCTCGGCCTCGCGGGCGCGGGACGCGGTCTGCTTGGACTTGGGAAAGGTCAGGGCGCGCTTGAGCAGACGGCGTCCCGCGCCCGCCTGGTCGTAGGTGAGGGTCTCCGCGGACATCCCGGCGAACTGCAACGCGTCGTCGGCGACCAGTTCCACCGCGCCCTTGGAGTCCTTTACGGCACCCCCCGTGCCCTGGAAGTACCGGGTGACGGAGTAGGACGCCGGATCCAGGTCGAGATCGTTGGCGGTGGAGCCGCCCTTGGTCGTGGCGACCTGCCGGTAGCCGCGCCAGACGCTGTACGTGCGCAGCGATGGGCGGGTGAACTCGTCGTCGGTCTTGTCCCAGGCCGGTGAGGTGTACGTGTACGAGGTCACGACCGGCCTGGTGTGCGTGGTGACCTTGTCGGTCTCGGTGACCTTGGCGACGACGTACTTGTTGAACCAGGCCTTGGCCGGCGTCTTCTCCTCTCCGTCCGGGGACCACCGGACGGGATAGCAGGTGCCGTTGGCCTTCCCCTTGTCGGTGGCGGGTTCGACGGAGCAGCCGCCGGTGTACTCCACCTCGATGTCGCCGCCGTTCTCGGTGGAGACGACGCCGATGCGCGGGCGGGTGAAGCCGGGGCGCTTGTCAGTGTCACCGGAGGGGACGAGGTTGGGCAGCTGACGGTCCTTCAGCCGCGACTTGAGCGGAGAGTCGGTGCCCACCGTGTACTGGGCGAAGCTGACGCCGTCCGCGGACTGGACGGTCCCCTTGGTGTCACCGGGGGCGAAGCCGGTGCGGGTGAGGGAGTTGAGCCACAGGCCGGGCGAAGTGTCGTACCAGTCGGCGGGGAAGGACTGGTGGAGTGTGTACGTGTCCACCTTGCCCAGTTCGGTCTGGCCCGGGCGGGCGGCTTTCGTCGTCACCGAGTCCAGGCGCAACTGGGTCCAGAACGACGGGAAGGCGGGGCACAGTTTGGAGGTGGACTTGCAGTTGAGGTTGCCCGGGGTGTCCCACCAGACGCGGTAGGCGCCCGGGTCGTCGGTCTTGGCGAAGTTCGCCGGATCGCAGGCTGTCGCCGACTGGAGGCAGCGCTGCTTGACATCGAACGTGACGGTGGCCGACGGCTTGGTGAGGTCGGCGGTACGCATCCCGTACTCGATCGAGACGGGGTACGCGGCCCGGTCGTAGTTCTCCGGTGACGTGAACTTCTTGTTGACCGAGTAGTAGTTGGACTCCTGCTTCCAGTTGACGACCATCGCGTTGCCGTGGACGTCGACGACCTTGTCCATGCCCCACTGCCAGGCCTGCTGCTTGCCCGCTCCGCAGCGGGAGTCGGCGAAGGCGGCGGCGTGGCAGGGTTCCTCGGGGTGATTGCCGTAGACGGGGACGGTGGAGACCGAGCCGGTGTTCGCGTGACCGCCACCGACGGCGTTCAGACCGTAGTAGTACGTCGTGCCGTCGGGGGTCGTGACCACCCAGTACTCGCCGTTGTTGTCGTCGTTGGTGGCGTTGTCCCTGAGCTCGACGCGGGTGCCGTCGTCGTTCTGCGGGTGGTAGACATTCGTGGCGCCTTCCCGGACCAGTTCGGTGGTCCGGCCGTTCAGCGACATCACCGCGTTGTACGACACCCAGCACAGGTCGGACGTCTTGTTCTTGGTAGCGGTGTTGTTGGGCGTGCCCGTCTTGGTGTCGTCCTTGCAGGAGCGGTAGCGCCGCTCGATGTGCCCGGGCTCGTAGTTCCATCCCTCGCCGATCCACGACGACTGTCCCGAGGAGACCGCGGTCCTGCCGTCCACCTCCTGCGAGTCGTACTCGAAGGAGATGTTCGGGGAGGGACCGGCCGGCGTCGGCGGAACGGTCAGCGGATACGACCAGGAGAAGGAGCCGGACGAACCGCCGGCCGCCCACTTTCCGCTGGCGGCCAGCGGGCTCGCCTTGAACGAACCACCCTCGCCCGCACCGGAGTCGGTGACGCCGAGAACAGCGGTGCCACTTTCTGCCGCTGCCGCCACCTGGTCGCTGTACCCGGCCTGTACGACGCCTGGGTCCTTGCCGCTCCCGGCCGCTGACGCGGAGGTCGGTGCGGCGGTGCCGCCGGCGGCCGGGTCCACCGTCGCTGTCACCGTGCCGGTGCCGGTGTCGTTGACCGTCTCCAGTTCCTCGTACGCCTGGCAGTCCTCCACGTCGGGCGTCGTCAGATAGCACGGAGGGAACTGCACGAAGCGCAGGCGCGAAGCCCAGTCCGCGCCGTAGAGGTTCTTGAACTTCTTGTAGTCGAACCGCACCGACACCGGCACCGCTCCGGCGGCCGGCGCCTGCAGCGTCACCACCGCGCCGTCCACACCTTGCGCCACCGTCTCCGGCCGGCCGGCAACCGTGACCTGCCAGATACCGGTCGGTGCCGCCTGGCCGGTCGCCTGCCCGAGGCTGACCGGCAGGTCCTCGACCGGAGTGGCGGCGGCCGAGGTCGCACTGCTGGTGCGCGCGGACGCCGACGCCGGGACGGAACCGAAGTCGATCTTCCCGGAGTCCTTGAGCGGGACAGTGGTCGTGCCCGCAGGCGCCGCGCCGAGGTCCTTGGGCACATCGGCGGCCCTCAGACTGTCGAGATTCTCACTCGCGGCCTTACCTGGAACGGGCTTGTCCTGAGCGAGTTGCTCCAGGACAAGCTCCTCACGCCCGACCTTGTTCGGGTCGGGCGGCATCGCCAACGCCTGCGTGGGCAGCAGCCCCACCAGCAGGGCGAGACCGAGGGTGGGCACCACGGTGTGGCGAACACGGCGCCAACGACGGCGAGTTTCAGAGAGGCGAGACACGCCAGGATCCCCCCGGACCAGTGAGCGCGGCACCGGGGTGGGCCGCACGGGACGTCGTGCAAGAACGCGCTGATTCTGTGGGGGAGTTGTGACGAAAGACCAGAGAAATAATGATCAAGTGATCATAGTCACTGCACGTAATGAATCAATTACAGACCAGACTCAGGGAAGCGGTCGATAGGTGTCCGCATGAGCACATCGCGCCAGATCATCGAACAATCGGATCTAGCCCCCAGCTGGTCGCTTTCATGATCAATTCCTCCCGCTCTTTGGAGGGATACGAGCGCTTCCTCCCGTCCAAGGGAGGGATACGCCGCATCTGAGGGAGCGTCACGGACGGGCCGCGTCGGCGTGTACGGAAGGCCCCCTCCGTTTCCGCAGGGTGACGGCCACTCACTCATGGGTCATGATCTGCTCGCTCATCTCGTGTGCTCAGGCCCGCGCGGGGGGCTCCATATCCCCGGTCGGCGACCCGCCGTACGCCGGGGCCGAGGGGGGAGGGGCCTCACTCATGTCACAACGCCGAACCCGCTTGCCGGGCCAGCGCACCATTGCTCTGGCCTGTGCTGCCGCGATCGCGGCAACCGGGCTGACCTACGCGGGAATACGGTTCGCCGATCCCGGGCCGGGGGCCACGTCACCCGCGCCGTCGGCCGCCCGGGCGGTGAGCGAGAGCGACGCGATCACCCAGGCCGCGAAATCGGGCGAGGCGGTCGAGGTCACCTCGCTGCGCACGCCTGACACCACCACATGGGCGCGCCCTGACGGCCAGATGGCCCGCCGGATCTACGTCTCCCCCATCCGCGCCAAGGTCGACGGGGTGTGGAAACCGATCGACCGGTCGCTGCACCGCACGAGCCGAGGCTGGGAACCCGCGGCCACCAACACCGGGATGGTGTTCTCCGCCGGGTCCGGGGGCGAGGGAGACGGCGAGGAGCGCGCGTCACGCGGGACGGTACGCCGGGTCGCACTCCTCGGGACCACGGCCTCGGACTCAGCCGATGCCGCGGCCGCGGCTGATGCCGGTGCCGGTGCCGATGCCGATGCCGATGCCGGTGCCGATGCCGATGCCGATGCCGATGCCGAGAGTCCACTCGTCACCCTGCACGCTGACGGGCACGACATCCAGCTCACCTGGCCCGGCCCCATCCCCCAGCCGATCATCGACACCAACCGGGCGCTGTATCCGGAGATCCTGCCCGGCGCGGACCTGGTACTCACCGCGGACGACGACGGGTTCTCCCAGCTCCTCGTGGTCAAGACCCGCGCCGCCGCCGCGGATCCCCGCGTCGTCGAGCTCGCCTACGGCCTGTCCTCGCCCACCCTCACCTTCCGGCTCAGCCCGGTGTCCAACATCGTCAGCGCCGAGGACAGCAACGGCGACGAGGTCGCCCTGTCCCCCTCCCCGGTGATGTGGGACAACGCCGGAAACCCGGCCGTGACCGACGGCGGGGTCGGCACCACCGCGCAGCCCACCGCACCCGAAGTCCTGCCCTCCGACACGGCGACACCCGAAGAGACCCCGTCCGCCCCGGAAAGTACCGGTCCGGAAGCCGATCCGGAGACCGACGAGCAGACCGACCCGTACCCCGAAGAACTGCCGTCCGCGAGCGACGAATCGGTTCCGCCCGTCTCGGACTCACCAGCGCCTCCCGTCCCTGCCGAACCGACCCCCGCGCCCTCTCAGACCGGGTCGGCCGCCACCCTGTCCCTGCCAGGCCTCGACGGACCGTCCCCCGACTCTCACGGTGCGTTGGTCGAGGCGGCTCTCGCCGGCGGAAAATGGCTCATCACGCCGGACGCGGAGCTGCTGTCCGACCCGTCCACGGTCTTCCCTGTCTTCATCGACCCTTCGGTCAAGAAGCACGTGCAGAACTGGACCACGGTCTACAACCGGTACCCGAGCGCCACCTTCTACAACGGCAAGGGGTTCAACAAGGGCGGCACGCACGAGGCACGGGTCGGCTTCGAGTCCGACACCTGGGGTACCTCCCGGTCGTTCCTCAACATCGATTTCGACAGTTCCCTCAAGGGCGCGGTCATCACCAAGGCCACCCTGCGCCTTCTGGAGACGTACTCCTGGTCATGCACCGACCGGGCCATGAGCGTGCACCTCACCGGTGAGATCAACTCGAAGACCAACTGGAAGAACGCCCCCAAACTCAACGACGCCAACAAGATCACCACACGGAGTTTCGCCCACGGCTACAACTCCGGCTGTCGGGACGCGTACGAGACCTTCGACGTCAAGAAATCCGCCCAGAAAGCGGCCGACAAGGGCGCGGACAGCATCACCTTCGGCATGCGCGCGGTGAACGAGGACTCCCAGTACTCCTGGAAGAAGTTCGCCGCGAACGGCGACAACGCGCCCTATCTCGAGATCATCTACAACCGCCGTCCGGACGCGCCCACTTCCCTTGATCTCGGTCCTGACGCCCGGTGCACCACCACCGAGCCGTACGTCCGCGTAGCAGCCGACGAGATCACCTTCACCGCTTCGGCGACCGACAAGGACCGCAACCTCAACTACCTGGACTTCGATCTGTGGGCGCTCGGGAAATGGAACACCACGGGTGACCTGCTGAAGACCACCGGCAAGAAGTCCGTGGGCGGGGACACCGACACCGCCCGCGTCACCACCGCCGGATTCTCCACCTCCAAGTTGACGAACAACACGGTGTACTCCTGGCGGGTGAGATCTTTCGACGACGCCGGTTCCAGCTCTGCCTATTCCCCGAAGAACACCCCCTGCCGGTTCGTCCTGGACACCGCCGCGCCGAGGCCTCCCATAGTGACCTCCACCGACTTCCCCAACGCCGACACGAACCAGAACGGATTCAGCACCGAGCCCGAGGACACCATCTGGAGCACCACCAAGTTCGGCACCGCGGGCTCCTTCACCTTCCGCGCGCTCAATACCGACGTGGTGCGCTACGAGTACGGCTTCAACTCCCCGACCTACCCCTCCTCCCTGTCCCGCGCCGCCGGTACCTCGACGCTGGTCAGTGCGAAGATCTCGAACGCCAAACCCCCGACCGCCGGACCCAACGTGTTGTTCGTACGGACCGTCGACGGGGCCGGCAACGTCTCCGAACCGACCAAATACCTCTTCTACGCGACGCCCAGCAGTCAAGCCGATTCCCCGGGCGACTTCACCGGCGACAAACTGCCTGATCTCTTCACCGTCTCCCAGGACGGCCGCCTCTTGCTCTACCCCTCGCAGGCGACCCCCGACCTCAGCAAAGGCACCGGAGACCTGGACTACGCCATGTTCGGCGCCTACCGCGGCAACCCGGACAAGGACCCCAACGGCGACAACCTTCCCGTCCATGTCGCCGCGCCGTCCGGTCACTTCGACAATGCGCTGATCACCCACAACGGGGACATCTACGGAGGCGACGGACTCCAGGACCTCGTCGTGCGCGTCGAGGGCAAGCTGTGGGTCTACCCCGGCGACGGCTACGGAGCCGTGAACATCGACCAACGCCGCGAGATCCTCCTCCCGCCAGGAGCCCCCGACCCCGGCACCTTCACCCAGATCGTCTCCGCGGGCGACGCCACCGGAGACGGCAGAACCGACTTCTTCGTCACCGTCGGCGACGCACTCTGGGCCCTGACCGGCTACAGCGGCGCGACCATCGAGCAGGCCACGCTGCTCTCCGCCGCGTCCTGGGCCGCGAGGGAGATCGTCCTCGTCCAGGACATCTCCGGCGACGGCGTCACCGACCTGGTCTACCGCTCCGACACCACGGGGCGGCTCCTGCTCCGTACCGGTATCAAGCGGGCGGCCGGCGGAGTGGATCTCAACTCGCTCGCCTTGGCGGGCAATTCACAAGGGGGGATCGACTCCGAGTACGCGTCTGCCGGCTGGTCCAGCACCGCCATCCCCCAGATCCTGGGCACCCCCGACATCAACGGCGACCTCATCCCCGACATATGGGCCCTCTACGCCGACGGCTCCGTACGCATCCATCCCGGCAGCAGGACGGCCCTCTCCGGCAGCGGTGTCCCGATCATGGGCGCGTCCAGTGCGTGGCAGGCCCGACAGGCCATCGGCTGACACCAATCCCCGGCAGCAGGACAGACGCCCACACTGCCGGCAGCCGGCAGCCGACCGAGTGCGGCCCGACGCGAAACGCGCCGGGCCGCCGCTGGAACGGGACTGCCCTTACGTGAGTGGCGGCCGCGCAGCGGCAGGTGAATCTCCACCCGGGAGCCTCCGAGGTCGTCGGCGACGACATCCACGCTGCCTCCGAGATTTTCGATCCGCTCCGTGAG
Organism: Streptomyces sp. NPDC005808; assembly: GCF_042871385.1. Lineage (NCBI taxonomy): Bacteria > Bacillati > Actinomycetota > Actinomycetes > Kitasatosporales > Streptomycetaceae > Streptomyces > Streptomyces sp. NPDC005808. The sequence continues at coordinate 105,592 of NZ_JBIAIK010000015.1, read as the reverse complement.
GAGGCGCAGGGCCCCGGCGCCGGCGCCTTCGCCGGTCACAGCGTCGATCAACTCCCGTCCGGGGCGGCGCCATTGACGTCGTGCGAGCGCCTTGAGGGGCGACGTACACGTCATTGACGTCATGCGAGCGCCCTTGAGGGGCGACGTACAAGCGCCTCGGACGACTACGCGTCCAGCGACGTCATCACGTGCTTGATCCGCGTGTAGTCCTCGAACCCGTACGCGGAGAGGTCCTTGCCGTAACCGGACTTCTTGAAGCCGCCGTGCGGCATCTCGGCGACCAGCGGGATGTGGGTGTTGATCCACACGCAGCCGAAGTCGAGGTTCTTCGACAGTCGCATCGCCCGCCCGTGGTCCTTGGTCCACACCGAGGAGGCGAGGGCGAACTCGACGCCGTTGGCCCACTCGACGGCCTGCGCCTCGTCCGTGAAGGACTGGACGGTGATGACCGGGCCGAAGACCTCGTTCTGGATGATCTCGTCGTCCTGCTTCAGACCCGACACGACGGTCGGCGCGTAGAAGAAGCCGACCTCGCCGACCCGGTGGCCGCCCGCCTCGACCTTGGCGTGGGCGGGGAGGCGCTCGATAAAGCCGGCGACCTGCTTGAGCTGGTTGGGGTTGTTCAGCGGGCCGTACAGCACGTCCTCGTCGTCCGGCTGCCCGGTCTTCGTCTCGGCGGCGGCCTTGGCGAGCGCGGCCACGAACTCGTCGTGGATGGTCTCCTGGACCAGCACGCGGGTGGCGGCCGTACAGTCCTGGCCCGCGTTGAAGAAGCCCGCCACTGAGATGTCCTCGACAGCCTTGGCGATGGCCGCGCTGTCGAGGTCGTCGAATACGACGACCGGAGCCTTGCCGCCCAGCTCCAGGTGGACCCGCTTGAGGTCCTTGGACGCCGACTCGGCGACCGACATGCCCGCACGCACGGAACCCGTGATGGAGGCCATCGCCGGGGTGTGGTGCTCGACCATCAGGCGGCCGGTGTCGCGGTCGCCGGTGACGACGTTGAAGACCCCCTTGGGCAGGATCGAGCCGAGGATGTCGGCGATCAGGACGGTGGAGGCGGGGGTCGTGTCCGAGGGCTTGAGGACGACGGTGTTGCCGGCCGCGAGCGCGGGGGCGAACTTCCACACCGCCATCATCATCGGGTAGTTCCACGGCGCGACCTGCGCGCAGACCCCGATGGGCTCGCGGCGGACGATGGAGGTCAGGCCCTCCATGTACTCGCCTGCGCTGCGCCCCTCCAGCATCCGGGCGGCGCCCGCGAAGAAGCGGATCTGGTCGACCATCGGCGGGATTTCCTCCGAGCGGGTCAGCCCGATCGGCTTGCCGGTGTTCTCCACCTCGGCCGCGATGAGCTCCTCGGCCCGCTCCTCGAAAGCGTCCGCGATCTTCAGGAGCGCCCGCTGGCGCTCGGCCGGGGTCTGGTCGCGCCAGGCCGGGAATGCCGCGGCGGCGGCCGCCATCGCGGCGTCCACGTCCGCCTGGCCGGACAGCGGCGCCGTCGCGTACGCAGCGCCGGTCACGGGGTTGATGATCTCGGTGGTCCGCCCGTCGGCGGCGTCCCGGAACTCACCATCGATGTAGTTGCGCAGACGACGCAGCTCGGTGCTCACTGCCGGCCCTCCAGGTTCAGGTGTTCATTGACTTCAGCTGACTGCGGACATCCACGGCTTCAGGTGACTGCGACATCCATGGCTTCAGTGACTGCGGATGCCCATGACTTGAGGTGACTTCGGATGCCCATGACTTGAGTGACTTCGGATGTCCATTCACTGAGACACCCACCCTAATCCGTGCACCCACGTTTTCAACACCCCCGATCGACCCGGAGCTGCGAAATCCGCAAGACTTGCGCCTCCAAACAACGAATTTCATCGCATCGGCCTTGCGGATCCGTCGAGACGTCGTGCAGAGTGAAGCCGTGGCCAGTCGAAGCGCAGACCCCAGGGACTCCCGCGAGTCCAGGAACGGCAGTCCCTCGTTGGACACCGTCTCCCTCGCCATCATCGAGCAGCTCCAGCAGGACGGACGCCGTCCGTACGCCGCGATCGGCAAGGCCGTCGGCCTCTCCGAGGCGGCCGTGCGTCAGCGCGTCCAGAAGCTGCTCGACCAGGGCGTGATGCAGATCGTCGCCGTCACGGACCCGCTCACCGTGGGTTTCCGGCGGCAGGCGATGGTCGGCATCAACGTGGAGGGTGATCTGGAGCCGGTGGCCGACGCCCTGACCGCGATGCCGGAAGTCGAGTACGTGGTGATGACCGCGGGCTCGTTCGACCTCCTCGTAGAAGTCGTCTGCGAGGACGACGACCACCTGCTGGACGTCATCAACAAACGCATCCGGGCCCTCCCCGGCGTGCGCTCCACCGAGAGCTTCGTCTACCTGAAGCTCAAGAAACAGACCTACATGTGGGGAACCCGATAACCGTGAGCACCAAGGACCTCAGCAAGACCGCGTACGACCACCTGTGGATGCACTTCACCCGCATGTCCTCGTACGAGAACGCGCCCGTTCCCACCATCGTGCGTGGTGAAGGCACCTACATCTACGACGACAAGGGCAAGCGCTACCTCGACGGTCTCGCGGGCCTGTTCGTGGTCCAGGCGGGCCACGGCCGCACGGAACTCGCGGAGACGGCGTTCAAGCAGGCGCAGGAGCTGGCCTTCTTCCCGATCTGGTCCTACGCCCACCCCAAGGCCGTCGAACTCGCGGAGCGCCTCGCGCACTACGCGCCTGGCGACCTGAACAAGGTGTTCTTCTCCACGGGCGGCGGCGAGGCCGTCGAGACCGCGTGGAAGCTGGCGAAGCAGTACCACAAGCTCACCGGCAACCACACGAAGTACAAGGTCATCTCACGTGCGGTCGCCTACCACGGCACCCCGCAGGGCGCCCTGTCCATCACCGGCCTGCCGGCTCTGAAGGCCCCCTTCGAACCGCTGGTCCCCGGCGCGCACAAGGTGCCGAACACCAACATCTACCGCGCCCCGATCCACGGCGACGATCCGGTGGCCTTCGGCCGCTGGGCCGCCGACCAGATCGAGCAGGAGATCCTCTTCGAGGGCCCGGAGACCGTCGCCGCGGTGTTCCTGGAGCCGGTGCAGAACGCGGGCGGCTGCTTCCCGCCGCCCCCCGGCTACTTCCAGCGCGTACGCGAGATCTGCGACAAGTACGACGTCCTGCTCGTCTCCGACGAGGTCATCTGCGCCTTCGGCCGCCTCGGCACGATGTTCGCCTGCGACAAGTTCGGCTACGTCCCGGACATCATCACCTGCGCCAAGGGCATGACCTCGGGCTACTCCCCGATCGGCGCCACCGTCATCTCGGACCGCATCGCCGAGCCCTTCTACAAGGGCGACAACACCTTCCTGCACGGCTACACCTTCGGCGGCCACCCCGTCTCCGCGGCGGTGGCGCTCAGCAACCTCGACATCTTCGAGCGCGAGGGCCTCAACCAGCACGTACTGGACAACGAGGCGAACTTCCTGCAGACCCTGCAGAAGCTGCACGACCTGCCGATCGTCGGCGACGTCCGCGGCAACGGCTTCTTCTACGGCATCGAGCTGGTGAAGGACAAGGCCACCAAGGAGACCTTCACGGACGAGGAGTCGGAGCGCGTGCTCTACGGCTTCGTCTCCAAGAAGCTCTTCGAGTACGGCCTCTACTGCCGCGCCGACGACCGCGGTGACCCGGTCATCCAGCTGTCGCCGCCGCTGATCTCCGACCAGTCGACCTTCGACGAGATCGAGGGGATCGTCCGTCAGGTGCTGACGGAGGCCTGGACGAAGCTCTGAGCCACGACTGTCCTCGGCTTTCCTTGGCTGTTCTCGCGAAGGCTTCGGCTTTCCTTGGCTGTTCTCGCGAAGGCTTCGGCTTTCCTTGGCTGTTCTCGCGAAGGCTTCGGCTGTCCTCGGCTGTCCTCACGAAGCTTCGGCTGTCCTCGCGAAGGCTTCAGCTTTCCTCGCGGAGGCTTCGGCAGCGCTCCGATGAGCTGAATCTGTGATCAACACCGGCCCCGGTGCCGCCCGTTCGAGTGAGAATGGGCCGCCCGGGGCCGCGTGCTGTCCGGCCTCCCGGCCCCGACTCCCTAGCGTGCCCAGTGACCGATCGGCCCTGCCTTCGTTCCCCCGACCGGGGGACTTGGCAAGGCAAATCAGATCTGAACCGAGGTGTACGCGATGGTGGCCCCGCCTGACAACGACGTGATCTGGGCACGCGCCCTGCACGTCAAGCACAACGGCTCGCCCGCGCTCAGTGGTGTCTCGCTCGGCGTCCGGGAGGGCGAGATCCTCGCCGTCGGCGGCCCGCGCGGCAGCGGCAAGACGACACTGCTGCGGTGCCTGGCGGGCCAGCTCCTGCCGGACCAGGGCGAGATCTGGTTCAACAGCACACCCGTGCACACCATGGGCCCGCTCACCCGCGAACGGCTGCGCCGCGACCGCTTCGGCTGGATCGACCCGACGCCGGTCCTCGTCCCCGAGCTGAACGCCTGGGAGAACGCGGCGCTGCTGCTGATGCTCCGCGGCTGCGGACGCCGGGCCGCCAAGACCGCCGCCCTGGAGTGGCTGGAGCGCCTGGACATCGGCGGCTGCGCAGGCAAGCGCCCGCACGAGCTGCTGCAGGCCGAGCGCCAGCGCGTCGCCGTCGCCCGCGCGCTCGTCCCCTCGCCCACCGTGCTCTTCGCCGACGAGCCGACCGCGCCGCTGCACCGCGCCGACCGCGCCCATGTGCTGCGTACGCTCACCACGGCGGCCCGTTCGCACGGCATCACCGTCGTCCTGGCCACACACGACGCGGAGACCGCGGCGCTCGCCGACCGCACGGTCTCGCTCCTGGACGGACGGCGCGTGAACACCGTCCATCTGCCCCCGGTCACCGAGTCGGAAGGCCGGGCCGCGTGCTCGCTCTCCGTCTAGCCCGCAGGGCCGACCCCCTCGTCCAGCTGCGCCGGCTCCTGGTCACCGCCGCGGCGGCGGGCACCGGCTTCCTGCTGCTGTGCACGCTGGGGTACGCAATGGCGCACCCGGACGCCTCGGCCGCCTCGGTGCTTCGCCTGACCTGGTGCGCCGCTCCGCTCGCCGCCACGGTGTACTTCGCGGTCGCGGTCGCCCGCGCCGACCCGGGCACCCGGCCGCGCCCCGGGCTCTCGGCGATCGGCCTCGGCCCCGGCCGTCTGATGGCCATCGCGGCGGTCACCACCGCTCTGTCCACCACCCTCGGCTCGCTGCTCGCCCTGCTGTTCTTCCTGCACCTGCGCGGCGATCTGACGGGGATGCCCTTCGACGGCGCGGCGGCCGAGTTCCTCGCCGCGGACCAGCCGCTCCCGCTGCCCGCCGCGCTGACGCTGCTCACACTGGTGCCGCTGGCGGCTTCGGCGGCGAGCGCGGTGGTGCTGCGTCCACGGGACGCGACGGTACGCCGCGGAGGCGCGTGGCTCGCGGCACGCGCGGGCGCGATGGGCAGCGCCCCGGCACGCACATCCCGGCGCACGCCTCGACATGCGGGGAGAGGCCGAGCGTCCGAGCCCCCGCAGGCCGGAAAGGGCACGCAGGCGCACGATCCGTCCGACGCCGCCGGGAACACGGACCCGGACGACATCACCGACGCCGGCCGGAACGCGGACACGTACGACATCACCGACGCCAGCAGGAACGCGGACACGTACGACATCACCGCTGCCTCCGCCCACGACCCAGGCGCATACGCCCGCTCCGGCAGCCCTCGTAACGAGGGAGGCCAGGACGGCAGCCCCAGCACCCACGCCGACCCCTCCCACGACCCGCGCCTCCTCGAAGTCCCGGGACTCTCTCCCACTCCCCAGAGCATCCCGAGCGGGCTTCCCTGGGGCGCCGCCGTGCTCGCGGCGGGCCTCGCCGTGGAGACGTACGCGAGCCGTTCGGGCGCGGCCCCCGGTCTCGCGCTGCCCGGCGGTTTCGCGGGCGGCCCCGCCGGAGTGCTGGTCGGCTGGGCACTGACCGCGGTCGGCCTGGCGCTGGCCGGCCCTGCGATCACCTACGCCTGCGGGCGGCTGCTCCAGGCCGTACGGCCCGGCGCGGTGCGGCTGCTCGCCGGGCGGGTGCTGCAGGCGGAGGCGCGGCGGATCGGTCAGCCGCTCGGCGTGGTGTGCGCGGTGGCGTCGGGCGGGTACGCCGTGGCCACGCTCTACACCGGCGCGCGCCCCGACTTCGGCCCGCTCACCACCCTCGGCGCCCTGGTGGTCGCGGGGTGCACCCTCCTGACCCTGGCGACGGCCGCCCTGGAGGCCAAGCAGGCGCGGGCGGACACCACGGCGGCATTGCTGCGGCTGGGAGCGCCTGCGACCATGCTCCGGAGCGCCGCCGCCCTGCGCGCGGGTGCGCTGCTCGCCGTATTCGGCCCGCTGACCTGGGCGGTCGCCGAACTCGCCGCGCTCCCCCTGGTCGGCTGACCGCCCGAGGGAGAAAAGTCCGCGCCGAGCGATGAGTTCCGCGCGGACCCCGGGTCTATCCCTGCGAACGACACCACAGCGCCGTACCGCACCGATGGGAGACCCCGACATGTACCAGCAGATGATCTTCGTGAACCTGGCCGTCGCCGACGTGGACACCTCGAAGAAGTTCTTCACCGAGCTCGGCTACACGATCAACCCGCAGTTCTCGACGGACGACTGCGCCTGCGTGGTGATCAGCGACACGATCGTCGCGATGATGCTGAGCAAGCAGCGCTACGCCGACTTCACGAAGAAGCAGATCGCCGACTCCACCAAGACCAGCGAGGTGCTGCTGTGTCTGAGCGCCGAGAGCCGCGAGAAGGTCGACGAGCTCGTCGACAACGCGATCGCGGCGGGCGGCTCGGCCTCGGGCGAGACCCAGGACCACGGCTTCATGTACGGCCGCGCATTCGACGACCCGGACGGCCACACCTGGGAGGTCATGTGGATGGACCCGGCGGCGGTACAGGGCTGACCCCCCACGCACAGGCGTCCGGCGGCCTCACGGCGCCCCAACTCCCCGCACTCCCTTCGCCCTCAGGCCGCCGCCACCTCCAGGCCGCCGCCACCGCCAGGCCGCCCCCGAACCCCGCCGCCCGTGCGCCTAGCATGGCCGCGTGCAGCCGACCCCCCTTCACGCTTCCCGCGACCGTGAGATCGAGTCCCTCGCCGAGTTCGACGAGGTGGTCTCGAAGCACGGCTCACTCGCGCACCTTCGCGTTCAGGCAGTCGATCTGACTGCCCGTACGACCGATCTGCTGTCCCTGGACACCGCGGGCGCCGTCTTCCTCGGCTGCCCGATGGACCCTGACGCGGCGGCGAGGGTACGCGCGGCGGGCGCGCTGGTCTTCCCGCCCGTCCCCGGTCTGCCCTTCGACCCCTACCGTGGCCTGCTCTACTCCCCCGCCGAACTCTTCGACGGGCTCGACGTGGACTACGAAGCCACGCCGGACGCCCGCGCGTACGCCTGGTTCCAGCAGACCAAGGCCGACGGCGACATATTCGCCTCGATGCTGCGCGCCGTCCACGACGACGCGGTCTCCGACGCACTCGACGAACTCCTCGTCGGCGCGCGGGTGGTGGGTGTGATGGGCGGCCACGCGATGGCGCGCGGCACGCAGGCGTACGAGGGGGCGGCGCGCCTCGGCCGTGAGCTGGCGCGCGCCGGTTACACCGTCGCGACCGGCGGCGGCCCGGGCGCGATGGAGGCGGCGAATCTCGGCGCGTACGCGGCTCCCTTCGACGACGAGATGCTCGGCGAGGCCCTCGAACTCCTCGCGCGGGCGCCGTCGTTCGTCCCCTCGATCACCGACTGGGCGCGCGCCGCCTTCGACGTACGCGAACGCTGGCCCTCCGGCGGCGCCTCGGTCGGCATTCCCACCTGGTTCTACGGCCACGAACCGCCGAACGCCTTCGCCGCGCACATCGCCAAGTACTTCGCCAACGCGACCCGCGAGGACGGCCTGCTGGCTCGCTCGAACGCGGGCGTCGTCTTCCTGCCGGGCGCCGCCGGGACCGTACAGGAGATCTTCGACAACGCGACGCCGAACTACTACGAGTCCCGTGGCGAGCCGACGCCCATGGTTCTCGTGAACCGCGCCCACTGGACCGAAAAACACCCCACCTGGCCCCTTCTCCAGTCGCTCGCCCGCGAACGCGCGATGGAGTCCCGAATCGCCCTTGTTGACCGTATCGAGGACGCTCCCGACGCTCTCAAACGTCTCGCCGGTTAACGACAAGGTAAAGGCAACGCCTTGGCAGGGCATATGCATTGACAGCCCTTAGCCGACGCTTATAAACCAGTGAGGCTACTGGGGGCGCTGTTGTGGCAGCAGAGCAGCAGAAGGCCCCTCTCACCCCCCGCAGTTGCGCATCCCGTGAAGGGCAATCGTGTCCATATCTCGCCGTACCGCACGTTCTGTGCGAATCCTCGGTGTTGCTTCAGCGACGGCCGCGCTCGCGCTCGGTGTCGCCGGCAACGCAATGGCCTGCAACATTAAGGACTTCTCCGCTGTCGCCGACTGCGATGACAACGGGAAGGGCATCATCACCGTCACCGACATAGACGCCTCGGGCGTAAAGGCCACCGTGAAGGTCTACCTCGAGTCGAACGGCGCCGACGCGAAGCTCGTCGGCGAGGAGACGGTGGTCGGCACCCGCGAGGGCGCCAAGGTCACGTTCTCGGAGGACTGGGCCCCCAAGGCCGAGTACCGCGTCCACATCAAGGCCGAGAACAACGCCGTCGACGAGGACATCTCCCCGAACCTGATCACGCCGGACAAGGCGTGCACGTCCACGGAGACCACTCCGCCGGCATCGACGCCTCCGGCATCGGAGACGCCTGCCCCGTCGCAGACGCCTTCGGAGTCGGCGACCCCGTCGCCCGCCGAGAGCACCACCGCTCCCGCCACGACGGGCAGCAACGCTCCGTCCCCCGCGGCCGGTGAGTCCAACCTCGCCGAGACCGGTGCGAACTCCAACACCCCGGTGATCGCCGGCATCGCCGCTGCGTTCGTCCTGGTCGGTGGCGGATCTGTGTTCTTCGGAATGCGCCGCCGTGGCGCGACGAAGGCCTGACCCTCACCCCGTACGAAATGTGTGGCCCGTCCCCTCACCCAGGAGGCGGGCCACACACCTGTGGTGCCCCTGGCGAGCAACCGCGAAGCGGGGCGTGACCCTGAGGGAACCCACGACACGGAACCTGACCCCGGCGAGCACCCGCGACACGGGACCTACCCGAACGTCGCCCGCTCCAGCCAGAACTCCAGCAGCTCCCGCTCCCCGAGCACTTCCAAACGACCGCCGTCCAGCGGCAGTCGGCGGTAGAAGGCCAGCAGTACGTCGGTCAGCGGGCCCCGCAGCGCGACGGTCGCCTTCTCGTGGCCCCGGCGCCAGACGACGCCTTCCTCGGTGAGTTCGACTACCCACTCGGCATTCAACTCGGGGCTCGTGTCGGTGGCGTGGAGATGGATGCTGCGCCCGGTTCCGCGCAGTTCCCGCGCCGCGTCGTGCGGCTGCGTCCGCTGCATGTACTCCACGATCCCCAGCCACTCGTCGATCGCGTCGGCGGCCACATCGGGGTCGACCTCGTACGGCAGCCCGGCGGCCAGCGTCGCGTCGGCGCGGTGGATCGCCAGCTCGTGCGTCATGCGGCGCGCCCAGAAACCGGAGTTCAGAACCCCGGCCCACCCCCAGACCTTCACGTCGGGCCCCGCCTCCCGCAGCGTGCCGACGAGCATCTCGCCGGTCTCCGCGAGCCAGGCGTCCAAGGCCGCCGGATCACTCTTGACCTCCGGCCCCGGGGCGAGAGGAGTGTTCTCGTCGGGGGTGTACTCCTGCACCCTGTTACGGACGAGGAGTTCGGCCCAGCGCAACGCCCCGCCCGTATGCCGTACGAGCCGCTCCAGCGACCAGTCCGGGCAGGTCGGCACGGTGGCGGACAGCTCGACGCCGTCCGAGCTCACCACGTCCCTCAACTGCCGCACCTGCGTCTCGATCGCGTCGCAGTAGCGTTCATGCCCGAGCACCCCGAGTGACGTCATGAGCCGCACTTTATGCGGCGGACGGTTCTGCGAGTACGTCATTTTCGGGCGCCGGGCAGTTGCGCGTGTACGCCGCTTCCGGACGCCAGGCAACTGTGCGTGTACGCCGCTTCCGGACGCCAGGCAGTTGCGCGTGTACGCCGCTTCCGGACGCCAGGCAACTGTGCGAGTACACCGCTTCCGGGCGCCGGGCAGTCAGCCGAGGACGACGGTCTCCGCGGCGTCGAACTCGACCCCGACCTGGTCACCGGGGACCGGCGCGTCCCTGAGCGTGCACGCCGCTTCGAGCCGGGGCGCGTCCTCCGGTTGCAGCTGTACGGCGACATGGGTGCCCCGGAACGTCCGGGCGACCACGGTGCAGCACAGCCCCTCGGCCGCGTCCACCAGCCGTACGCCCGCGGGCCTGACGAGTAGCGTGCCCGGCCCCTGCGGCACGCCCTCCGGCACCGGGACCTTCCCCCACGGGGTGTCCGCGGTCTCCCCGCTCACCGTCACGTCGACCACGTTGTCGAAGCCGAGGAAGCGCGCCACGAACTCGTCCGCGGGGTGCTGCCAGACCTCAAGTGGCGTACCCGACTGGGCGATTCGCCCGTCGCGCATCACGACCACCCGGTCGGCGAGCGCAAAGGCCTCGCCCTGGTCGTGCGTGACGGCGAGCACGGTCGTACCCAACTCGCCGAACAGCTCCCGGAGTTCGACGACAAGGCGTTCGCGCAGCGAGCGGTCGAGCTGGCCGAGCGGTTCGTCGAGCATCAGCAGCCGGGGGCGCGGCGCGAGGGCACGGGCCAGCGCAACCCGCTGCTGCTCACCACCGGAGAGGGCGGCGATGGCTCTGCGCTCGGCACCCGGCAATCCGACGAGCTCCAGCAACTCCCGTACTCGTACCGCCTGTTCGCCCTTGTTCGCGCCGTGCATCCGAAGCCCGAACGCCACGTTGCCGCCCACGTCCCGCTGCGGGAAGAGCTGGTGGTCCTGGAACATCAGGCCGACGCCCCGCCGGTGCGCGGGCACCTGCGCCTGGTCGCGGTCGTCGAGGAGCACCCGGCCCGCGTCGAGCGCCTGGAGCCCGGCCACCGCCCGCAGCAGCGTCGACTTGCCGCTGCCGCTCGGCCCCAGCACGCACACGATCTCGTGCTCGGCGACCGCGAGGTCGACGGCGTCGAGCACCGCACGCCCGCCGAAGCGTACGGTCGCGGTCTCAAGGCTCAGCAGCATCTAGAACTCCCCGGTCCGGTCGGTCCGTACCCGCTCCAACAGCAGCAGCGCCACCGCGCACACCACCATCAAGATGGTCGAAAGGGCCATCGCCTGGCCGTAGTTGAGGTCACCGGCGCGTCCGAGCAGCCGCGCCACGGCGACCGGCAGCGTGGGATTGTCGGGCCGTGCGATGAAGACGGTCGCCCCGAACTCGCCCAGCGACACCGCGAAGGCGAAGCCGGCCGCGACCAGCAGCGCACGCCGCACCATCGGCAGATCGACCTCGCGCCACACCCGCCACGGCGACGCCCCGAGCACCGCCGCCGCCTCCCGCAGCCGCCCGTCGACCGCCCGCAGCACGGGCAGCATCGTTCGTACGACGAAGGGGACACCGACCAGTGCCTGTGCGAGGGGCACCAGAATCCAACTGCTTCTGAGGTTCAGCGGCGGTTCGTCCAGCGCGATCAGGAACCCGAATCCGACGGTCACCGCCGACACGCCCAGCGGCAGCATCAGCAGCGCGTCGAAGCCTCGTACGAGACGGCCCGCACGCCGGGTGAGGGCGGCGGCCGCCAGACCGCCGACGAGTACGGCGATGGCGGTGGCGGCGAGCGCGTACTGCAGCGAGTTGCCGATGGCCTCGATCGGCGGGACGAGGAAGATGCCGCTGTCGTCGGACGTCAGTGCCCTGTAGTAGCCGAAGTCGGGCGCGTCCAGAGACCGTTGGACCAGCACACCCAGCGGCAGCACGAGCAGCACGGCGATGGTCGCGAGAACCCCGGCCAGCAACGCACACTGCCCGCCACCACGTGGCCGGCGTGCGGTGGTCTCCGGGGCCACCAGACGCAGGGCGGTCTCCCGGCGCCGCACGGTCCAGGCGTGCACGGCGAGGATCGCGCCCACCGCCACGAACTGGATGATCGTCAGCACCGCCGCCGTGGAGAGGTCGAAGATCTCCGAGGTCTGCCGGTAGATCTCGACTTCGAGGGTCGAGAAGGTCGGGCCGCCGAGGATCTGCACCACACCGAAGGAGGTGAAGGTGAAGAGGAACACCATCAGCGCGGCCGCGGCCACGGCCGGGCTCAGGGCCGGCAGCGTCACCTTGCGCCAGGCCGCGAAGCGGGATGCGCCGAGCATCCGGGCGGCATCCTCCTGACGCGGGTCGAGCTGCGACCAGAGCCCGCCGACCGTGCGGACGACGACCGCGTAGTTGAAGAAGACATGCGCGAGCAGGATCGCCCAGACGGTGGTGTCGAGCCGTACGCCCCACAGCTCGTCGAGGAGCCCGCCCCGGCCGACGAGGGCAAGGAAGGCCGTACCGACGACGACCGTCGGCAGCACGAACGGCACCGTCACCACCGCCCGCAGCACTTGCTTGCCCCTGAATTCGAAGCGCGCGAAGACATACGCGCCGGGGAGCGCGATCAGCAGCGTGAGCGCGGTCGAGGCGAGCGCCTGCCAGGTGGTGAACCACAGCACGTGCCGGATGTCGGACTGCGCGAGGACATCCCCGATCCGCCCGAACTGCCAGACCCCGTCAACCCTTAGGCCTCGGGCCACGATCGCCACCACGGGGTAGGCGAAGAAGACGCCGAAGAACGCGACCGGCAGGGCCATCAGCCCGAGCCGCGCCGCGCCTCCCCGACGGGACTCCTTACGCGCCCGGGGCGTTACTTCAGTACGAGCGAGGTCCACGACTTGACCCACTGGTCCCGGTTGGCGGCGATCTTCGCGGGGTCCATGGTCTCGGGGTCCTTGGCCTGCGGCCCGAACTCCGTGAACTCGGCGGGCACCTTCGCGCCCTCCACCACCGGGTAGACGAACATGTTCAGCGGCATGTCGTCCTGGAACTTCTTGGTGATCAGGAAGTCGATGAGTGCTTCGCCGCCCTTGGTGTTCTTCGCGTTGCTCAGCAGCCCCGCGTACTCGACCTGCCGGAAGCAGGTGCCGGTCGCGACGCCGGTCGGCGCGGTCGTCGGCTTCGGGTCGGCGTAGATGACCTCGGCGGGCGGCGAGGATGCGTACGAGACGACTAGCGGCCGGTCCGCCTTGGCCTTCTTGCCGCCCGCGGACCCGGAGAAGTCGTCGTTGTACGCCTGCTCCCAGCCGTCGACGACCTCGACGCCGTTGGCCTTGAGCTTCGTCCAGTAGTCCTGCCACCCGTCGTCGCCGTATTTCGCGGCGGTGCCGAGCAGGAAGCCGAGGCCGGGCGAGGACGTGGAGGCGTTCTCGGTGACAAGCAGGTTCTTGTATTCGGGCTTGATCAGATCGTCGAAGGACTGCGGAGGCGTCAGCTTGTGCTCGGTGAAGTACGCCTTGTCGTAGTTGACGCAGATGTCGCCCGTGTCGATGGGCGTCACCCGGTGCTTGTCCTCGTCGACCCGGTACTCCGGGAGGATCTGGTCCGAGCCCTTGGCCTCGTAGGACTGGAAGAGCCCGTTGTCGAGCGCGCGGGACAGCAGGGTGTTGTCGACGCCGAAGAAGACGTCGCCCTGCGGGTTGTCCTTGGTGAGGATCGCCTTGTTGACGGCCTGCCCCGCGTCACCGTCCTTGAGGACCTTGACCGTGTACCCGGACTCCTTCTCGAAGGCGCTCAGCACGTCCTTGGAGTAGGCGAAGGAGTCATGGCTGACAAGGGTCACCGTCTTGGAGTCACCGCTGCTCCCGGAGCCGGACTCGGTCGAGCCGCACGCGGAGAGCGCGACAAGCCCCAACCCGACCGCTACGGCCGTGATCGTCTTCTTCTTGCTCACTGAATTCCTCCTGGGATGACCAGGAAGAGACGCGGCCCTGCCCGGGAACCTCTGACAGTTCCCGGGCAGGGCGCAACAGCTTGAGTATTGACCGAACTTCCTACCCAGAATGACCTGGGCAAGGTTCTGAGGGTCTGCGGCCCGCCGGTGACCGGCTGCCGCACTCTCAGCGCTGTGGCGCTCCCCTGTCGGAATATGAAGATGTGGGAACTACGGATGTAAGTACGACGTACGTACGCAGTCAGGTTACCGCTCGGTGGCCGCGAGCTGTCCGCACGCCCCGTCGATCTCCTGACCACGGGTGTCGCGAACGGTGACCGGCACCCCGTGGGCCGCGATCGCCTCGACGAACGCCTTCTCGTCCTCGGGCCGCGAGGCGGTCCACTTCGAACCCGGCGTCGGGTTCAGCGGGATGAGATTGACATGCACGGGCTTGCCCTTGAGCATCCGCCCGAGCCGGTCACCACGCCAGGCCTGGTCGTTGATGTCCCTGATCAGCGCGTACTCGATGGAGAGCCGGCGCCCCGACTTGGCCGCGTACTCCCAGCCGGCGTCCAGCACCTCCCGCACCTGCCAGCGTGTGTTCACGGGTACGAGGGTGTCGCGCAGCTCGTCGTCGGGCGCGTGCAGCGAAATGGCGAGGCGGCACTTGAAGCCCTCGTCGGAGAACCGGTTGATCGCCGGGACAAGACCGACCGTCGACACGGTGATGCCACGCTGCGAGAGGCCGAGCCCGTCGGGCTCGGGGTCGGTCAGCGCTCGGATCGCCCCGACCACCCTCTTGTAGTTGGCCAGCGGCTCGCCCATCCCCATGAAGACGATGTTGCTGAGCCGCGACGGACCACCCGGGATCTCGCCGTCCCGGAGCGCCCGCATGCCGTCCACGATCTGGTGCACGATCTCGCCGGTGGAGAGGTTCCGGTCGAGCCCGGCCTGCCCGGTCGCGCAGAACGGACAGTTCATCCCGCATCCGGCCTGCGAGCTGATGCACATGGTCACCCGGTCCGGGTACCGCATCAGCACGGACTCGACGAGCGTGCCGTCGAAGAGCCGCCACAAGGTCTTGCGGGTGGTCTCCTGGTCGGTCGACAGATGCCGCACGACCGTCATCAGCTCGGGAAGCAACGCCTCCTGAAGCTTGCCGCGCGAGGCGGCCGGGATGTCCGTCCACTCCGCGGGGTCGTGCGCGTACCGCGCGAAGTAGTGCTGCGAGAGCTGCTTGGCACGAAACGGCTTCTCGCCGATCGCGGCAACCGCCTCTTTACGCTCAGCGGGCGTGAGATCGGCAAGATGCCGCGGCGGCTTCTTGGCTCCGCGCGGGGCGACGAATGTGAGTTCTCCGGGTGCAGGCATAACCCTCCCAGTGTCGCAGACATACGAAGAGGGACTCGCCGCCCTGTGGACAACGAGCCCCCCACCGACAAACCCGCACGTCAGCGACGTACAGACTCATGCGCAACAGCCGGTCAGCCGGAGCCGACGAAGATCACCAGTAGCAACCAGACCACCGGAGCCGTGGGCAGCAGCGAGTCCAGCCGGTCCATGATTCCGCCGTGCCCCGGCAGCAGCGTGCCCATGTCCTTGATGCCCAGGTCCCGCTTGATCATCGACTCGCCGAGGTCCCCGAGCGTGGCGCTGGCCGCGACCGCGAGGCCCAGGAGCAGGCCCTGCCACCAGGTACCGTCGTCGATCAGGAACTCCATGCACAGCGCACCCGCGGCCATCGCGAAGGTGACCGCCCCGACCAGGCCCTCGCGGGTCTTGCCGGGGCTGATGCGCGGCGCCAGCTTGTGCTTGCCGAAGCGCCAGCCGATCGCGTACGCGCCCGTGTCACTGACCACGGCGAGCAGCAGGAACGTGAGCACCCGCAGGGAACCGTCGTCGGCCGCGAGCATCAGCGCGACGAACGTGGCCAGGAACGGGATGTAGAAAGCCGCGAAGACGCCGGCCGTGACGTCCTTCAGATAGCCCTCGGGGGGCTCCGTCATCCGCCAGACCAGAACCGCCAGCGCGGTGAGCGCCATCGCCACCCACGCACCCTCGGCGCCCCGGACGTAACCGGAGACGACCATCGCCGCGCCACCGAGCGCCAGCGGCACGAGAGGCGCCTTGATGCCCTTGCGCTCCTCCAGCCGCGAGGTGAGCTCCCACAGCCCCACCACCACGGCGACCGCTATCACGCCGATGAAGACGGCCTTGACGATGAGCAGGGAGACGACGATCACCACACCGAGCCCGACAGCCACGCCTATGGCCGCGCCCAGGTCCCGTCCCGCGCTCTTCTTCTGCGGTGGGGGGGCGGGCTGTGGGGCGCTGGACATGGGCTCCTGCGGCTTCTGCGACGGGCCCCCGTAGAACGGCGCCGCCGCCGGTGTGTCGTCGCGGAACAGGGGACCGCTCAGCCGAGCGGCCCCCCGGTCGTCATCCTGGTCTTCGCCATGATCGGGTACGTCGGGCACGATGGGCATGGGCCGAGTGTGCTGCGCGTCATACGCATCGTATGCGGGACCCGCCGGGGCAACCCCCTGGACAGGCCCCTGCTCGGACGGCCCCCAGTACCCGGCTTGTGACGGCGCGCCCCAGGAAGAATCGTTCATCAGACCTCGAGCAGCTCCGCTTCCTTGTGCTTGAGAAGCTCGTCCACCTGAGCGGCGTACTTCGCCGTCGTGTCGTCGAGTTCCTTCTCCGCACGGCGGCCCTCGTCCTCGCCGACCTCGCCGTCCTTGATCAGCTTGTCGATGGTCTCCTTCGCCTTGCGGCGTACGGAGCGGATCGAGATCTTGGCGTCCTCACCCTTGGTCTTGGCGACCTTGATGAACTCCTTGCGGCGCTCCTGGGTCAGCTCCGGGAACACCACCCGGATGATGTTGCCGTCGTTGCTCGGGTTGACACCGAGGTCGGAGTCGCGGATCGCCTGCTCGATGTTGCGCATCGCGCTCTTGTCGAACGGGGTCACCACCGCCATGCGGGGCTCGGGCACCGAGAACGAGGCCAGCTGGTTGATCGGCGTCAGTGCGCCGTAGTAGTCCGCCACGATCTTGTTGAACATCGCCGGGTGCGCACGGCCGGTGCGGATCGCGGCGAAGTCCTCCTTGGCGACCACGACGGCCTTCTCCATCTTCTCCTCGGCCTCGAGGAGGGTCTCTTCGATCACCACTTGCTCCTGCGTGTCTTGAGTAGGCCCGGCAGCTGTTCCTCGTAGGGGCGGCAGCCGGCTGCGTCGCGTCTTGTTCCTGCACGGTTCCGGACCGGCAGGACATTGTCCATCCCCCGGTCAGGGTCTGTGCTCCGTCCGGTCCCGACCCCGCTCGGGGCCGGTTCCGTCAGGCCCGGCTGCTGTGTTCACCCACAAGTGTGCCGATCTTCTCACCCTTGACGGCGCGTGCGATATTGCCCTCCGCCAGGAGCTCGAAGACCAGGATGGGCAGCTTGTTGTCCCGGCACAGCGTGATGGCCGTCATGTCGGCGACCTTGAGGTCGCGGGTGATGACCTCGGCGTAGCTGAGCGAGTCGAACTTGACCGCCTCGGGGTTGGTCTTGGGATCGGAGTCGTACACACCGTCGACGCCGTTCTTGCCCATCAGCAGTGCCTCGGCGTCGATCTCCAGGGCGCGCTGGGCGGCGGTGGTGTCGGTGGAGAAGTACGGCATGCCCATACCGGCGCCGAAGATGACCACACGGCCCTTCTCCAGGTGCCGCACGGCGCGCAGCGGGATGTACGGCTCGGCGACCTGCCCCATGGTGATGGCGGTCTGGACACGGCTGTCGATGCCTTCCTTCTCCAGGAAGTCCTGGAGGGCCAGGCAGTTCATGACCGTGCCGAGCATGCCCATGTAGTCGGAGCGCGCCCGGTCCATGCCGCGCTGCTGGAGTTCCGCGCCGCGGAAGAAGTTGCCGCCGCCGATGACAACCGCGATCTGGGCTCCGCCGCGCACGACGGCCGCGATCTCACGGGCGATCTTGTGCACCACGTCGGGGTCGACGCCCAGTCCGCCGCCGCCGGCGAACGCCTCGCCGGACAGCTTCAGCATGAAGCGTCCCGCGCCTTTGCCGTCGTCGGTCTTCTCGCCCTTGCCGGCCTGGGTGGTGGTCATGGATCTCTCGCCTCTTTTACGTGTCACACATACGAAGAAGGCCATTGCCGCTGGGGTGTTGTTCGCATCCCATGCTCGGCAATGGCCTCCTCGTCAGATCTGCTGTCGTCCGACACGCACGCGCACGTGCCCACGTACGCGGACGACTGCTGTCGACCCTAGCAGCGGGGCCGGGCGTCGATCGCGGTACGGACTCAGATGCCGACCTTGATGCGCACGAAGCGCTTCAGGGTGACACCGGCCTCGTCCAGAACCTTCTGGACCGACTTCTTGTTGTCGAGCGCGTACGGCTGACCGAGAAGGGTGGCCTCCTTGAAGAAGCCGTTGACGCGACCCTCGACGATCTTCGGAAGCGCGGCCTCCGGCTTGCCCTCGGCGCGCGTGGTCTCCTCGGCGACACGACGCTCGGACTCGACGACCTCGGCCGGAACGTCCTCACGGGAGAGGTACTTCGGCGCGAAGGCGGCGATGTGCTGCGCGATGCCCTTGGCCAGCTCGGCGTTGGGCTTGTCCAGCTCGACCAGGACACCGATCTGCGGGGGCAGGTCGGGCATGGTGCGGTGCATGTACGTCGCGACGTAGGCACCGGAGAACTGGGCGAAGCGGTCCAGGACGATCTTCTCGCCCAGGTTCGCGTTGGCCTCGTCGACGAACGCCTGAACCGTCTTGCCGGGCTCGATCTCGGAGCCGAGGAGGGCGTCGAGGTCGGCCGGGGAGGACGCGACGACGTGCTCGGCGATCTGGTTGGCGACGACCTGGAACTTCTCGCTCTTGGCGACGAAGTCCGTCTCGCACTTCAGCTCGACCAGGACACCGGAGGAGTTGTCGTCGGCGATGATCGAGACCACAGCGCCGTTCTCGGCGGAGCGGCCCTCGCGCTTGGCGACACCCTTCTGGCCCTTGATCCGCAGCGCCTCGACGGCCTTGTCGACGTTGCCGTCGGCCTCGTCCAGCGCCTTCTTACAGTCCATCATGCCGGCGCCGGTGAGCTCACGGAGCTTCTTGACGTCGGCGGCGGTGTAGTTCGCCATGATTCCTGGAATCTCTCTCGAAGTCTGAAGATCTACGGGCCGAACGGCGGGGGCTTGGTGCGCCCCCGCCGTTCAGAACCCGAAGGGGTGAGGGGTCAGGCCTGCTCGGCGTCCGTGGCGGGGGCCTCGTCGGCGACCGGGGCTTCGGCAACCGGGGCTTCGGCGGCGGGCGCCTCGGCGACCGGAGCCTCGGCGACAACCTCGGCCTGCTCGGCGTCGGCGACCTTCTCGGTCTCGGCGGAGGTCTGGACCTCGGCGACCGGAGCCTCGGCGTCGTCGGCCTTCTTCTCGCCCTCGAGCAGGTCACGCTCCCACGCGGCGAGCGGCTCGCCCGCGGCCTTGTCACCCTCGGCGGCCTTGCCGGCGCCGGAGCGGGAGATGAGGCCCTCGGCGACGGCGTCGGCGATCACGCGAGTGAGCAGGGTGACGGAGCGGATCGCGTCGTCGTTGCCCGGGATCTTGTAGTCGACCTCGTCGGGGTCGCAGTTGGTGTCGAGGATGGCAACAACCGGAATGTGGAGCTTCCGGGCCTCACCGACCGCGATGTGCTCCTTCTTGGTGTCCACGATCCAGACGGCGCTGGGCACCTTGGACATCTCGCGGATACCACCGAGGGTCTTCTCCAGCTTGGCCTTCTCGCGCGACAGCACGAGAAGCTCCTTCTTGGTGAGACCCGAAGCGGCGACGTCCTCGAAGTCGATCTGCTCGAGCTCCTTGAGGCGCTGCAGACGCTTGTAGACGGTCGAGAAGTTGGTGAGCATGCCGCCCAGCCAGCGCTGGTTGACGTAGGGCATGCCGACGCGGGTGGCCTGCTCGGCGATGGCCTCCTGCGCCTGCTTCTTCGTGCCGACGAACATGACCGTGCCGCCGTGGGCGACGGTCTCCTTGACGAACTCGTAGGCGCGGTCGATGTACGACAGCGACTGGAGCAGGTCGATGATGTAGATGCCGTTGCGCTCCGTGAAGATGAAGCGCTTCATCTTCGGGTTCCAACGACGGGTCTGGTGACCGAAGTGGACGCCGCTTTCCAGCAGCTCCCGCATCGTGACGACGGCCATGGCCGTTCTCCTTGGTGTTCTCGGTTGTGCCGCGCGTGCCGGACGGCACCCGCGCCTGACGCCCGCTTGCGCCTTGCCACCAGGGACCGAGAGGCGCTGACACCGGCCGTTCGAGGGCCTCGTGTCGGGGCGTGCGAAGTCGACCCGGTCGCCCGGATCGCCACCAGAAGTGTACGGGACCTGAGAGGCACCGGGTGACGCCGTTGTCCACAACCGGCTGGCGCTCCACAGATCCCGGCCATGACCGGCCCGATAGGGGACGGTTCTCGCATGCGAGCGAAACGATGTCTGCGTACGTGGCTGGGTTTGCTGCTGGGACTGACGGTGACCGTCCTGGGGTCCCTGACCCCGTCCGCCCTGGCCCGGACGACCGGCCCGGCGCCACCGGTGCCGCCGGGATCCCCTGGTTCGCCGGGGTCTTCGGGAGCGCGGTCACCGGGCCCGCCCGCGGTCGCCGACCCCACGGTCCCGGCTGTCGCCCGCGCCTGGCCCTTGGGTGTACGTCCCTCGGTCGTACGAGGCTGGGAACCTCCGGCGACGGCATACGGCCGCGGTCACCGGGGCGTGGACCTCGCGGCGGCGCCGGGAACACCGGTACGAGCCGTCGCGCCAGGCCGGGTGTCCTTCACCGGCCCGGTCGCGGGGCGCGGAGTGGTCTCGGTGGAACTGACGGGCACGGGCACGCCGCCTCTGCGCACGACGTACGGTCCGGTGCGGGCGGCGGTGGAGAAGGGCGCCGAGGTCGCGGCGGGCGAGGTTGTGGGCATCGTGGAACCAGGCACTTCCCACTGCCCGACGTCGTGCCTCCACTGGGGCCTGCTCAGAGGCAAGACGTACCTGGACCCACTGTCGCTGCTCCCACCTTGGCTACTGAGCAGGGGCCCATCGCGCCTACTGCCGGTGGCCGGGGTGAAGCCATAACCGCGTTCACCGTGGGCTTGAGCGCCGCGCTGCAACCGTCCTCACCGTGGGAACGCGCGGCCGCCCTCGCAGCGCCTGGCGTGCCGCTCCGCAACCGTCCAGGCTGCGGGCATGCGTGCCGCTGCACCGTCATCGCTGTGGGCAAACGTGACGCTAGGGGCGGCTCCCGTCCAACGAGAGCGGCCCCCCGCAGGCGCCCGGCTGCGCACCCACTCCGACCTCAGCTCCCACGCCGGGTGCGCAGAACGCAGGGCCTCAGCCCCGAACGCCTCGCAGGGCCATGGCGACCGCCGCGTCGGTGATGGCGGTGGGATCCTCAGCCGCCCCCAGCTCGATCCGGCGCACAGCGGCGTCCACCACACCCTGAAGAAGCATCGCCGCCAACCGCGGTTCAGCGTGCCCCAGCTCCCCGAGCGCCTCAACGATCATCGCTACAAGGCCACCATGTGCCGCTCGGATCTTCTCCCGAGCCCCGGCATCGAGCTCGCTCGCAGAGATGGCCACCACGGCCCGGTGCCGCCGGTCCCCGACAAGGGCCAGCTGCTGTCGGACATAGGCCTCGACCTTGGCCTCCGAGGTCTCCGCCCGGTGCATCGCGTCGGACACCTCCGCCGCCCAGACCGGGAAGTCGACCTCGCACAGCTCTTCGACAACGGCAGCCCGCGACCGGAAGTACTCATAGACCGAAGACCGCGCAAGCCCCGTGCGCTCGGCGAGAGCCGGGAAGGTCAGCGCCTCGGTCCCGCCCTCGGACAGCAGGGACCGCGCCGCGTCCAGCAGGGCGGCGCGCTGCATCGACCGGTGCTCGGCCACGGAGGCCGCTCGAATCCTTGGCACGGCCACCACTTTACGGACGGACCGCCCCGAAGGGCACCCCACTCCGATCGGCGACCATCCGAAGCCCGCACCAAACAGGGGCAAGACGGCTCACGCCATGGCCGAGGCAAGGCCGGAGAAGCCGCCGGCCAGGTACAGGAGCCGAGGACGGAGCCGAGGAAGCGGGAGCCGAGGAGGCGGGAGCCGAGGACGATCCCGAAACGGGACGCACGCCGGACCGAAGGCTGATTCCCGCCACGGATCCGAGAACGGGACTCACGCCGGACCCAGGACTGACCCCCGGCACGGATCCAAGAACGGGACTCATTCCGCACCCAGGGCTGATCCCGGTACCGGACAAGGCGCGGCAGAGACGATTCAGCGCCCCCCAGCGAGATCAGCGGCCGAAACTGGCCAGCTTCGCCCGCAGTTGAAGCACCGACTTCGTGTGGATCTGACTCACCCGGCTCTCGGTCACCCCCAGCACATTGCCGATCTCCGCGAGCGTGAGCCCCTCGTAGTAGTACAGCGTGACCACGGTCTTCTCCCGGTCGGGCAGCGTATTGATCGCCCGCGCCAGAAACCGCCGCAGCTCCCGGTCCTCCGCGACCTCCACCGGATTGTCGGCCGCGGTGTCCTCAAGGGTGTCCATGAGACTGAGCCGGTCACCGCCCTCGCCTCCGACGTGCAGCAACTCCTCCAGCGCCACCACGTTCGCCAGCGACAACTGGCTGAAGACCGCGTGCAGTTCGTCCACGCCGATCCCCATCTCGGAGGCCACCTCGCCCTCGGACGGGGTACGCCGCAGCCGCGCCTCCAGCGTCGCGTAGGCCCGCTCCACATTGCGCGCCTTCTGCCGCACGGACCGCGGAATCCAGTCCAAAGCACGCAGTTCGTCGATCATCGCGCCCCGGATCCGCGTGATCGCGTACGTCTCGAACTTGATCTCCCGCTCGATGTCGAACTTCTCGATCGCGTCGATCAGCCCGAACACCCCCGACGACACGAAGTCCGCCTGCTCGACATTGGCCGGCAGGCCGACGCTCACCCGCCCGGCGACATACTTCACCAACGGCGAGTAATGCAGGATCAACTGCTCCCGCAGCCGCCCGTCGCCCGTCGACTTGTACGACCGCCACAGCTCGTCGAGCGTCGAGGGAGCGGGCGGGCGCACGCTGCGGCCGTCACGGGCGGCCGGGGGGATCGCCGCCCGGTCGGACCCGGAGGTGTGCTGGGGCATTCGTCGCCTTGTGCCGTTCTGCTGTGAACTGGGGATGCCTGGGTGAGCTGTCGGTCTGATGTCGAGTTGCCTGAGTGTGCCGGAAACCCCGTGAGCGTAGCGTGACTGGAGCGTCGCAGTGCGCGAAGGTCGGTGGATCACCCCTGTACAGATCCGTTCCGCTGAGCACCTCCCGGCGTCCCGGTGATCGCCCTGTGTGATCACCGGGATACGCCAACTGCGGGAATTGCCAAGGCTGTCGACGTTCGCCCGGACGGCCGAACACGCTCAGTCAGCACCCGCTTCGAGCACCACGGACCGAGATCATCGCCTGGCGTGTCAACTTCCAGCCGTCGCCGTGTCGTTCGACGAAACCAAGTGCTCGGAGTTCGTACAGTCTCCCGACCGCCTCGTCCGCCGTGGTCCCCGCGCCGCGGGCGATCTCCTCGGTTCCCATCAGGCCACGGGCGGGCAGCGCGGCCAGCACCCGCCCGGCGCCCGGGTCGAGCAGATCGCGCGGCAGCACGGGTCCCCGCCGGTCAGGAGCCAGGTCTCCTATGTCGCCCACCAACTCGGCGACTTCCGCGGCGTCGGAGACCAGGACCGCGTCCCCGCGCAACAATTCATGCACCCCGGCCGACAACCCGCTGGTGACGGGCCCCGGGACACCTATCGTGAACCGCCCGAGCCGCGCCGCCGCGCGAGCCGTGACCAGCGCGCCGCTGCGGTACGCCGCCTCGACGACCACGGTTCCCCGGGTGAGCGCCGCGATGACCCTGTTCCGCAGGATGAATCTGCTCGGCGTGGGATGATCTCCTGGCGGCAACTCCCCCACCACCAGGCCCTGTTCGGCGATTCTGGTGATCAACTCGGTGTGCCCGCGCGGATAGGGCTTGTCGACGCCGCAGGCCAGCACCGCGACGGTGGCGCCGCCCGCCCCGAGGGCACCCCGGTGCGCGGCGCCGTCCACGCCGTACGCACCGCCCGACACCACCACCCACCCCCGCTCCGCGAGCCCGGCGCCCAGCGTGGCCGCCATATGCGCGCCGTACTCGGTGCACGCCCGCGCGCCGACGACAGCGACGGAGCGCAGTGCCCATATCCGCAGGCTGGGATGCCCTCGCACCCAGAGTCCGGTGGGCCGGGCGTCGCCCAGATCGTCGAGCTGCGCGGGCCACTGCGGCTCTCCGGGGCAGATGAATCTCGCGCCGGCGTCCTCCGCCCGGGCCAGATCCCGCTCGGGCTGCATCCGGGTGACCCTCCCCCGCAGCCCCTCCCACCGCTGCGCACTCGCCCCGGGCAACGGCTCCCGTCCCTCCACGAGCCGCCGCGCCACCTCCACCGCTCCGAACTCACGCAGCCACCGCCCGCCGAGCTCGTCGCCGGGTTCGAAGACCCGCGCGAGGGCGACGCGGGCCATACGCTCGTCGTACGTCATCACCGTGAACCGATCATCATCGGCACACCTCGCGGAACCCCTGTGCGCAGTTGCAGGGCCAGTGCCACGTCCCCGGCATCGGGTCGGTCGTGTCCCGCGAGGTCGGCCACGGTCCAGGCAACCCTGAGGACACGGTCCAGACCGCGTGCGGTCAGCACACCTCGCTCCAGCCCCCGCTCGGCCTCGTCCATCGCTCCCGGCATTGCCTGCCAGCGGCTGCGCAGTTCACGCCCCGGCACCTCGCTGTTCGTGTGCCATGGAGTGCCGGTCAGCCGCACACCGGAACGCTCGCGAGCGGCGCTCACCCGGTCGGCCACCGTCCGTGTCGACTCGCCCAGCGCGCCGGCCGCCGTCAGTTCGGACCGGGTGACCGGCTCGACCTCGACCCGCAGGTCGATCCGGTCGATCAGCGGGCCGGAGAGCCTGGACTGGTACCGGCGGACGGAGGAGGGCGGGCACTCGCAGATGTCGTTCGCCGCGCTGAAGCGCCCGCAGGGGCAGGGGTTGGCCGCGAGGACCAGCAGGAACTTCGCCGGAAACCGCACGACACCGGCGCTGCGTGCGATCACCACATGCCCCGCCTCCAAGGGCTGCCGCAGGGCATCGAGAACGAAACTGCTGAACTCGGGTGCTTCATCCAGAAAGAGAACACCCCTGTGGGCAAGAGACACCGCACCGGGCCGGGCCAGGCCCTTGCCGCCGCCGACGAGGGACTGCATCGTCGCCGAATGATGGGGCGCGCAGTACGGCGGGATGTCCACCATCGGCTTGCCCGGTGGCAGGAGTCCCGCCACGGAGTGGATGGCCGTCACCTCCAGGGATTCCTGCCTGCTGAGACGAGGCAGGAGGGAGGGCATCCGCTCGGCGAGCATGGTCTTGCCCGCGCCGGGCGGGCCCTGGAGAAAGATGTGGTGCCCTCCGGCAGCCGCGACTTCCATGGCGGTACGCGCCGACATCTGGCCGACCACGTCGGCGAAGTCGTGCCCCTGGTCGCGTTCCGGCACAGCCATGCCACACAGGCCGGTCGCCTCGCCCATGCCCGGCATCCGCAGTCCGGCCAGCAGGGGATCCGGCCGCCCCTGCTCGTCCGGATCCTCCTCGGGCACCGGTTCGTCCGTGAGCACGGCGATCAGTTGACGCAGACTGCGGACCCCGAGCACCGAGACCCCCGGCACGAGCGAGGCCTCGGCGGCGGCGCACTCGGGCACCACCACCTGCTCGTAGCCGGCGCCGGCCGCGGCCAGCACCGCTGGCAGAACACCGCGTACCGGCCGGACCCGCCCGTCGAGTCCCAGCTCGCCGATCATCACGATGTCGGCGAGCACCCGCGGATCGATCCGTTCGGAAGCACCCAGCACGGCGCAGGCCACCGCGAGATCGAACCCGGAGCCGCCCTTCGGGACCGAAGCCGGGCTCAGCCCCACCGTCAGCTTCTTCTGCGGCCAAGACTCCCCGGAATTCACCACGGCCGCCCGGACCCGGTCCTTGCTCTCCGTCAGGCTCTTGTCCGGCAGTCCCACCAGGGTGAACGCCGCGATGCCGGGCTCCAGGCCCGCCTGGACCTCCACGACGACGCCCTCGACACCGACCAGGGCCACTGAGCACGTCCGTGCGAACCCCATCAGGCCACCCCCCGCGCGTGCTCGACCACGGGCGCGCCGCGGTCGGGGAGGACAACGCCGATCAAGTCGATGCGGACGCCGCCGGGTGGGGATCCGCCGTGTTCCTGCAGCCAGCGTTCCGCCAGGCTCCGCAGGCGTTGCGCCTTGACGGTGGTGACGGCCGCCATCGGATGTTCGAAGGCTCCCGCCTTGCGGGTCTTGACCTCGCAGACCACCAGCGCGTCACCGTCGCGCGCCACGATGTCGATCTCGCCCGTCCTGCCGGAGCGCCAGTTGCGCGCCAGGACCGTCATACCGGTCTCGGTCAGCCGCCGCGCGGCCAGATCCTCGCCGTACCTGCCGAGTGCGCTGCGTTGTGCGTTGCGCGTGTTCATGTCGGCACCACCTCCGGCGCCAACATTGCGG
Source organism: Streptomyces sp. NPDC005808 (assembly GCF_042871385.1). NCBI lineage: Bacteria > Bacillati > Actinomycetota > Actinomycetes > Kitasatosporales > Streptomycetaceae > Streptomyces > Streptomyces sp. NPDC005808. Next base: position 79,032 of record NZ_JBIAIK010000015.1, on the reverse strand, counting down.
CCACTTCAGCTCGCTATTGGATCTTGGTGGACGGGTGGTCGACTGTGGAAAACTCCGTCACCCACACGAGCGGACACACTGCACATGAGCGGACACCCGGCGCACGAGCGGGCGCCCGTCCCCCGAACGGACGCCCGACGAGCAGCCACTCGCGTCATCAACCGCCCGGCAGCTCCAGATCGCTCTTGTTCAGCTCCTCGATATTCACGTCCTTGAACGTGAGTACCCTTACCTGCTTCACGAAGCGAGCGGGCCTGTACATGTCCCACACCCAGGCATCCGCCATGGATACCTCGAAAAACACCTCGCCCTGGACCGAGTGCACCTGCATCTCGTAGTCATTGGTGAGGTAGAAGCGCCGTTCGGTCTCGATCACATATTTGAACAGACCGACGACATCGCGATACTCCCGATAGAGCTTCAGCTCCATCTCGGTCTCGTACTTCTCGAGGTCCTCGGCGCTCATGGCATGTTCCCCTTCAGCCGTGCGTCCCCCTATTGTGCGCCAGCCCCGGGAGCCCCTAGACGATTTCGGTGTCGAGGACCTCGGGTGTGGCCGGGGGACCCTCGTCGAGCACCCTGCGCAGCAGCTCGGCGAGTCTGGTCGGATACACCGTCTCATGTGCCTGGTTAAGTTCCTGGCACGTCCACCAACGCGCTCCGGCGACACTGCGCCGTTCCAGCTCCGTCAGCCCGGCTGCGACCGGCGTCGCCTGCCCCGTACTGGCCGTACGGGCCAGGAAATACCATTCGTCCTGGTCCCAGCGGCGCCCCGCGAACGGAAAGGAACACATCCGCCGCCACAGCACCGGCCCCAGCTCGACCTCGGTGATTCCGGTCTCCTCCGCGAGTTCCCGCAGTGCGGCCTCCTCACGTGTCTCCTGGCCCTCCAGGCCGCCGCCGGGCGTGAACCACCAGTCGTCCGAGGGGTCGTCCGGCTCATGCCCGTGAAGCAGCAGAATCCGATCGTCGGGGTCGAGCAGCACCACCCGAGCGACCTTGCGCAGCCCGCCCTCGTACTCGTCAGGGGCAGCGGTCCCCTCGTCGTGCTGACTCCCGTCGTACGACACCTCAGCGGGCACCGGCAGGCTCCGTCCGGGCCCGGCCGCGCCGAGCCGCGCGCTTCTTGGCGAGCGGACCGTACGCGGCACCACCCAGGACCAGCACCGCGCCCGCCACCACCGCGCCGACCATGAGGCGCAGCGGTCCCGGCTCGGAGAGGCTGCCCAGCGTCTCGAAGCCGGTCGGTCGTTTCAGCATGCCGTTCATGGGCCAGGCGACGGCGTCGACCCGCGCCTCCACGGCTGTGCGCGGCACCGTTCCGCTGGCGGCGTCCGTCAGATGGGCTGTGGAGTCCAGGGAGCCGCTGCGTTCGTCACCGAGCAGGAACAGGTTGCCGTCCGGAACCGTAACCGTCGGGATGCCCATGACCTCGGCCGCCGAGCCCTTGGGGAGATACGGTTCGTCGATCTGCTTCCCGTTGACGGTCAGCTTCCCGTCCGTGCAGCAGGCGACCTCGTCGCCGCCGACGGCGACCACGCGCTTGACCATGGGCAGGTCGCCCCAGCTGGCTTCTTTGAAGACGACGACATCGCCGCGCCGGATGTCGGCGCCGTCGACGCGCTGTGCCAGCACGCGGTCCCCCGCGTCGATCGTCGGCGTCATCGATCCGGTGGGCACGGTGTACGGCCGGTAGACCACCGCTCCCCAGACGAATCCGCCGAGGAACAGCACAAGGCCCAGCGCGACAGCGACCCCGGACAGCACCTCTCCGGTCCGGCTGCCCGCCGGGGCGTTGCGTGTGCCGCCGCGTGCGGCCGTACCTGTCGCGCTCTCGCCACCCATGGATCGGCACCTTACCCGGGGGTACGGGTGATGGTCAGCCCATGGTCCGGATCACGCACAGGGGCCCCACCGACTTCCCACCGCGCCGCGGGACACCCGTACAACCGACGGGGCCGGTGCGCCCGGACGTATCCGAGCACCCCGGCCCCAGAAGAGAATCCCGCGCGCTACTGCGACGACGCCTTGCGCCGACGCCGCAGCATCACCAGCGGCACAGCCCCTACCAGCGCCACGGCGCCCGGCGAGGTGATCGCGGCCGCCGCCTTGGTGTTGATGCCGGACTGGTCGAAGGTGTCCGGAACCGGGAGGGTGCCCCAGCGGTTGATGGGCCAGGCCTTCACGATGGCGCGCCCGACGACATCGTTCACCGGGACCATGCCGTGGTTCTTGTCCGTCTGGTTGTACCGCGAGTCCCGCGAGTTCTGGCGGTGGTCACCCATTACCCAGATTTTGCCGGTGGGAACGGTGACCTTGAACTGGCCGCCCTCCTCGTCGACGCTGCACGGGGTGTTCCCGGGGTACACGTACGGCTCGTTCAACGCCTTGCCGTTGACCGTCAACGGGCCCGTGCCCTTGCACTCGATGGTGTCGCCGCCGACCCCGATGACCCGCTTGATGAGGTCCTTCTCCTCGGCCGACGGCATGAGACCGATCCAGCTGAGGACCGTCTGCAGGGCGTTCGGGTTGGCCGCGGGCTCGCCGGCCAGCCAGGCATCGGGATCGTGGAAGACGACGACCTCGCCCCGCTCCGGCTCGGAGCCGAACCACGGGGTCAGCTTGTCGACGAGGACGCGGTCACCCTGCTGGAGGGTGTTCTGCATCGAGTCCGAGGGGATCGAGAACGCCTGGACCAGGAAGGTCTTGATGAGCAGCGCGAGCACCAGGGCGATGCCGATCAGGATCGGCAGCTCCTTCCAGAAGGAGCGCTGCTTCTGTTTCCTCGCCCGGTCGTCCTGCTCCGCGCGCTCCCGCTCCGCGCTGTCGTCCACGGATCCGCTCTCGGAGTTTTCGGCGTCTACAGCTGGGGCAGCCGAGTCGTCGGGCCGCTCCGGCCGCCCTTCGGGACCTTCGTGTCCGGACCGTGCGCCGACCGCCACATCCCCCACATCCACTCCTCACTCCGTGCCGCAGCCCGCGTCGGATTCGTCGCAGGCCCACCACTCCCATAACGAGCGGGAGTTCCGCAGGGCTCGGGAGCGGGATCAATCCGTCTGGATCCGCAGGGGCCACCCTATGCGACGTGAGAAGAGCGGAGTTCGCGCCTCCGGCTCCGTCGGCCACCGAGGCGTAGGTTCCCGGCTCTTCCAAACGTGTCCAGTGCCCGATGGGCCAGGCGATGATCATGGCCCGGCCGACGACGGAGTCCTCGGAGACGGTGCCGCCATACTCGTCGGTGCGGTGGTAGCGGGAGTCCGCGGAGTTGGACCGGTGGTCACCCATCACCCACAGGCGCCCCGCGGGCACCTTCACCTCGAACGCGAAGTCGGAGGGCTTGTCGCCGGCGAGGATGTACGGCTCACTCAGCGGCGTCCCGTTGACGGTCACCCGCCCTTGCGCGTCACAGCACTTGACCGTGTCGCCACCGACTCCGACGACCCGCTTGATGAGGTCCTTCTCGTTGTCGGACGGCAGCAGTCCGATGAAGGTGAGCCCTTGCTTGAGCTGCTTGACGACGATGGGGTCGTCCGCCTTCTTGGTCTCCTCCGCGGTGAGCCAGCCGCCCGGGTCCTGGAAGACGACGACATCGCCGCGCTGGGGCTTGGAGCCGAACCACGGGGTGAACTTGTCGACCAGGACCCGGTCGCCGATCTGGATCGTGCTCTCCATGGAGCCCGACGGGATCACGAACGCCTGGACGAGGAAGGTCTTGAGAACCAGGGCTATGAGTACCGCGACGCCGACGAGGAGCGGTATCTCCTTGACCGACGAACGCCGCCTGCGCCGCTTGATCTTGCGGGCCAGCTTGCGTCGCTCGACTCGGCTGGGGCGACCCGCGCTGCCGGACGCGCGCCGGGTTCCGGTCGGCAGCAGGTTGTCGGCGGGATGGCTGGAAACTCCGCGCTGTTTACCACGGTTACCCATGGGCACCGTCCGCGGCAGGCACGCGCGCGTAGGAGCCGGGGCGCGTCAGCCGGGTCCAGTGATCCGAGGGCCAGGCGATCCAGTCCGCTCTGCCGATGACGTCATCGACGGGGATCATGCCGCCGCCGGGTGATCCCAGATGGTCGCGGGAATCGCGGGAGTCGTTGCGGTGGTCGCCGAGGAGAAAGAGGGTGCCGTCGGGCACGACGACGTCGAAAGGCACGTAGGACGGGCTGTCCCCCGGGTACAGAAACGTCGACTCGTCGACCGACCGGCCGTTCACCTCGACCCTCCCCTCCTTGTCGCAGCAGACCACATGGTCTCCCCCCACACCGACAACGCGCTTGATGTAGTCGGCGTTTCCGAAGTACCCGGTTCCGTCGAACACGACGACGTCACCCCGCTGCGGCTCAGCACCGAAACGGTACGCCAACTTATTTACGAGAACGCGGTCGCCAACCCTCAATCCCGGCTCCATGGAGCCGCTGGGAATCTGGAAGGGCTGCATCACGAAGGTGCTGACAAAGAGCAGAAAGAGCAAGCAGGCCAGCGCGGTGAAGGTGATCCAGCCACCCGGGAGCCAGTCCGCGACGCGGTCCACCAAAACGAAACGCGACCGTCCCTCCGGCCCCTCGGTGTCCGAGATCTCCTCGGACACACCAGGACGGGAGGAGCGGTCGCGCTCCGTGTGCTGTGCTTCGGTGTTCATCGGAGCCAGATGCTATCCGGCCCCGATATGAACACTCCCGCGAGCTCAGTTGTCGCGCTTCTCCTTGATCTTCGCGGCCTTGCCGCGCAGGTCGCGCAGGTAGTACAGCTTGGCGCGACGCACGTCACCGCGGGTGACGAGCTCGATCTTCTCGACGATCGGAGTGTGCACGGGGAAGGTGCGCTCGACGCCCACGGAGAAGGAGACCTTGCGGACCGTGAAGGTCTCGCGGACACCCGAACCCTGGCGGCGAATGACTACGCCCTTGAACTGCTGCACACGGGAGCGGTTGCCCTCGATGACGCGGACGTGGACGTTGACGGTGTCACCCGGGCGGAAGGCCGGGATGTCGGTGCGCAGCGACGCGCTGTCGACAGTGTCGAGCAGGTGAGCCATTTTGTCTGCTTTCTTCGCTGATGCCACAGGTCATCAACGGAAGTCGTTTCCAGAAGAGGTGCTGTCTTCGCCGGGGCGGGCGTCGTGTCCCCCTGTGGCAGGGGCGCACGCCGGACGACGCACAACAGCCCCCTATTGTTCCACGGCCTCCGGCCTGCGCCAAAATCGGCCGTCGGGCCCGGGCTCCCAGCCCAGGATCGAGAGCATTTCGCGGTCCTTCTTGTCGAAGGCCTTGGGATCGCAGCGCTCGATGAGGTCGGGCCGGTTCGCCGTCGTACGCCGCAGCGCCTCGTCCCGGCGCCAGCGGGCGACCTTCCCGTGGTGACCGCTGAGAAGCACCTCGGGGATGCCGCGGCCGCGCCACTGAGGCGGCTTGGTGTAGATCGGCCCCTCCAGGAGGTCGGCCATGGCCCCGGGCGCGAAGGAGTCGTCCCGGTGCGACTCCGCGTTGCCGAGGACACCGGGCAGCAGCCGGGCCACGGCTTCCGTGACGACGAGTACGGCCGCCTCACCGCCGGCCAGTACGTAGTCCCCGATGGACACCTCGTAGACGGGCATCCGTGTCGCGTACTCGTCGATGACCCTGCGGTCGATGCCCTCGTAGCGGGCCGGCGTGAAGACGAGCCAGGGGCGCTCGGAGAGCTCGACGGCGAGTTCCTGGGTGAAGGGGCGTCCGCTGGGGGTGGGCACGACCAGTACGGGCCCGTGCGAGCCCGTCTCGTAGCCCTCCGCGAGTACGGAGTCCAGGGCGTCGCCCCACGGCTCGGTCTTCATGACCATGCCGGGGCCGCCGCCATAGGGGGTGTCGTCGACCGTGTTGTGGCGGTCGTACGCCCATTCCCGAAGATCATGCACGTGCACATTCAGCTGTCCACGCGCGCGTGCCTTGCCGACCAGCGAGACATTCAGGGGGTCCAGGTACTCGGGGAAGATCGTGACGACGTCGAGCCTCATCCGTTCTCGTCCTCCGACGAGGCGACGATCTCTGCCTGGTCGTCGATGAGCCCCGGCGGCGGGTCGATGACCGCCCGCTGCTCCTCCAGGTCGATCTCGGTGACGATCTCCTCGACGAACGGGATCAGCACCTCGGTCCCGTCCGGCCGCTCGACCACGAAGAGATCCTGGGAAGGCAGGTGGGAGATCTCGGTGATCCGTCCGACCTCGGTGCCGTCGACCGTGACGACATCCAGGTCCATCAGCTGATGGTCGTAGTACTCGTCCGGATCCTCGGGCTTGTCGTCCGGGTCGATCTCGGCGATGAGCAGGGTGTTGCGCAGTGCCTCGGCGGCGGTCCGGTCGCGGACGCCTTCGAAGCGCAGCAGGAGACGGCCGCTGTGGACGCGGCCCGTCTCGATGGTCAGCGGCCCGGCGGAGGCCGGGTCGGTGAGCAGGACGGCGCCAGGCCCGAGCCTGAGCTCCGGCTCGTCCGTACGTACCTCCACGGTGACCTCGCCCTTGATGCCATGGGCACGGCCGACGCGAGCGACTACCAGCTGCACTGTGCTTGATCTCCTGTCGATACGACGACGGGCCGGGGACGGCCCGACAGGCCCTCCCCGGCCCGAGCCGGTGCTACGTGTACGTCAGCGGACGTGGTCCACGTCGACAAGGTCGACGCGGACACCGCGGCCGCCGATAGCGCCCACGACGGTGCGCAGAGCGCGTGCGGTGCGGCCGTTGCGGCCGATCACCTTGCCGAGGTCGTCCGGGTGGACCCGGACCTCGAGAACGCGCCCGCGGCGCAGCTCGCGGGAGGCGACCTGCACATCGTCGGGGTTGTCGACAATGCCCTTCACGAGGTGCTCGAGAGCCTCCTCGAGCATGCTCAGGCCTCGGTCGGCTCAGACGAAGAGGACACAGCCGGAGCCTCGTCCTTCTTCTCAGCCTTCTTCTTCTGGGTGATGGCCTCACCCTTGCCCGTGTCGTCGCCACCGAGGGCTTCGAACAGCGGGCGCGCGGCCTTCGGCTCGGCCACGAGCAGCGGAGCCGGGGCGGGCAGGCCCTTGAACTTCTGCCAGTCGCCGGTCAGCTTGAGGATGGCGAGAACCGGCTCGGTCGGCTGCGCGCCGACACCCAGCCAGTACTGCGCACGCTCGGTGTCGACCTCGATGCGCGAGGGGTTCTGCACCGGGTGGTACAGGCCGATCTCCTCGATGGCCCTGCCGTCACGGCGGGTACGGGAGTCGGCGACGACGATGCGGTAGTGAGGCGAACGGATCTTGCCCAGACGCTTCAGCTTGATCTTGACTGCCACGTGAGTGGTCTCTCCTGGAATTGACGTGGTTGGGCACGGCGAGATGGCCGCGTGGGGTTGCGGTACCCGAGTGCCCGATGGACGCGTCAGCCGGAGGAGAGAGGGGTCCTATGCGACTGTCGAGTACAGCTGACCATTCTGCCACACCCTGGCGGGCGACTGGACCCCGGTGACGCCCTTACCTGGGCACGACGGCTCCCGGCGCCGGGACGAGCCGGATATCGACCGTGCGTTCCGGCACCCACGAGGTGCCGCCGCTCACTGTCGAACCCGACCGAAGCCGACGCGCTCACCGCGCAACCCGGCGCCTACGAGATACCGCTCAGCCGGCAGCCGCGCCGACCACCTCAGGGATCCGGAACGGTTTGCCACACCCCCCGCACACGATCGGCGCCTGCGCCAGCACCGACGGAACGACCCGTACATTGCGGCCGCAGTCGCACACCGCCTTCACTCGCACGCCTCCTCCGGAGGAGCCGTGCCTGGCGGCCGGGCCCCGGAAACTGCGGGCCGTGTCCGCGGCGGTCGCGACGGTGTGTGCCTTGAGGGAGCGCTGCAACCGCTCGATGGTCGGGCGGTAGCGCCGCTTAGCCTCGGGGTTGAGCATGACCAGCGAGAAGCCACTGCTGGGATGCGGCTCCTCGGGGTGGTCAAGGCCCAACTCCTCGGCGATCGCGAGGAATCTGCGGTTGTGGTAGCGGCCGGCGCGCGAAGTGTCGCGGACTCCGCGCGCGGCTGCGATGCCGTGGACTGCCTCATGGAGCAGTCGCTCGAAGGAGAGCTCGTGCCCGCAAGCGGACGACGACTCCCCGATCAGGGACTCTGGCGCGGCAAGGTCCGGCAGCTCGGGGTGGTACCGCTGAATGTCGGCCCACGCCTCTGCCAGTTCTGCGGCGAGAACAGGTGGTGTCTGTGTCGTGCTCACGTAATCACAACGAGCGGGGGTACCGCCGTGTTCCTATTCCGGGGCATCTCAAATAATTTGCACGTACCCGTCAGTTGCCGCTGATGCGTCCGGACGAGGGCGGGTGCGCTGATCTGCGGAGAAGCCTCACAGTTCATACCTAGCCGGTACGTAGACACCCGTACGCCCCTGCGCGTAGACGAGGTCCGCGCTCCGGGGCACCTGTGGTCATCAGATGCGCAAGAGGCGTTTCGGTCGCACTTGGGCAAACCTAGTACGCGCGAGCCACGACAGCGACGTTACCGGGTGAATCGTCGGAGTCGGGCACCGACCCGTCCGCGGCGATCAGACACCGTACGGTCACGGCATGCTCGGCCAGTCTGGCCTCGCCTTCTTCACCGAGATCGGCCCACGGGATGCGCGCCCAGCCGCCGGCCACCGCCGCCTCGATGGCTTCCTCGACCGTCGACACGTCCGCCGTCCGGGACTCACGTCGCGCGCGCGACTGCTCGAGAAGCAGCGCCTGGTCCTCTTCGAGGACGGCGGGGAGCAGGGTGACGAGGCTGTCGATCGCCACCGGCTCCTTGCCGCCGCGGATACGACGGACCAGCATCACGGTGCTGTTCTCCAGGTCACGGGGTCCGACCTCGACACGTACGGGCACACCCTTGAGCTCCCAGTCGACGGCGCGGCGCCCGAAAGGCGTGTCCGTGCGGTCGTCCACGTGCACCCGCACACCCGCGGCCTTCAGCTGAGCGCCGATTTCGTGGACCTTGGCCAGAACCGCATCATCGCCCTTGATGGCGAGGACGACGGCCTGCACGGCGGCGAGCCGCGGCGGCACCCGCAGCCCGCTGTCGTCACCGTGCGACATGATCAGGCCACCCACCATGCGGGTCGAGGACCCCCAGGAGGTCTGCCAGACGAGTTCCTGCTTGCCGTCCCTGGACAGGAACTGGGTGTGGAAGGCCTTCGCGAAGTTCTGCCCGAGCTCGTGACTTGTGCCCATCTGAAGGGCCTTGCCGTCCCCCATCATCGCTTCGAGGGTGAGGGTGTTGATGGCTCCGGCGAACCGCTCGCTCGCCGTCTTGCGCCCCAGTACGACGTCGATCCCGAGGATGTCGACCATGAAGTCGGCGTAGACCTTCTCGTGGATGTACGCCGCATACTCCCGGGCTTCCTCGTACGTGGCGTGGGCGGTGTGCCCCTCCTGCCACAGGAACTCGGTCGTACGGAGGAACACGCGCGGACGCATCTCCCAACGGACCACGTTCGCCCACTGGTTGATCAGCAGCGGCAGGTCACGGTAGCTCTGCACCCACTTGGAGAAGTAGTCGTTGATGATCGTCTCGGAGGTGGGCCGTACGACGATCGGCTCCTCCAGTTCCTTGCCGCCGCCGTGCGTGACGACCGCGAGCTCCGGGGCGAAGCCCTCGACGTGCTCAGCCTCCCTCGTCAGATACGACTGCGGGATGAAGAGCGGGAAGTACGCGTTCTGGGCGCCCGCCTCCTTGATACGGGCGTCCATCTCCTGCTGCATCCGCTCCCACAGCCCGTACCCGTACGGTCGGATGACCATGGTGCCGCGCACCGGACCGTTGTCGGCCAGCTCGGCCTTGTTGATCAGATCCTGGTACCAGCGCGGGAAGTCGTCCGCCCGGGGCGTGAGTACGGGTGCCTTGGCCATGGCGCGATGGTACGGGCCCACGTTGCCGGGATGTGAATTCTTATCGAGCGCACGCCTGACGCCCAAACCGGGCGCCGTAACCCCTGGACGGCACGTCGAGTGCGGAGTTTCCTGGCATACGGGGGGACTGCGGCGCACCGTCACGGGGGTCGGGGAGACGGGGCACAGCGGCAACTCTCGGCGGATTGGGGCGCTTTCTATGACACCTACGCTCGTGCGGCAGCACCAACCTCACGCGGGGCCGACGCCCCGGGTGGACCCGTGTGCACGCGCGCGTGACTGGGCCGAGATCCAGGAGCGGATGCTGGTGCCGCTCCATGAGGCCGTCTACGAGCGACTCGAAGTGGGCGCAGGAACACGGCTGCTCGGCCTGCGCTGCGGCTCCGGGCTCGCCCTGCTGACGGCGGCCTCGCGGGGCGCCGCGGTCACCGGTGTCGACCTCGGTTCGCCCGAACGAGTGGCCCTCGCGCGGGAGCGGTTACGGCCCCGGACGTGGGGCACACGCGCGCGTGCCGACACCCGTCTCGTCGACGGCGTCCCCGAAGACGTGGCCGACGCGGCGGTACCGCCGTTCAACCTGATCACCGCCTTCGAGCCCATCGGATGTGCGGCCGGCGACTCCGAAGGACTCGCCGAACTCCTGGACTCGGCGACACCGCTCGCCGAACGAGGGGCGCCCGTGGTGCTCGCCGCGTGGGGGCCGCCGGAGCGGTGCGCCACCTCGTCCGTGCTGCGGGTCGCCACCAAGCTGGCCGACCCCCTGCGGAAGGCGCGCAGTTGGCGGGCCGCCCGTCGTGACGACCTCGAGGAGGTCGTCCAGCGGGCCGGGCTCAGGCCGGACGGGTCCGGGCGGGTCGCCTGTCCGTTCGGGTATGCCGATGTGGACAGTGCGGTGCGGGGGTTGTTGTCGACCGGGCTCTTCGACGCGGCGGTCGGCGCGACGGACGAGGCGCAGGTCGACAAGGAGCTCCGGGAGGCGCTGCATCCCCACCGGCGGGGGGACGGGGCGATCTGGATGCCGAATGTCTTCCGGTACCTGATCGCGCGCACGAGGTGAGGTGACAGACGTTTTTCGCCCCCTCCGGGGGCGAGGAAACCCCCACCTGCGCCAGCCGCTTGATATCCGGACGTTACGACAGGGAAAGGGCGCAGGCACCCGCAGAGAACCCACCCGGAATCCTGAGAACGTACTGGGGGCGCCCCTCCGAACAGGAAGGGCGCCCCCAGTGTCGTACGGGAAAGGAACCCCGTACGCGACGAACCGTCAGCCCATGAACTTCTTGAACTCGTCCGGGAGCTCGAAGTCCTGGGCGCTCTGCTGGGGCAGTCCGAAGGCGCCGCCCGGCTGGGCGCCGGCCTCGCGGCGGGCCGCGGCCTCCGCCTCCTCCTGCTTGCGCTTCATCGGGTTTCCGGAGCGCTGCTTGCCCTTGGCCTGCTTCTGCTTCTTCTTGGTGCGGCCGGGGCCACCACCCATGCCCGGTACCCCGGGCATGCCCGGCATTCCGCCGCCCTGGGCCATGCGGGACATCATCTTGCGTGCCTCGAAGAAGCGCTCGACCAGGCCCTTGACCGCGCTGACGTCGACGCCTGAGCCCTTGGCGATACGGGCGCGGCGCGAGCCGTTGATGATCGTCGGCTCCTGGCGCTCGCCCGGAGTCATCGACTTGATGATCGCGGCCGTGCGGTCGACGTCACGCTCGTCGAGGTTGGCGATCTGGTCCTTGATCTGGCCCATGCCCGGGAGCATGCCGAGCAGCTTGCTGATGCTGCCCATCTTCCGGACCTGTTCCATCTGGGCCAGGAAGTCGTCGAGCGTGAAGTCCTGCCCCTTCTTGGACGCCAGCTTGGAGGCCATCTGCTGGGCCTCTTCTTGGCTGAACGTCTTCTCCGCCTGCTCGATCAGGGTGAGCAGGTCACCCATGTCGAGGATGCGGGAGGCCATCCGGTCCGGGTGGAACGCGTCGAAGTCGTCGAGCTTCTCGCCGTTCGACGCGAACATGATCGGCTTGCCGGTGACCGACGCGATGGAGAGGGCCGCGCCGCCCCGGGCGTCGCCGTCGAGCTTGGAGAGCACCACACCGTCGAAGCCGACGCCGTCACGGAAGGACTCCGCGGTGTTGACCGCGTCCTGGCCGATCATCGCGTCGACGACGAAGAGGATCTCGTCCGGGCTGACGGCGTCCCTGATGTCCGCGGCCTGCCGCATCAGTTCCTGGTCGATGCCCAGGCGGCCGGCGGTGTCCACGATCACGATGTCGTGGACCTTCTGCTTCGCGAACTCGATGGAGTCCTTCGCGACCTTGACCGGGTCACCGACGCCGTTGCCCGGCTCGGGCGCGTAGACGGCGACGCCCGCGCGCTCGGCGACGACGCTGAGCTGGGTCACGGCGTTCGGGCGCTGGAGGTCGGCGGCGACGAGGAGCGGGGAGTGGCCCTGGTCCTTCAGCCACTTGCCGAGCTTGCCCGCGAGCGTGGTCTTACCTGCACCCTGCAGACCCGCCAGCATGATCACGGTGGGCGGGTTCTTGGCGAACCGGAGCCGGCGGGTCTCGCCGCCGAGGATCGTGACGAGCTCCTCGTTCACGACCTTCAGGACCTGCTGGGCAGGGTTCAGCGCCTTCGAGACCTCGGCGCCGAGGGCGCGTTCCTTGACGTTCTTGATGAAGGTCCGCACGACCGGCAGGGCGACGTCGGCTTCGAGGAGCGCGATACGGATCTCGCGTGCGGTGGCGTCGATGTCAGCTTCGGACAGCCGGCCCTTGCCCCGCAGGTTCTTGAACGTCGCTGAGAGGCGATCGGAGAGAGTATCGAACACGGCGCTCGTCTGTCCTCAGGGGTCGGGGGCGATGGGAATCGCCCTCCAGGGTATCTGGCCGCGCGCGGAAGGGTCTCCACCGCGTTCGTACGAGGCTGGGGCACCCCTCGTATTCGGACTCCCACCGCGCGTATTCGGACTCCCACCGCGTTGGTACGCCCGTGAAGGCATCCCCCGTGCGCGGCTCGCCCGCCCGGGCGGGCTCACCCCCGCAGCATCTCCTCCAGCGCACGCGCAACCGCTGCCGCCTCTTCCCCCGGCAGGGGTGCGCCCATCGCGCCCGTCACATAGAAGGCGTCCACGGCGTTCGCGCCCAGCGTCGACACATGCATGCTCCGCACCCGTACGTTCGCCTCCTCCAACGCCCGCCCGATGCGGTGCAGCAGACCAGGGGCGTCATGGGCGCGGACCTCGATGACCGTGGCATGACGTGATGCCGCCGGCGCGACCGTCACCCGGGGCGGCGGTGCGATCGTGCCCCGGCGGCGTGGGTAGGCCGCGTCCCGCTCGGCGAGACGGGCCGCGATGTCGAGGGAGCCGTCCAGTGCGCGTACGAGATCGGCGCGCAGGCGGGCGGCCTGGGGCAGCGAGCCGTACTCGGCGGCGACGCGCCAGTTGAGCAGCAGGACCGATCCTTCTACGCCGTCGGGCAGGTCGAGGGCGCTCAGTCCGGCCGTGCGGACGGTCAGCCGGTGCATGGCGAGGACGCCCGCGACGGCGGGGAGCACACCGGGCTGGTCGGGTACGGCGATGAGGAGCTCGACGCCCAGCGGCTCCGGGTCGTGGGAGGCGGAGGGGGCGGCGGCATCGGAGTCGACCGGTTCGGTCTGTGCGCGCAGCGACAGCACGGGCCCGCCCGTGCGGAACGACTCGATCGAGAGCCGTTCCTGTTCGGCCGTGGGGGCCGCGGCCTCGGGCTCCTCGGGGGCGTCCCCGGAGAGCGACGCCGAGACCCGCTTCACCAGGTCGGTGACCAGGGAACTGCGCCAGGAGGACCAGGCGGCGGGCCCGGTGGCCAGGGCGTCCGCCTCGGTGAGCGCGTGCAGCAGTTCGAGGGTGCCCTGCGAGCCGACCGCCTCGGCGACCGAGCGGACGGTGGCCGGGTCCTCCAGGTCGCGCCGGGTCGCGGTGTCGATGAGCAGCAGATGGTGGCGTACCAGGGTGGCGAGCACCGCCACGTCCGCGCGGTCGAAGCCGATGCGGGCGGCCACGTCCCGCGCGATGATCTCGCCCGCCACGGAGTGGTCGCCGGGCCAGCCCTTGCCGATGTCGTGCAGCAGGGAGGCGACAAGGAGCAGGTCGGGGCGGCCCACGCGGCGGGCCAGTTCGGAGGCGCGGACGGCCGTCTCGATGAGGTGACGGTCGACGGTCCAGATGTGGACGGCGTTGCGCTGCGGCCGGCAACGTACGCGCTCCCAGTCGGGCAGCAGTCTGGTGATCAGGCCCTCCGCCTCCAGCGCCTCCCAGACCTCGATGGTGGGGCGGCCGGAGCCGAGGAGTGTGACGAGCTGTTCGCGCGCCTCGGCGGGCCAGGGCGTGGGCAGCGGGCGCGCGGCTGCCGCCATGCGCCGCACGGCGTGCAGGGAGAGCGGAAGTCCCGACTGCGCCGCCGCGGCTGCCGCGCGCAACGGGAGCACGGGGTCGCGCTCGGGGCGCGCGGCGCGCGCGAGCACCACTTCGCCGTCCTGCTCGACCACGCCCTCGGCGAGCGGTGAGCGTTCCGTGACGGGCTTGGCGCCGCCGCCGAGCATGGCGCGCAGGCGCGGACGGACGGCGCGGGACCGCAGTACGCGCCCCACTTCGCGCCACGTCACATCGCTCGCGTACGAAACGACGCGCGCCGCCTCGTACACCTGGCGCAGCAGTGTGTCGGCGTCCAGGAGGCCCAGTTCCGCGGCGACCTGGTCCTGTTCCTGGAGTGCGAGGCGGTCGGTGGCGCGGCCGGTGGTGAGGTGGAGTGCGTCGCGGACGTCCAGGAGACGCCTTCGTGCGTCGCTGAGGCCTTCGCGGGGCGCGTCGGCGAGCCAGGAGGCGGCTACGGCGCGCAGAGCGGTCGCGTCACGCAGCCCGCCGCGCGCTTCCTTCAGGTCCGGTTCGAGGAGGTACTGCAACTCGCCCTGGCGCTCGGCACGTTCGGCGCACAGCTCCTGGAGTTCGGGGAGACGTTTCGGCGCCTGGTTGCGCCAGTCGGCGAGGACGGCCGTACGCAGGGAGGCGGTGAAGCCGAGGTCGCCCGCGATGTGCCGGGCGTCGAGCAGGCCGAGCTGGACCTTGAGGTCCTCGCTCGCGGTCTTGCGGGCCTCGGTGGGCGTACGGACGGAGTGGTCGAGTGCGAGGCCGAGGTCCCAGACGGGATACCAGATGCGGTCGGCCAGGGCGGCGACGGCGCCGGAGTCGGTGCCGTCGTGCAGGAGGAGCAGGTCGAGGTCGCTGCGTGGGGAGAGTTCGCCCCGGCCGTAGCCTCCGACGGCGACGAGGGAGACGCCGCGCAGTGCCTCGGAGCCGGCGTCGAAGAGGCCGGTGAGCCAGTCGTCCGTGAGCTCGGCAAGGGCCGCACGACGCGGCGGCCCGGACTGCGCCTCCCCCTGGAGGAGGCGCAGCCGGGCCGCCGCATAGCCGCTGGGTCCCGGATCCTCTGCTTCCGAACGCATGTCCGTACTCGTCACCCAGCGACTCCTGTCTTTCTTTGTCTCTTTAGAGCGCGTCCGGGCCGCGCTCGCCGGTCCTGACCCGTACGGCGGTCTCGACCGGGATCGACCAGACCTTGCCGTCACCGATCTTGCCGGTGCGGGCCGCCTTGACGATGACGTCGATCAGGCCTTCGGCGTCGTCGTCCTCGGCCAGCACCTCGATGCGGATCTTGGGAACCAGGTCGACCGTGTACTCGGCACCACGGTAGACCTCGGTGTGTCCCCGCTGACGACCGTAGCCGCTGGCCTCGGTGACCGTCAGACCGTGTACCCCGAAGGCCTGCAGGGCTTCCTTGATCTCGTCGAGCCGGTGAGGCTTCACGACGGCGGTGATGAGCTTCATGCGTCCACCTTCTTGGCAGTGCCCGCAGCGGGGGTCGGGGTGGAGGTGAAGCCCGCACCACCACCGGTGCCGCTGAAGTCGTATGCGGTCTCGGCGTGCTCGGCCTGGTCGATGCCCGCGACCTCCTCGTCCTCGCTGACCCGCATCCCGATCGTCTTGTCGATCAGGAAGGCGAGGATCGCGGAGGCGACGAGGGAGTAGGCGAGGACGGCGAAGACGCCGGCGCACTGCTTCCAGAACTGGTCCAGGCCACCGCCGTAGAAGAGGCCCTCGACATCGGACTGGCCCTTGCCGGAGGCGAAGAAGCCGATGAGCAGGGAGCCGGCGACACCGCCGACCAGGTGCACACCGACGACGTCGAGCGAGTCGTCGTAGCCGAACTTGTACTTCAGACCGACGGCCATGGCGCACAGCACACCGGCGATGACGCCGACGGCGATGGCGCCGAGCGGGGAGACCGCACCGCCGGACGGGGTGATGGCGACCAGACCGGCGACCGCGCCGGAGGCGGCACCCAGCGTGGTGAACGCGCCGTGCCGGATCTTCTCGTAGGCGAGCCAGGCGAGCATCGCAGCGGCGGTGGCGATCTGCGTGTTGAGGAACATCAGCGCGCCGACACCGTCGTCGTTGCCGAGCCACGAGCCTGCGTTGAATCCGAACCAGCCGAACCACAGGAGACCGGCGCCGAGCATGACCAGCGGCAGGCTGTGCGGGCGCATCGGGTCCTTCTTGAAGCCCACCCGCTTGCCGATGACGAGGATCACGCCGAGCGCCGCAGCACCGGCGTTGATGTGGACCGCCGTACCACCCGCGAAGTCGATCACGCCGAGGTCGAACGCCCAGCCGCCGGTGCCCCACACCCAGTGCGCGACCGGGAAGTACACGATCGTGGCCCACAGGGCGACGAAGAGGGACCAGGCGGTGAACTTCACCCGGTCCGCGAGAGCGCCGCTGATCAGGGCGGGCGTGATGATGGCGAACATCAGCTGGAAGACGGCGAAGACAGTGACCGGGATGGTGTAGCCGTCCCAGAGGTCCGTGATGCCGATACCGCCGAATCCGACGTAGTCGGAGGTCCAGCCGATGAGCGAGCCCTTGTCGGTACCGAAGGCGAGGGAGAAGCCGTACACCACCCACAGGATGGTGACTATGCCCATGCTGATGAAGCTCATCATCAGCATGTTCAAGGTGCTCTTGACACGGACCATGCCTCCGTAGAAGAAGGCGAGTCCGGGCGTCATGATCAGCACCAGGGCGGAACAGATGAGCATGAACCCTGTATTGGCGGCAGACAGCGTGGGTGCATCTGCGGCAAGGGTGATGGCTGGTGCCATCGGCGTCTCCTCGTCGTTTGGTACGGCCCCGTGCGGGCGAAGCCTGAAGTGGGCGTGAGGGGTGGGCCGGTTATGCGCCATGAGATTGGCGCAGCGCGGTTTCGGTCGGCACCCCTCGATGTTTCGCCACCGTGACGAAGGCGCCTTGTGTGTTACGCCTCGATGAACTGCCTGAGACCGGACCGAGCGATCGTTATCGTGGCGCAACCTTCCCCGAGGGGGAGACAGGCCGGCCGCGGCGGGCCGTCCGATGACCTGGCATGGGGGAGCCGAGTCGGGCAGTTCGGGACGGCCGGCCGCGGCCGGGGTACTGGGGAGTAACCGCTTTCGCGGCCCGGGTCAGACCGCCTCCGCGGTCTCGGGCAGGTCGACGGCGAGCTGGGCGGTGAGGTCGACAACCTCGGCGAGATCCCCGAAATCCCGGGCCGCCGTGTCGACCGTCTTTCGGATACGAGTGTTGACGCGCTCCGAGCGCACTTTCTTCGCGTACGACATGGCTTCCTTGGCCCGGACCGCGCTCTGCTCGGGCTCCTTCTGGAGGAGGTGCACAGTGGCCATGCCGATGAGGTTCAGTGCGTACGAACGCTGGTGTTCGGTGTCCTTGGCGAAGAGGTCGACGGCCTGCTGCATCAGGGGCTCGGCCAGCGAGGCGTAGGTGGGGCTGCGCCCGGCGACATAGGCGAGGTCACGGTAGGAGTGCGAGTTCTCGCCGTACAGCTCCGCCTTGGAGAAGAAGCGGATCCAGTCGGGGTCCGGGTCGTCCCATTCGTGCACGTCGGCGAAGGTGTCCTCGGCCATCCGGACGGCACGCTTGCACTTTCCTGGCTGGCCCATGTTGGCGTACGCGCGGGCCTCCATCGCATACAGCATGGACTGGGTGCGCGGGCTCGCGCAGTCGCGGCTTCCGTACTGCGCGAGGTGGATGAGTTCCAGCGCGTCGTCGGGCCGGCCCAGGTGGATCATCTGGCGGCTCATGCTGGACAGGACGTACGAGCCGAGCGGTTTGTCGCCCGCTTCCTTGGCGGCGTGCAGGGCGAGGACGAAGTACTTCTGGGCGGTGGGCTGGAGCCCCACGTCGTAGCTCATCCAGCCCGCCAGCTCGGCCAGTTCGGCGGCGACCTTGAACAGGCGCCGGCTGGTCGCGGCGGGCTGGGGCTCCTGGAGCAGGTCCGTCACCTCGTGCAGCTGCCCGACGACCGCCTTGCGGCGCAGGCCGCCGCCGCACTGGGCGTCCCACTGGCGGAACATCACCGTGGTGGACTCGAGGAGGTCCAGCTCCGGCTTGGAGAGCCGTCCGCGGCGCACCGAGGTGGTCGGCTCGGGCTCCTCACGCGGCGCGGTGGGCGAGGGCACGAGCCAGCGCTGCATGGGTTCGATGAGGGCCGGTCCTGCGGCGAGGGCGAGGGAGCTGCCGAGGAAGCCGCGCCGCGCCAGCATCAGGTCGCTGCGTGAGTACTCGCTGATCAGCGCCACGGTCCCCGGGCCCGTCCAGGGCAGGTCGACACCGGACACGGACGGTGACTGGTGGGCGGCGCGCAGGCCGAGGTCCTCGACTGCGACGACACAGCCGAACCGCTCGGAGAACAGCTCGGACAGGATCCGCGGGATCGGCTCGCGCGGGTTCTCGCCGTCCAGCCAGCGACGTACTCGCGAAGTGTCCGTGGAGATGTGGCTGGCCCCCAACTGGCGGGCCCGGCGGTTCACTTGACGTGCGAGCTCGCCCTTGGACCAGCCACTGCGCACGAACCACGAGCCGAGCAGCTCGTTGGGGCGCTTGTCCGTGCCGGTCGCGGTCGTCCCGCCTCCGCCGTTGCCGCCCACTGGAACGCCCCCATCCCTGAGACCACTTGTACGCTGCGTGCGCCAAGCCCTATCAGAATGCCGGTAAATACGGCCGCCCGTCCGGTGGTTCTCACCCTTCGAACGGGAAGCCGACTTGCCCTTGGCATACCCACGAGTGCACATGTCCCCAGGACTCGTGTACTCAAAGTAATCCTACGATCACCCCTCCAGCCATGGCGATCCCGGAAACGCCACCATTCGCCACCCCTTCGAATGAACTCCGCATCGCTCACGCGCGATTCACTTGACACAGGATGGCCGGGAGTGGGCGGAGCGGTGTGCGCCGGGGCGCGCGATGCCGAGCGCACCACCCGGGGCACCACTGAGCGCCGTCTGGATCGGGCGACACAGGGGAAGTCGGAACACAGGGTCACGTTCCGATTCCGTCACGTAACCACCCGTGGATCGGACCCGTTGGAGGGGGCATGGACTTCACGATCGGCAGTAGTCGGGGAACGCGCGAACTCCGGCCCGGCGCACGGCGCCGCAGCCGTTCGTCGGAGTGCACCACGGTGGCGGAGTTCACCGGACTCTGGGGCTGGGACGTGGTCCCCGGCGCCCGCGCCGCCGCGGGGGCATGCTCCTGCGGCCGGGCCGACTGTGCGGCGCCGGGTGCTCACCCACTGGACTTCGCACCGACGATCCCGGCCGGCGCCACGCTCGACGAAGTGACCGAGGCCTGGGCCGACTTCCCGGGTGCCGCCGTGATGCTCCCGCTCGGCCGCGCGTTCGACGTGATCGAGGTCGCCGAGGCCGCCGGGCGCCGCGCGCTCGTCCGGCTCGAACGCATGGGGCTTCCCCTCGGACCCGTGACGGCCACCCCGGACGGCCGCGCCCACTTCTTCGTCACCCCCGGCTCAGCGTCCGAACTCCCCGAGCTGCTCTACCGGATGGGCTGGGACGACGCCTCTCTCGACCTGCACGGCCTGGGCTCGGGCACGCACATCACGGCTCCGCCCTCCGACCGCGCGGGCCTCGGCCCGGTCCGCTGGCTGCGCTCCCCCGCCCTGGACTCGGCGACGAAACCGCCTCAGGCACGGCTGCTGTTGGGGACGCTGGCCTATGTGGCACATCGGTCGCGGGCATAGACGTTTCCCCCTGGGCTCACATGACGAAGCGCCCGCCTCCAACTGCACCTTGGGGGCGGGCGCTTCTCCGAGCACCTGCTGACTCTGCCTGAATTCGGCGTGCGCCTACTCTCCGATAAGGGCATCCACGAACGCCTCCGGCTCGAACGGCGCCAGATCGTCCGCTCCCTCCCCCAGACCCACCAGCTTGACCGGCACGCCCAGCTCGCGCTGCACCGCGATCACGATGCCGCCCTTGGCCGTGCCGTCGAGCTTGGTGAGCACGATGCCGGTGATGTCGACGACCTCGGCAAAGACGCGGGCCTGGACCAGACCGTTCTGCCCGGTGGTGGCGTCGAGGACGAGCAGGATCTCGTCCAGCGGGGCGTGCTTCTCGACGACGCGCTTGACCTTGCCGAGCTCGTCCATGAGGCCGGTCTTGGTGTGCAGCCGGCCCGCGGTGTCGATGAGGACGACATCGGCGCCCTCCTCGATGCCCTCTTTGACGGCGTCGAACGCGATCGAGGCGGGGTCACCGCCCTCGGGGCCTCGCACCGTGCGAGCACCCACGCGCTCACCCCAGGTCTGCAGCTGGTCGGCGGCGGCGGCACGGAAGGTGTCGGCGGCGCCCAGCAGGACGTGCTTGCCGTCGGCGACCAGCACGCGCGCGAGCTTGCCGGTCGTGGTGGTCTTGCCGGTGCCGTTGACCCCGACGACCATCACGATGCCCGGGGTGTCGAGGTTCGAGTCCGTCCTGACCTCTCGGTCGAACTCGGGGACGAGCAGTTGCAGCAGCTCCTCACGCAGCAGCGCGCGCAGCTCGTCCGGCGTACGGGTGCCGAGCACCTTCACGCGTTCACGCAGCCGGTCGACCAGCTCCTGAGTGGGCTGCACACCGACATCGGCGGTGAGCAGCGTGTCCTCGATCTCCTCCCAGGTGTCCTCATCGAGGTGCTCGCGCGAGAGCAGCGTGAGCAGGCCCTGGCCCAGCGCGCTCTGCGAGCGCGAGAGCCGGGCGCGCAGCCGCACCAGGCGCCCCGCGGTGGGCTCCGGGACCTCGATCGCGGGGACCGCCGGGGGTTCCTCGACAGCGACGGGGGCCGGCGCCGAGGCGTCGGGGCCCGGGAGATCCACCTCCTCGATCGTGCGGCGCGCTTCGTCGCGCGGCGT
Source organism: Streptomyces sp. NPDC005808 (assembly GCF_042871385.1). NCBI lineage: Bacteria > Bacillati > Actinomycetota > Actinomycetes > Kitasatosporales > Streptomycetaceae > Streptomyces > Streptomyces sp. NPDC005808. The sequence goes on along the minus strand of NZ_JBIAIK010000015.1, from coordinate 57,894 downwards.
CTCGGCCTCGTCGCCGACATGCGGCTCGGCAGGGGGGGCGGTGATGTCGGGGGCGACGGGGGGCGGCGGAGGCAGCTTCCGCTTACGGCTGCCGACGACGAGCCCACCGAGCGCGCCGATCACGACCACGGCGATGACTACAGCAAGGATGACGATTTCCATAACGGACCCAGTATCGGCCATCGCCTGCCCGTGAGGGAGAATCCCTCCCGGGCAAGGGATTTTGTATCTTCCTCCAAAGAGATCGGGCCCTCGTCACGCGAACGCGGCGAACCCCGCGAACCACGCGAACCCGGGCCCGCCGCCCTGGCGACCTGACGAACCGTCAGCTACCGTCCCCCTCCACACACGAAGGGGGCTCCCCATGCCGGTAACCGTCGTACGTTTCAACCTCGTCGACCCCGACGCCACCCCCGCGTCGCTGAGCGCCCGCTACAAAGCAGCAGTTGAGATGGCCGCGTACGCCGACGACCGCGGCATCACCACCGTGCAGACCGAGGAGCATCACGGCGTCCCCAACAACTGGCTGCCTTCGCCCTTCACCTTCGCGGGCGCCGTGTTCGGCGCGACCCGGCAGATCGCGGTCACCGTGTCGGCGGTCATCGGCCCGCTGCACGATCCGCTGCGCCTCGCCGAGGACATCGCCGTACTCGATCTGCTCAGCGGCGGACGCCTCGTCACCGTCGCGGGGATCGGCTACCGGCCCGAGGAGTACGCCCTCTTCGGGGTCGACTGGACGCGGCGCGGCAAGCTCCAGGACGAGCTGCTGGAGACGGTGCTGAAGGCGTGGACCGGCGAGGAATTCGAGTACCGGGGCAGGACCGTACGGGTCACTCCGCGGCCGTTCTCGGATCCCCATCCCCTGCTGCTGGTCGGCGGCTCCTCGAAGGCGGCGGCGCGCCGGGCGGCACGGCTGGGCCTGCCGTTCTTCCCCAGCGCCCACCTTCCCGACCTGGAGGCGTACTACAAGGAGCTGCTCATCGAGTACGGCACCGAGGGCTGGACCATGATGCCGTCGGCCCGGACCCCGCTGCTGCACATCGCCGAGGACCCGGACCGGGCCTGGGACGAGTACGGCACGCACTTCCTGCACGAGGCACGGACGTACGCCTCCTGGCAGTCCGGCGACATCCGCTCGGCGGTGAAGTCGGCGGCCACCACGGTGGACGAACTGCGTGCCGAAGGCGTCTACCGGATCCTCACGCCCGACGAGTGCGTGGCGCACGGCCTCGACAACCACGTCCTGCACCCGTTGTCCGGGGGCATGCCTGTCGAGGAGGGCTGGCGCAGCCTGCACCTGTTCTGCGAGGACGTCCTGCCCCGTCTCAAGGACTGACCGGGCGGAGAGAAACGTTCGGCCCCGGCTCGACACCTCGAAGGCCGAGCCGGGGCCGTACGTCTTCTTCCTGCGAGTACGGGGAGAAGGGCAGCGGGGATGTGGCCCTTCTCCCCGAGTTCGGGGGGCGGGTCGTACGTACCGGACCTGGCTAGCCCATCTCCTCCAGCGCCTTGCCCTTCGTCTCCTTGACGTACTTGAGCACGAAGGGGATGGAGAGCGCGGCGAAGAGGGTGTAGATCACGTAGGTCGCGGAGAGGTTCCAGTCGGCCAGCGACGGGAAGCTCGCGGTGATGGCCCAGTTGGCGATCCACTGCGCGGAGGCGGCGACGCCGAGCGCTGCGGCGCGGATCCTGTTCGGGAACATCTCGCCGAGGAAGACCCAGACCACGACACCCCAGGAGAGGGCGAAGAAGAGGACGAAGACGTGGGCGGCGATCAGGGCGACCCAGCCCTGGGCGGCCGGCAGCTTGCCGCCCACCAGGTCGAAGGAGAAGGCCCAGGCCTCGAGGGCGAGACCGACGACCATGCCCACGGAACCGATGAGCGCGAGCGGCCTGCGGCCGATCCGGTCGACGAAGATGATGGCGATCACGGTGCCGATGATGTTGACGATCGACGTGGTGAACGAATAGAAGAACGACTCCGTCGGGTCGACGCCGACCGACTGCCACAGCGTCGAGGAGTAGTAGAACGCGACGTTGATGCCGACGAACTGCTGGAAGACGGAGAGACCGATGCCGACCCAGACGATCGGCTTGAAGAAGACGCTGCCGCCGAGCAGGTCCTTGAAGGTCGACTTGTGCTCGCTCTTCATGGCGTGCTCGATCTCGGCGACGCGGGCGTCAAGATCGATCTTGTCGCCCTCGACCTCCCTGAGCACCTCACGAGCGTGCTCGTCCCGGCCCGCGGCGATCAGGAAGCGCGGCGACTCGGGGATCGCGAAGGAGAGCAGGCCGTAGAGGACGGCCGGGATGACCATCACGCCGAGCATGACCTGCCAGGCCTCCAGGCCCATGAGCTTGCCGCGCTGGTCGCCGTCGGCGGCGTTCAGGATGCCCCAGTTGACCAGCTGCGAGATGGCGATGCCGATGACGATCGCGGCCTGCTGGAAGGCCCCGAGGCGTCCGCGGTACGCGGGCGGGGCGACCTCGGCGATGTAGGCGGGGCCGATCACGGATGCCATGCCGATGGCGAAGCCGCCGATGACGCGCCAGAAGGCCAGGTCGTACAGGGAGAAGGGCAGCGCGGAGCCGACGGCGCTGATGGTGAAGAGGACGGCCGAGATCTGCATGCAGCGGATGCGGCCGATGCGGTCGGCGATGCGCCCCGCGGTCGCCGCGCCGATCGCGCAGCCGATCAGCGCGATGGCGATGACCTGGGCCAGCGCCGCCGAGCCGATGTCGTACCGGCTTCGGATGGCTTCGACGGCGCCGTTGATCACGGCACTGTCGTAGCCGAAGAGGAACCCGCCCATCGCGGCCGCCGCCGCGATGAAGATGACATGGCCGAGATGCTCGGGGTGAGCCGCTCGGGCGCCTGTGTTCGGGGGCACTGTGCTGGTCACGTGTAACTCCTCGGGCCACCGGCCTCACTGCCGGGGGTTGGGGCGAGCCCTTCAGGTGGTCGTACCAGTGGCGCATAGCTTGGCGCCACCCACCACCTGAAGGTAAAAGCAACGTTGCAGAGACTATGCCTTCAAGTTTCGAAGTCAACAGGCAGATCTGCTGTGAACTTTCCGCATAGGGAAGCCACCAAATATTCAAGACTTGAACTCAAGGGAAAGGCCCAGGTCACGACCCGTGTGGGCTACACGCATCTAGCGGAGGCGCTGGCTGATGACTTTGGACACACCGTCGCCCTGCATGGAGACGCCGTACAGCGCGTCGGCGACCTCCATCGTGCGTTTCTGGTGAGTGATCACGATCAGCTGCGAGGCCTCCTGCAGCTCCTGCATGATCCGGATCAGCCGCTGCAGATTGGTGTCGTCGAGCGCCGCCTCGACCTCGTCCATCACATAGAACGGGCTTGGCCGTGCCTTGAAGATCGAGACGAGCAAGGCCACGGCGGTCAGGGACCGCTCGCCACCGGAGAGCAGGCTCAGCCGCTTGACCTTCTTGCCCGGCGGGCGGGCCTCCACATCCACGCCCGTGGTGAGCATGTTGTCGGGATCAGTCAGGATGAGCCGCCCCTCCCCGCCCGGAAACAGCCGGCTGAAAACGCCCTCGAACTGGAGTGCCGTGTCCCGGTACGCCTCGGTGAACACCTGCTCGACGCGTTCGTCGACCTCCTTCACCACTTGAAGCAGGTCGGCACGCGTCTTCTTGAGGTCCTCCAGCTGCTCGCTGAGGAACTTGTGGCGCTCCTCCAACGCGGCGAACTCCTCCAGCGCGAGCGGATTGACCTTCCCGAGCTGCTGGTACGCCCGCTCGGCCGACTTGAGCCGCCTCTCCTGCTCGGCGCGGTGGAACGGCCGGGGCTGGTTGCGCGGGTGCTCCGGATCCTCGGGCAGCTCCTCGCCCTCGGCGGCGAGCGAGGGCGGCACGAGCTGCTGCGGGCCGTAGTCCGCCACCAGCCCCGCCGGTTCGACACCGAGCTCCTCCAGCGCCTTCGACTCCAACTGCTCGATACGCATCCGCTTCTCGGCGCCGAGAACCTCACCGCGGTGAACCGAATCCGTGAGCTTGTCGAGCTCGCCCTTGAGGTCACGGCCTTCACTGCGGGCGACGCCGAGGGCCTGCTCCCGGTGGGCCTTGGCACTCTCGGCGGCGGCCCGCTCCTCCTCGGCCCTGGTCAGCGAGACCTCGACGTGCGTGAGCAGCTGCCGCGCCCCGGAGGCGACGGCCTCGGCGACCTCGGCCTCGTACCGCAGCCGGGCCCGGCGCTGCTCGGCACGCGCGCGTGCCTCACGTTCGGCCCGCGCGGCCCGGTCGAGTCCGTCGGCCCGCCCGGCGAGCCCCTTCACCCGCTCCTCGTGCGTACGCACCTGGAGCCGCGCCTCCATCTCGGTCTGCCGCGCGTTGGCGCCGTCGGCGGCGAGCCGATCACGTACTCCGGTGTCGGGTTCCTCCTCCACCGGCATCTCCTCGGCGACGGCGAGCCGCTCGGCCAGCTCCTCCGCCTCCTCCACCGACCGGTCGAGCGCGTCCTGCGCCCGCGCCGCGGCAGCGGTACTCCGCTCCGCCTCCCCCGCCGCGCCCCGCGCCTGCCCGGCAAGCCGCCCCAACTGCTGCGCCACGGCCGACTTCTCGCGCTCCGCGGCCCGCCGCCGCTCGCCCACCTCCTCGACGAGCGCGGCACATTCCTTCCGCCGCGCCGCGGCCTCGTGCTGCGCCTCGCCGAGGACCTCGCACCGCACGGCCAGCTCTTCGAGCTCCGCCGCCGCCTCGTCGACGGACGCCTGCACCTCCAGCAGACTCGGCGCCCCGGCCGACCCGCCGTGCGCGAAGTGGGCGCCCAGCAGGTCGCCTTCAGCGGTGACAGCCGTCAACTCCGGCCGCCCGTAGACGAGTTCCTCGGCGTCCTCAAGGGTGCCGACCACGACGATCCCGCGCAGCAGCCGCCGTACGGCGGGCATGAGCTCGGCAGGGCCGCGGACCAGATCAGCGGCGCAGGGAGGCCCGTCGTTCCGCTCCTGACGGGGTACGCCGACCTCCGCCGCGTTCGTGCCCCGCTCCTCCGGCGCGCCCGCCAGCAGCAACGCCGCGCGCCCGGCGTCCTGCTTGCGGAGCATGCGGATGGCGTCCGCCGCCGAGGCGGGGGTGGTGACGGCGATGGCGTCGGCCGCGGCGCCGAATGCGGCGGCCAGGGGTACCTCGAAGCCGGGGGTGACCGTGAGGAGTTCGGCGGCCGGGCCGAGGAGGCCCGTGAGGCGGTCCTTCGCACCGAGCAGCGCTCCTGTGCCGTCCTTGCGGCGCAGCCCGAGGGCGAGGGCCTCGCGGCGGGCCTGGGTCGCGGCGCGCTTGCGTTCCGCCGCCGTGGCCGCTTCGCGGGCCGCCGTCAGCCCGGCCTCCGCGTCCGTCAGCGCCCGCTTGGCCGCCTCGTGCTGCTCCGCGAGCGTGGCATCGCCCGCGTCGAGGCCGTCGACCTCGGCCTTCAACTGCTCGTACTCCTCCTGGGCCGCGACCGCTCGCTCCTGGGCCTCGTCGCGGGACGCGGCGAGACGGTCGATCTCGGCCTGCGCGGAGGCGGCCCGGGAACGGGCGGCGTTGACCTGGCCGCCCAGTCGGGCGAGGCCCTCGCGACGGTCGGCGATGGCGCGGGCGACGTCCTTGAGGCGGCGTTCCTCGGCGGCGAGCTCGCGCTCCAGCTCGGAACGGTGCGCGACGGTGTCCTCGAGAGCGTGCTCGGCAGCCTCCAGGGCCGCTTCGAGCTCGGCCTCCTGCTCGCGGATCCGCGCGGCCTCGCGTTCCATGTCCTCGGGGTCGCGCCCGCGCCGCTCCTCGGGAGGTGTGGAAGTCGCGCTCTTCACGCGCGCGTCGGCCAGCGAGACCGTGCCGCGCACCCGCTCGGCGAGCTGCGACAGCTCGTACCAGGTCTGCTGGGCACGCTGCAGGCGCGGCGCGAGCCTGCGGACCTCGTCCTCCAGGAGCGCCTCCCGCTGCTGTGCCTTCTTCAGCTCGGCCTCGGCGGTCTCCTTGCGTTCCTTCAGCGCGGCCTCGTCGGCGATCTCGCTCTGGAGTGCCTGCCGCAGCCGTACGAGATCGTCGGCGAGGAGCCGGAGCCGGGCGTCGCGCAGGTCTGCTTGGATGACGGCGGCGCGGCGCGCGACCGCGGCCTGCCGGCCCAGCGGCTTCAACTGCCGGCGCAACTCGTCCGTCAGGTCCTGGACACGGGCCAGGTTGGCCTGCATCGCGTCCAGTTTCCGCAGCGCCTTCTCCTTGCGCTTGCGGTGCTTGAGGACGCCCGCGGCCTCCTCGATGAAGGCGCGGCGCCCCATCGGATCGGCGTGGAGCACGGAGTCGAGCTGGCCCTGCCCGACGATGACATGCATCTCACGGCCGATGCCGGAGTCGCTCAGCAGTTCCTGGATGTCAAGGAGTCGACACGTGTCGCCATTGAGCTGGTACTCGCTGCCGCCGTTGCGGAACATGATCCGCGTGATGGTGACTTCGGCGTACTCGATGGGCAGCGCGCCGTCGGAGTTGTCGATGGTGAGCGACACCTCGGCGCGGCCGAGCGGCGGACGCCCGGTGGTGCCGGCGAAGATGACGTCCTCCATCTTGCCGCCGCGCAGCGACTTGGCGCCCTGCTCGCCCATGACCCAGCTCAGCGCGTCCACGACATTGGACTTGCCCGAACCATTGGGGCCCACGACACAGGTGATGCCCGGCTCGAACCGCAGCGTGGTCGCCGAGGCGAACGATTTGAACCCGCGCAGGGTCAGGGCCTTGAGGTGCACGCCGCTGGACTCTACCTTTCCAGCCGGTCTCACTCCATGAACGCGCGGTTTCACCCATGAACGTGCAGGGCACACCAGACGTTAAAGACAGTGGAAGAGAGCGCGGGGGAAAAAAGAAGGGACGCCGAAGAGGCGTCCCTTGCGATTCTGACAACTTAGCGGTTGATGTGGGCTGCCCAACCACTGCTGTCGTGGTGCGATGCAGTGATCAGGTGAGCGCAGGCTCCGCCTGGGGTACGTCGAGATCGAGAAGCGAGTCGTGAGAAGCGGCAGCCGCGAGCGCGTCGTTCTCGGCCTGGATCCGTCCGAGCTCGGATTCGAGGTCCTGTACGCGCTGCTGGAGCCGTCGCATCTCGGCGATGAGTCGCGGGTCGGAACCGCCGACGTAACCGAGAAGCGCCTTTGCCATGATGGATGGTCCTCCACACTGAGTGACCGACCGAAACGGTGTGGGTCGATGGGTCGTGAGGGAATCGCACCCGCGATGCTTGACACTTTTAAGTTCTTGCTGCTGTTCCACATGCCAAACAGCTAAGGTGCGCGGGGCTTTCAGCGTCTCACCAAAAAGTTTGACGGTCAACACGATCACGCCCGTAATGGCGGGCAACGCCGGGGCACGCGGCCCTTCAAGGGCGGCGCTGCGACTCCCGCGGGCCCTGGGGCGTGGAGATCATCCGTATCCGCGGAGCCTGCCACGACCGGTCGTTCTTGGCAACCACCTGGGCCTTTCCGCTCCCGGCAGGTGCTGGTGGCATGCTCTGCCGCTCCCGCACGGCCGGCTGCCGCGGTTCGGTCAGCGGATGGCGAACCCGTCGTAGATCCCGCGGGGCGTGTCCCAGATCTCAGTGACTCCGTCCACGCGCCCGGGTGTGTCGTCACTCTGGAGCCAGTCGAGCAGGCTCTGGCAGCCGCTCCGGGGGCCCTCCGCGACCACTTGGACGCGTCCGTCGTCGAGATTGAGAGCAAAACCACTCAGCCCTCCGATCTCCAGCGCCCTGGCCCGCGTGAACCAGCGGAAACCCACGCCCTGAACCCTTCCGCGCACCCAGACGACCACCCGTACAACCTCATTCATGGGTGCACGCTAACCGGACAATGTCTCTCGGGACACATCCTCCCCTTGCGCCATGCGGTACCGTCCGGACCCAATGAGTCTCATATGAAACTCACTCTTTAGGGTGAGGTTCGCTGACGGCAAGATCGAGGAAGGCCACATAGATGGGACGCCACCGACGCTCAGCCGCCGGCCGCGCCGCCACAGGTCGCGCCACCGGGAGCACTGACACCCGCACGGACCGCACGGGCACCAACGGTCCCTACGGGCCGGAGAACCTGTATGGCTACGCGGCTGTCGCCGACTTCCCGAGCGGTGCCGTAGCCCGCTCGCACCGCAAGAGGAGGGCCGCCACCCCCGTGCGTACGGGGCTGCTCGGCGTTTCCGCCGCCGTGGCCCTCGGCACCGTCGCCGTCGCGGCCGGTGTGCTGCCCGGCAGTGAGAACTACTCGCTCGGCGGCGGCAACGCCGACAACGTGCAGGCCGCCGGCTCCCCGTCCAGCGTGGAGACACCGCAGGGCGGTACGTCAGGCAGCGCGGAGGAGAACCGCGACGACTCGGGGACGAGCCGTGACGCCGAGCGCGAGGCCACGCCCTCGGCCGCCCCCTCGACATCTGAGGCCGCTCCGACGACGACGCCCTCTGAGAAGCCCGCGGCCGAGCCCGCCGAGACGGCCAAGCCGTCGAAGCCCGCCGAGAAACCCACCAAGGCTCCGAAGACCACCGCCCCGGTGACGGTGTCGGCGGAGACCGCGGCCGAGGCAGCAGTGCTCGAACTGGTCAACGTGGAGCGGGCCAGTGCGGGGTGCAGCCCGGTGGCGGCGAACAGCTCCCTGACCGAGCTGGCCTCCGCCTTCAGTGAGGACATGGCCGCGCGCGGCTTCTTCGACCACACCGACCCTGACGGCGCGACCCCCTGGGACCGCGCGGCGACCGTCGGTATCAGCAACCTGGGCGGCGAGAACATAGCCCGCGGCCAGGCGACCGCCGAGGCCGTGATGGAAGCCTGGATGAACAGTCCCGGCCACCGCGCCAACATACTGAACTGCGACTTCAAGACCCTGGGCGTGGGTGTGCACCTCGGCGAGGGCGGCCCTTGGTGGACGCAGGACTTCGGCTACTGACCGGCTGCGGGTACTGACCGGTTTCGGCTACTGACCGACTTCGGGTACCGGCCGACTTCGGGTACCGGCCGACGACCGGTACCCGGCCTGGCGTGCACTGTCGATGAGCAAGCGCGACCCCACGGTGGGCGCGGTGCCGGGGTACGCTCCGAAACATGGAGCCAGCCGTGCAGACCGCCGCCGCGAGCGGTGAGTGCCAGGATCCCGCGTACAGCGTGTTCGCCCGGAACTGTCCGTCCCGGGGCACGCTGGAGCACATCACCGGCCGCTGGGGCGCGCTCACGCTGGGAGCCCTGCACGACGGCACGTTCCGGTTCAACGAGTTGCGCCGCCGTGTCGACGGCGTCAGCGAGAAGATGCTCTCCCAGACCCTCCAGGCACTGGAGCGCGACGGCTTGCTGCACCGCGACGCCCAGCCGACCAACCCACCACGCGTCGACTACACGCTCACGCCGCTCGGCCGCGAGGTCGCCCAGCGTCTCCTGAGCCTCATCCACTTCATGGAAGGCCACATGGAAGACGTACTGGAGTCCCGCGGACGCTACGACGAGGCGCGCCTGCAGCGCTAGCGAAACCCTCGCGGCTACACGGTCGCGCGCGGCGCCCGCTGACAGCGCGGGCAGAAGTAGCTGGACCGGTTCATCCACGCGCGCCGCATGATCGGCGTCGCGCACCGACCACAGGGTTCGCCCTCACGCCCGTACGCGTCGAGCGAGCGGTCGAAGTAGCCGGACTCCCCGTTGACGTTGACGTAGAGGCTGTCGAAACTGGTGCCGCCGACCGCGAGGGCGTCGTTCATGACGTCGCGGATGTGGCCGAGCAGCTCGGTGGTACGCGGCCGGGTGAAGGTTGTGGTGGGACGTTCGTAGTGCAGCCTGGAGCGCCAGAGCGCCTCGTCCGCGTAGATGTTGCCGACCCCGCTGATCAGCGACTGGTCGAGCAGGGCGCGCTTGATCGTCGTACGCCGGCCGCGCAGCGCCGTGTGGAACGCGGCGTCGTCGAAGAGCAGGTCGAGCGGGTCGCGGGCGATGTGCGCGATGACGTCCGGGAGGCCGTCCGCGGTGTTCTCGTGCAGGGAGAGGCCGCCGAAGGTGCGCTGGTCGACGAAGCGCAGCTCGGTCCCCCGGCCGTCCTCGAAGCGGACACGGACGCGCAGGTGCTTCTCGTCCGGCGCGTCCTCGGGCTGCACCAGGAGCTGGCCGCTCATACCGAGGTGCGCGAGCACGGAGTACGGGGAGTCGGCGAGGGGCAGCCACAGGTACTTGCCGCGACGCATGGCCTCGCCCACGCGGTGACCCGCGAGCGCCTTCGCGAAACCCTCGGGCCCGGCCAGATGCCGCCGTACGGCTCGCGGATGCCGGACCTCCACCGTCCGCACGACCCGCCCGCTGACCCAGCGCTCCAGACCGCGCCGCACGACTTCGACCTCGGGCAACTCGGGCACGGCGCTCCTTGGGAGAATGCGATATGAACCCCGCCGCTGCGCGAGCGCTGCGACGGGGTTCGGATACTGCGGATACATCACTTACTACTGGGTAATGCAGGTGCTTCAGTTGTGAAGGAATCAGGCCGTGGCCGGATCGCTCGTCGGAACCGAGGGGGTGTCGGCGTTCCCCTCGGTGGCCTGGGCTGCCGCCTGTTCTGCTTGTTCTGCGGTGGCCGCCCTGGCCGACTTCGCGCGTTCGTCCGCGTCGGAACGGATCGCACGCCACGCGGATTCCGCGGCCTGCTGTTCCGCTTCCTTCTTGCTGCGGCCGGTGCCGGTGCCGTACGAGACGCCTCCGACGCGGGCGGCAGCAGTAAAGGTCTTCTCATGGTCAGGGCCGGTCTCCGAGACCAGGTACTCGGGAACCCCGAGCCCTTCGGTCGCGGTGAGCTCCTGGAGACTGGTCTTCCAGTCCAGGCCGGCTCCGAGATTCGAGGACTTCTCAATCAGCGGGTCGAAGAGCCGGTGGACGAGTTCGCCCGCCGATTCCAGACCCTGGTCGAGATAGACCGCGCCGATCACCGCTTCAAGGGTGTCGGCGAGGATGGACGCCTTGTCCCGGCCACCCGTGCCTTCTTCACCCCGGCCGAGCCGGATGAAGGAGCCGAGTTCGAGGCCACGACCCACCTCCGCCAACGCACGCGAGTTGACCACCGCGGCCCGCAGCTTGGCCAGTTGGCCTTCTGGGAGATCGGGGTGAGTGCGGTACAGCGTGTCCGTGACCACGAGGCCTAGCACGGAGTCCCCGAGGAACTCCAGGCGTTCGTTGGTCGGCAGACCGCCGTTCTCGTATGCGTACGAACGGTGGGTCAGTGCACGCACCAGAAGGGCGGACTCGAGCTTGTAGCCGAGCCGCCCTTCCAGAAGCGTGTGGGACGAGGCTGTGTTGTCCGCCTTTTTCTTGGCGTTTGAATCCGCCTTGGCGTCAGACATCAGACCTCTCACCAGCCGCTCAGACCTCGAGGACCTGGCGCTTGTTGTAAGTGCCGCAAGCGGGGCACGCGATGTGCTGCAGCTTGGGCTCGTGGCAGCGCTCGCACGCAACCAGGTTGGGGACCGCAGCCTTCCACTGCGACCGGCGGTGGCGCGTGTTGCTGCGCGACATCTTCCGCTTCGGAACAGCCACGGCTACTTCTCCTGCTTCTCGTCGACGCCAGTTTCGGCGCCGCCCAACTCGTCCTTCTCGCCATCTTCGAGTGAACCGGCGAGTCCCTGCAGTGCCGCCCAACGGATGTCGACGGCCTCGTGGTGGTGGTCCGGGGCGTCCGCGAGCCGTGCTCCGCATTCGGAGCACAGGCCGGGGCAGTCGTCCTGGCACACCGGCTGCATCGGCAGTGCGAGCACCACCGCATCACGCAGCACGCCTTCGAGGTCGAACAGGCCGTCCTCGAGAAAGAGCGCGTCCTCGTCGTCCTCGGCGTCGTCGGCCGGCTCCGCTTTGGGGCGGCCCCGGTCGTCGGCGTCAGGGTACGAGAACATCTCCTGGAACTCCGCGTCGAGCGCCAGCTCGAGCGGCTCCAGACACCTTACGCACTCCCCCTTGGCCAGTGCACGGGCGGTGCCTGTGACAAGCACACCTTCCATGACCGACTCAAGCCGGAGGTCGAGCTCCACCGGGGCGCCTTCCGGCACTCCGATGACTCCCTGGATCCCGAGATCCTTGGGGGCCTCGATCGTGCGGGACAGGCGCTGGAGCGCGCCAGGACGCCGCCCCAGCTCGTGTGTGTCGAACACGAGCGGGTTGCGGTGGTCGAGGCGGGCGTTCAGAGCCATTCCTGCTTTCGATCTTCGAAGCTCAAGAGGATGCTGCCCGTGGTGTTCCGGGGCAGCAGTGATCGCGGACGTACACGCGACCGAACGGCCAGGATACTGGACCTTTCGCTCACGGCCCAATCCGGTGTCAGCGCCCCTGTTCGTACGCCCGCAGCTGCTCCGCACTGATCATGCTCGTGTCGAAGAGGCTGGTCTCGTCGAGTGCGTGCTGCTGCGCGTCCATGACGTGCGCCTGGGGCTGCGCGTAGACCTGCTGCTGGTTCGGGTCGTACGCCGGCTGCTGGTCGTAGCCCTGCTGCTGCGGGTAGGCGGCGTACGGGTCGGCGGTCTGCTGCTGGTACGCGTACGGATCCTGCTGGGCGTACTGCTGCTGGTATCCGTACGGATCGGGGGCCTGCTGCTGATACGCGTACGCGTCCTGCTGTGCGTACACCTGCTGCTGGGCCGGGATCTCCGGAGCCTGGGGGGCCACGGGCGCCACAGGCGGCTCGGGGGTGGTCTCCGCGAGTTCCGCGAGGCCCGCCAGGTAGTCGGAGTCGTTCGTGTGGTGCGCGGGCGTCCCGTCGTCCGTGAGGAGGCCGAGGTCGTCGCTGGCGATGCGGCCGTGCAGCTTCTGCCGGCCGCGGCCGACGGCATCCAGGGTCTTGGCGAGGACGGCCTCGAAGGCACCGAGCTTGACGTCGACGTACTCGTCGGCGCTCCGGCGCAGGGTCTCCGGGTCGTGGCTGCGCTCGGGGGCGTCCTCGTCCTCGTATCCCTGCTCGTCGATACCGGGGCCGGTGCCCAGGAGCTTCTCGCGGCCGCGGCCGACGGAGCCGAGGGTCTTGGTGAGGACCACCTCGAAGTTGGCGAGCTTGGAGTCGACGTAGTCGTCGGCCTCCGCGCGGACCTCCTCGGCCTCCTGGCGGGCCTCGGCGAGGATGCGTTCGGCCTCGGCCTGGGAGCGCCGGGCGATCTCCGTGTCGGAGATCAGCGAGCCGCGCTCGGCGTGCGCGGTCTCGATGATCCGCTCGGCCTCCTGGCGGGCGTGCTCGACCAGCTGCTCGCGGCCGCCGATCAGCTCCTCGGCCTGGGCGAGGGAGCCGGGCAGCGCCTGGCGCACCTCTTCGAGCATGGCGAGCAGCTCGGCGCGGTTGACCACGCACGAGGCCGACATGGGCATGGAACGGGCGCTGCCGACCGACGCGACGATCTCATCGAGCTTCTTCTGCACGTCCACTCTGTGCTCGCCACTCTCTACAGCTGTGATGGAGACGGACGGGTCGACTGTACGACCACTCCCGCCCCGCCCGACACCGGATGACGGCCTGTCAGTTGCGCGGGGCGGCTCGGTCCGTGCCTCGGGGAGGTCTGGGCCCTTGCCTCGGGAACGGGCTCGGTCCCCGCCTCGGGAACGGGATCAGTCCTTGCCGAGACGCTCCTTGAGCGCGTCCAGGACCACCGGCGGCACCAGGTGGGAGACGTCGCCGCCCCAGGTCGCGACCTCCTTGACGAGCGAGGAGGACAGGAAGCTGTAGGTGGGGTTGGTGGGGACGAAGAGGGTCTCCACGCCCGACAGGCCGATGTTCATCTGGGCCATCTGCAGCTCGTAGTCGAAGTCACTGACGGCGCGCAGGCCCTTGACGATCGCGGGGATGTCGCGCTGCTTGCAGAAGTCGACGAGGAGGCCGTGGAACGCCTCGACCTCGACGTTGCCGAACTCGGCGGTGACCTCGCGGATCAGTGCGATCCGCTCGTCGATCTCGAAGAGGCCCTTCTTCGACTGGTTGATCATCACCGCGACGTGCACGACGTCGTACAGCTTGGAGGCTCTGGCAATGATGTCGAGATGTCCGTTGGTGATCGGGTCGAACGACCCGGGACAGACGGCGCGGCGCAACTGAGGTCCCTCGCTCTCCAGTCCGGTCATCGTGCGTCTTCGCACGTAGCGGCGGCGCGACCGTACCAAAACGTCCCCTCGCCGTAACGACGGGCCCTGATCGCGTCGAAACCGACCGGCCACCCGAATTCGCCGCCTCTGGTGCTGCGCTCCACGGTGACGAGGGCTTCGGCCGCGAGCCAGCCCCCCGACCGGAGTGTGAGCAGAATCTCGCGAAGATCGTCGTCCGAGACGGCGTACGGGGGGTCGAGGAAGACGAGGTCGTACGGGTCCGACGGCGCCGGTGTCTGGATGATCTGTTCCGCTTTGCCCGGCCTGACCTCGGCGCCGGGCAGGTCCAGCGACTTCACGTTCTCGCGGATGACGCGGGCCGCGCGGGCGTCGGCCTCGACGAGCAGGGCGTGTCCGGCGCCGCGGCTGAGGGCCTCCAGGCCCACGGCGCCCGACCCGGCGTACAGGTCGAGGACGCGCTCGCCCGCCAGGGGGCCGCCGAGCAGGGACTGCCAGGTGGAGAAGAGGCCCTCGCGCGCCCGGTCGGAGGTGGGCCGGGTGCCGGTGCCCGGCGGGACGGTCAGGCGGCGTCCGCCGGCCCGGCCGGCGATCACGCGGGTCATGAGGGTCCTTTGCGCTGGTGGGGAAGGCGGCGGGTCTGTCGGGCCCCAGTCTCTCAGCCGCTGTCCGCGTACCGCCTCTCAGCCTCTCGGTCTCTCTCCCCTTCCTGCCCTCTCAGCCCTTGTCCAGGTACTGCTCCCGCTCCTCGTCCAGGAGCGCCTGCAGGGCCGTACGCAGGCCTGGCAGGCCGGCGAGCTCCGGGTCAGCGGCGACGACCGCGGCGGCCTCCTCGCGGGCCTCGGCGATGATCTCCTCGTCCTCGATGACGGCCAGCATGCGCAGCGAGGAGCGGACACCGGACTGGGCCTGGCCGAGGACGTCGCCCTCGCGGCGCTGTTCGAGGTCGATGCGGGAGAGTTCGAAACCGTCGAGAGTGGACGCCACCGCGTTCAGCCGCTGGCGGGCCGGGCTCGCCTCCGGCATCTCGGTGACCAGGAGGCACAGGCCGGGGGCCGAGCCACGGCCGACCCGGCCGCGCAGCTGGTGGAGCTGCGACACTCCGAACCGGTCGGCGTCCATGATCACCATCGCTGTGGCGTTCGGCACGTTCACCCCGACCTCGATCACCGTCGTCGCGACCAGGACGTCGGTCTCGCCCGCGGCGAAGCGGCGCATGACGGCGTCCTTGTCGTCGGGCTGCATCCTGCCGTGCAGGACCTCGACCCTGAGTCCCTGGAGAGGGCCGCCTGCGAGATGGTCGGCGATGTCCAGGACCGCGAGCGGCGGGCGCTTCTCGGCCTCGGTCCCGTCCTCGGGGGACTTCTTCTTGTTCTTGGTCTTGGCCGGGTCGTCCTCGTCGTCGCCGATGCGGGGGCAGACGACGTACGCCTGATGGCCGTTCTCCACTTCCTCGCGCACGCGCTCCCAGGCGCGCGACAGGAAGTGCGGCTTGTCGGCGGCGGGAACGACATGGCTGGCGATCGGCGAGCGCCCGGCGGGGAGTTGGGCGAGGACCGAGGTCTCCAGGTCACCGAAGACGGTCATCGCCACGGTGCGCGGGATGGGTGTGGCGGTCATGACGAGCAGATGCGGGGGCTGCTTACCCTTTCCGCGCAGGGCGTCGCGCTGCTCGACACCGAAGCGGTGCTGCTCGTCGACCACGACCAGGCCCAGGTCGTGGAACTGCACCTTGTCCTCGATCAGCGCATGCGTGCCGATGACGATCCCGGCCTCACCGGTGACGAGGTCAAGCAGCGCCTGCCGCCTGGCGGCGGCCCCCATGGACCCGGTGAGCAGCACGATCTTCGTGGAGTGCTCGGCCCCTGAGAGCATCCCGCCCTCGGCCAGCTCCCCCATCATCTCCGTGATCGAACGGTGGTGCTGCTGGGCGAGCACTTCGGTGGGCGCGAGCATCGCGGCCTGCCCTCCCGCGTCGACGACGGTGAGCATGGCGCGCAGGGCCACCATGGTGTTGTGGGTCACTGTGAAGTTGTCCGTGACATAAGCGTGGCTCGGGTGGGCGATGCTGATGCATTGGACCGGTTTGCGGCCCACGTACTCCACTGCCCGAATACCCCGTCGGAATGTGTTGTATTTCGGGCGCGGGCACACTCGTTCAACCTTGCGGGACAGCCTGAAGGGCGCGTACTTGTCCGGGAGCGCCACCGACACGTTGAACGCGGCCCGCTTGGGCAGCACTCGCGCCCGGCCACCCAGCGAACGCACGAGCCACGCGACATCCTCAGCGAGCCTGAGCGAAGCCGAGCAGAAAGAGACACTCATCCCGTCCGCGTGGACCGTGCCGTCGGTGTCCAGGAGCCCCTGGAGGAGAGCGAGACGGTTCTTGATCGACGTGTTTTTGAAGTCTTCGGGAATGAACTTGCTGTGGGATGTCCTACCCCACAGGTCCAGGTCGCGCAGGGCCTGGATGACAGGATTCCGCACACCGCCGGAGCGCTGCTTCAGCTGGATCGTGTAGTCACAGCGGGACCCGGTCACCGGAACCAGCAGGCAGTCCGGCGCGACAGCACTCGCCGCGGCGTCATGGATCTCGTCATCGACCGTGGACAGACGCAGATTATGTCGGAACGAGCCATCACCCAGCAGCAACCCGAAGAGGTAGGGGTCAAGTGGCAACCCAGCGTCCCCTCCCAGGTCGACCGGCGTTGCTGCGGGGACATACCACTTCGACGATCCGTTCGCCTTGAACGTGTCGAGACGAATCTCCCGAGCGGTCATCACCTTGGGCGTCTGGCCACGATGCCGTCCGCGGCTCGTACCGACGATCCAGAGGTGCTCGTCGTCACACTCCACGGAACTTCCGTCGGAGAGAACCATGCGCCAGACATCACGCTCTCCTTGGGGGAAGACCCCGTCGATCAGGGCAATTTCTGCGTTGGGCACGACAACTTCGTCGCCCTTCCGCAGGTCCCCCATCCGGCGGAAGCCCATGGGCGTCAACACCAGCGAGTCAAGGGGTTGAGCCTTTCCGGAACCGACCTCTCCCTGGAGCAGCCGGTGCATCGGATGCTCGGTCGCGAGGTCGTCGAAGATCTCCTTGGAGACCTTCTGCTGGCCTTCGGTGAGGGTGAAGGGGAGCTTGGCGTCGAAGGCGGTGAGGAGGCCGGCCGGCTTGGGTTCGCGGGCCACGGCGGGGAGTTGGGCGTCGGCGTACCTGCGGCGGGCCAGGGCGACCTGGAGGACGAAGGCCTCGTCCCACTTGAGGCGGGCGCGGGCGTCGTGGACGTCCGCCGTGGTCTGCGGGCGGTGGATCTTCAGAAGCGCCTCGGGGAGCGCGACGAGACCACGGCCGTCCCGCAGTGAGTCCGGGAGCGGGTCGAGGGCCTCCTGCGCGTGCGGCAGCACCGTCTGCACGGACTTGGCGATCTTCCAGGACTCCAGCTTGGCGGTGGCCGGGTAGAGCGGGATGAGAGCCCCGGCCCAGGAACCGACGGATTCGGTCGCCTCGTCGTCGTCGCCGCTCAGCAGCTCGTACGCCGGGTGGGCCAGCTGGAGGCGGTGGTTGAAGACGGAGACCTTGCCGGAGAACATCGCGCGTGTGCCGGGCAGCAGGTCCTTGTGGGGCTTGTGCACACCGTGGCCGAAGAAGACCAGCTGGAGACGGCCGCTGCCGTCCGTGATGGTCACTTCGAGGCGCTGCCCTTTTCCGCGCGGGGCCCTCGCCGAGGCGAAGCTGTGCAGGCGGGCGTCGGCGACCTGGGCGACCACGGTCACGTGCTCGTCCATGGGCAGGTCGGCGAGGTGGGTGAGCTGACCGCGCTCCTCGTATCTGCGGGGATAGTGGTGCAGCAGGTCGCCCACGGTGTGCAGGCCGAGGTGCTCGGCCATCACCTTCGCGGTGGCGGGGCCGAGCGCCTTCTTCAGTGGTTCTTCGAGCACGGACACGAGATCCATTGCACACCACCGCACTGACATCGCCGTATACGTCCTCGAAATCCGCTGGTCAGGCGGGTGGTTCCGGGCCTAGGATGACCCGCTCCGGCCCTCTTCGCGGTCACCGCCTTCCGGGACCGCCCGACCCCGCGCCGTCGCCCGTCCCCCCACCGGCGCTGCGACGATGGAATCCCAGACCTCACAGTCATCCCAGGCATCCCAGCCACCTCATACCTTCCAGGTCGACCTGCGCGGTCTGGTGGACCTCCTCTCCCATCACCTCTACTCCAGTCCCAAGGTCTATCTGCGCGAGTTGCTGCAGAACGCCGTGGACGCGATCACCGCCCGGCGCGCCGAACAGCCGGACGCTCCGGCCACCGTGCGCCTTTACGCCGAGGACGGCTCTCTGCGCGTGGAGGATTCCGGGATCGGGCTGACCGAGTCCGATGTGCACAGCCTCCTGGCGACCATCGGCCGCAGTTCCAAGCGCAACGACGGTCTTGAGTCGGCGCGTTCCGACTTCCTGGGCCAGTTCGGCATCGGGTTGCTGGCATGTTTCGTGGTCGCCGAGCGGATCCGGGTCGTCAGCCGAAGCGCGCGTACGCCCGACGCGGCGCCCGTGGAGTGGACAGCGGCCGACGACGGCTCGTACACCGTGCGCACCCTGCCGCAGGAGGCCCGCACCGAACCGGGCACCACCGTGCACCTGGTGGCGCGCGCCGGGGCCGGCGAGTGGCTCACGCAGGAGAAGGTCCTCTCGCTGGCGCAGGACTTCGGTGCACTGCTGCCGTACGACGTTCGCGTGGGCGACGAGGCGATCACCGACCTTCCGGCGCCCTGGGACCGCGCGTACCCGAGCCCCGCGACCCGCAGGGTGGCCCTGGCGCGGCACTGCCACGACCTGTTCGGGTTCACGCCGCTGGACTCGATCGACCTGGACGTGCCGCTCGCCGGCATCCGGGGCGTGGCGTACGTCCTGCCGTCCTCGCTCAGCCCTGCCCAGCGCGCGAGCCATCGTGTGCACCTGAAGGGCATGCTGCTCACCGAGCGGGCCGAACAGCTGCTGCCCGACTGGGCGTTCTTCGTGCGCTGCGTCCTGGACACGGACAGTCTGCGGCCCACCGCGTCGCGCGAGTCGCTGTACGAGGACGAGACGCTCGCCGCCGTACGCGAGGCCCTTGGCGAGCGGATCCGGTCCTGGCTGACCGGGCTCGCGGCAGGCGACCCGGAGCGGCTGGCCGCCTTCCTCTCGGTCCACCACCTGGGTGTGAAGTCCCTGGCCCGGCACGACACCGAGATGCTGCGCACGATGCTGCCGTGGCTGCCCTTCGAGACGACCGACGGGCGGCTCTCCCTGGAGGAGTTCGCCCAGCGGCACCCGGTGGTGCACTTCACGCGGACCGTGGAGGAGTACCGGCAGGTCGCGCCGATCGCCTCCGCCCAGGGCGTCGGGGTCGTCAACGGCGGCTACACGTACGACAGCGAGCTGGTCGAGGCGCTGCCGTCCGTGCGCCCCGGGACGGTCGTCTCGGAGCTGGACGCCGACACCGTGACGGCGCACCTGGACTCGGTCGATCCGGCCGAGGAGCTGGCACTGTCGGCCTTCCTGGGGGCCGCGCGGGCCAGACTCGACCCCCTGGGCTGCGATGTGGTCCTGCGCGCCTTCCACCCGCTCTCGGTCCCGGCGCTGCATCTGGACGACCGGGCGGCCCGCCACGAACAGGCCCGCGCGGAGGCCGAGAACCAGGCCGACGACCTGTGGGCGGGCATCCTCGGCTCACTGCGGGGCAGCGCTCCACGCGCGCGTCTGGTGCTCAACCACCACAACCCACTGATCCGGAGGATCAGCTCACTCAAGGATCCGGAGCTGATCGGCACCGCCACGGAGTCCCTCTACGGGCAGGCCCTGCTGATGGCCCAGCGCCCGCTGCGGCCGGCCGACTCCGCGCTCCTGAACCGCGCGTTCATCGGCCTCCTTGAGTGGGCCACACACACCGACTCCGGGGAGGACGGCCACCGATGAGCGGGATCGACCCCATCACCGACTTCGACACTCTCCGCCAGGCGATGGCGGACAACTTCGAGCAGCCGGAGGGACCCGCCCGCAACGCGCGCGCGGAGCTGCTGCTGACCGAGGCGGAGAAGCTCGGCATCCCCCTCGCGGTGATCGAGGCACTCGCGCACCAGCTGAAGGTCTACAACTACAGCTCCGAGAAGGACAAGATGTTCGTCCCCTTCGCGCGCCTGCTGCGCATGTGGGACGAACGGCCCGAGGACTTCGACGAGTACGAGATCCACTCCCTGCACTGGGTCTTCAAGTGGATGTCGGCCGGAATGCTGGACCAGCCGCACATTCCGCTCGCCTCCATAGAGAAGTGGCTCGGCGAGATGGAACACCGCTACCGGCTGGCCGGTCACTCCGAACGGGCCGTGCGCAGCGCCGAGTTCAGTGTGTCCGCCCATCTCGGGGACCTGGACCGCGCCGAGCGGGCGTACGCCGCCTGGCTGGCCGCCGACCGGGACACCATGGCCGACTGCCACGCGTGCGAGCTGCACGGCCAGGGGTGGTGGCAGGCGCTGCGCGGCTCCGACGCGGAGGCGGTGGAGCTGTGGGGCCCCGTCCTGGAGGGTGAGTACTCGTGCGCGCACGAGCCGCACACCGTCCTCGCGTCCTCCCTGGTCCCCTTGCTGCGCCTGGGACGCGTGGAGGAGGCGCGCGCCAACCATCTGCGGGGCTTCCGGCTCGTCCGCGCCATGGAGAGCATGCGCGGCGCGTACGCGGACCATGTGGAGTTCTGCGCGCTCTCCGGCAACGAGGCGCGCGCCCTGGAGCTGCTCGCCGAACGCCCCGCGTACTTCACGGACTCCGGGGACCCGCGCAGCAAGCTGAACTTCATGGCCGTGGTGGCCCTCCTGACGGACCGCCTGACCTCCCTCGGGCTCGGCGACCAGACGGTGCCCGGGCCGGTCGGCCGCGCGTGGACCGCGAGCGACCTCGCCGCCCACGCGCGCGGGGAGGCACTTTCGCTCGCGGCGCGCTTCGACGCGCGCAACGGCACGTCGTACGTCAGCACGCGGGCCCTCGCCCGGATGAACCAGCCGGCGCTCGTCGACCGCCTGCCGCTGGGTGTGCGCTCAGCGCGCCCCGCACCCGCGGTGCACGTGACCCGTCCGCCCGCCGGAGCGGAGTCGGCCGCCGAGCCCGACCTGCCCACGCTGCTCACGGAGGCCCGCCGACTGTCGGACTCCCGGAGCCCGGACGCCGTCGAAGCCTGGGCGGCGGTCTCGCGCGCCGCCGAGGGACACCAGCTGGGCGTCCGCGACCGCGCGGAGATCGCCGACCACGCGGCGATGGAGCGCGGCCCGGAGGGCATCGAACTCTTCCACCGCGCCGCCGAGCTCTACGCCGAGGCCGGCGACCCCGGCGAAGCCCTCGCCGCCCGCGCCCGCGCCGCCTACGTACTCGCCCTGACCGGCGGCACCGAGGAGGCCCTGGCGGCCGTGTCGGAGCTGTGCGACGGGGTGCTCGCGCTCTTCGCGGAGGGCGGGACGGGGGTGTCCCAGGCGGCGTCCGTGCTGGTGGGGCGGGCGCGGATCCTGATGCATGGGCTGGACAGCGACGCGGGCGCGGGCCTGTCGTCGGGTGACGCCGTAGGCGCTGCCGAAGTGGCGGCCAGGGAGTTGTTGGCTCTTGCCGAGCCGCACGTCGAGGACGTACGGCTGGCTTCACGGGCCGCGGAGGCTCAGGCGATGCTCGGGGAGCTCGCCGCGCGTGCCGGGGACACCGTGAAGGCCGCGGAGCTGCTCGGCCTGGCCGTCGAGACGTATGTGGCGGCCGGGCTGCCGTGGTTCGCCATGGAGCACGAAGCGCGACTCGCCGCGATCGCTCTGCACCACGGCGACACGGAAGCAGCGGAGCGGGCGGCCCGCGCGGCGTTGGAGCACGGCGGGCCCCACCTGGAGGCGCCGGGCCATGCGCAGTTGCACCTTCAGCTCGCCGAAATCCTCGGTGGCACGGGGCAGTTCGGGCCCGCTGCTGAGCATGCCCTGGAGGCCGCGCACTGGGCCGACGAAGCGGGCCAGAGTGCCACGCTCGGCGCCTGGGCCCGGCATCAGCTCGGCGGTTTCCTGGTCCGTCAGGGGCGGTGGGCCGAGGCCGCCGAGATACTGGAGTCGGCGCTGCCCGATCTGACCACCGACATGCACGGCGACGGTGCGATCGTGCAGACCCAGTGGTGGCTCGGTGACTGTCTCACCGAACTCGGCGACCACCGCGAGGCCGCCGAACGCTGGTTGCAGGCCGCCGACATCGCCCGCCACTGGCCCGAGCAGCGCGACCACGCGATGCTCGCCCATCTCGCCGCCGAGGCCCTCGGAAACGCCGGGCTGCACGCCCAGGCGGACCAGGCGTACGCGCGCGCCGGCGACCTCTGGCGCGACCTCGGAAACGTCCACGGGCTGGTCCGCTCACTGCGGGCCCGCGCCTGGGCGGCCGTCCCTACGGACGCGGGGCTCGACGGGGCACGGGAGTTGATGGCGGCGGCGGTGCGGGAGTGCGAGGACGCGATCCGGGACACGCCGGGCGGCTCCGGCCCCGCGGTGGACGAGGACGGGGACGAGAGCGAGGCAGCGCGTCTCCGTCTCGTCGCCGAACTCGGGCACACCCACCGTCAATTCGGTGACCTGGTGGCGCGATCCGTGCCGGACGACGCAGAAAAGGCTTGGGCCAGAACCTCTTTCGAGGAGGCCCTGGGCCATCTCACCCAGGCGATCTCCGTGTTCGCTTCCCTCGGGGACGAGCTCCTCGACGTCCGCACCGCCGCCGAACTCGGCGCCGGATGGCTGGAGGCGGACCTCCGCCGTCCCACCGCGGCCGCGGCACGCGCGCGTGCGGTGCTTGCCGCGTACGCGGGGCTGGAGGGCGAGACCGCTCAGGCGCGGCGCGCGGAGGCCGAGAACATGCTGAAGCTGATGGAGGCGAATTCGGAGGGGTGACCTGGGGGGTGGGGGGAGTTATTTCGCCCCCTCCGCCCCTACCCGTCCCTTGCTTCTGGGGCTCCGCCCCATTCCCCGCTCCTCAAACGCCGGAGGGGCTGAAAATCTTCAGCCCCTCCGGCGTTTGAGGACGAGGCCGTCCAGGCCGAAGCGGGGGTCTGGGGGCGGCAGCCCCCAGAAACAGGGACGGATAGGGGCGGAGGGGGCGACAAACCACCCACCCCTACCGACACCTACTCCACCCCGATCAACAACAACGCCCCTTGCCGCCCACCCCGGTACACCACCGTGTCCACCGCCAAATACCCTTCCCGTACCCGGGATTCAAGGCGGTCCGCGATGGTCTCGGGCGCCTCGTCGCCAAGGACGAGGGTGACCATTTCGCCGCCGGCTGAGAGCATGCGGTCCAGGACGGCTTCGGCTGTGACGGTGATGTCGGAGCCGATCACGGCGACATCGCCGTCGATGAGGCCGAGGACATCGCCGGCCTGGCAGATGCCGGCCATGGTCCAGGACTGGCGCTCGGCGACCGCGACCTCCGCGTAGCGGGTGGCGCCGGCCGCGGAGGTCATGGCGACGACGTCCTCGTCGAACCGGCGTTCCGGCTCGTGGACGGCGAGCGCGGCGATGCCCTGGACCGCGGAGCGGGTCGGGATCAGCGCGACGCGGACACCGTCCACGCGCGCCTGCTCGGCGGCCGCGGCCGCGGTGTGACGCAGTTCGGCGTCGTTGGGCAGAAGCACCACCTCGCGCGCGTGGGCACGCCGCACGGCCTCGACGAGCTCTCCGCTCGCGGGCGGCTCCCCGGGCCGCGCGAGCACGGTGGTCGCCCCGGCCTCCGCATACAGCTCGGCCAGCCCCTCTCCGGGCACGACAGCCACGACGGCACGCTGTGCGCGCTCCCGGGGAGGACGCCCCGGGCCTCCGGTGTGGACGTCCCCGAGCCCGAAGTGGGTGATCCTGATCCGGTACGGCCGTCCGGCCTCGACACCCGCCTCCACGGCGGCACCCGCGTCGTCCACGTGCACATGGACGTTCCACAACCCGTCCCCGCCGACGACGACGAGCGAGTTGCCCAGCCGGTCGAGCCGGTCCCGCAGCCGGGCCACGGCCTCGTCATCCGCTTCCAGGAGGTAGATCACCTCGAAGGCGGGCCCGCCCTCTTGCGGCACCGCGTCCCCGCACACGTCGGGGTGCACTCCTCCGATGCCGGCACCGACGATGTCGACGCCGCCGATGCCGCCGCCGATGCTGACGCCGGTCGAGGCATCCGCCACGCGCGCGTGGACCTCCGCGGCTCCGGCGAGCGCCCTCGGCCTCTCCCCCGTGAACGTCTCCACCAGCGCCGCCAGCACCACCACCAGCCCCCGTCCGCCCGCATCGACGACACCGGCCTGCCTCAGGGCTGCCAGTTGCCCGGGCGTCGCGGCGAGGGCCGCCCGCGCTCCCGCGTACGCCGCGCGCGCGACCGTGCCGCAGTCCCCCTCGGCGCCGGTGGCCGCGTCGGCGGCGGCCGAGGCGACCGTGAGGACCGTGCCCTCGACGGGGTGGGCGACGGCCTGGCGGGCGGAGTCGGCGGCCTGCCGGAGTGCCAGCCGCAAGCCCGGTCCGCCGGTGTGAGCGGTCTCACTGTCGGCGGCGAGCACCTGGGCCATGCCCCGCAGCAGCTGCGCGAGGATCGTCCCGGAGTTGCCCCGGGCGCCTATCAGCGCGCCGTGCGCCATCGCCCGTACCGCGTCCGCGAGCGTCGGCTCACCCCCGCCGGCCTCGCGCCCCCCGCCTGCTTCGCGCCCTTCGTCGACGTCGTACCCCGCGCCGACCTCGTGCCCGGCGAAGACCGCCTCGACCGCCGCGGTCGCCGATTCCAGCGTCAGATACAGGTTGGTGCCGGTGTCCCCGTCGGCGACCGGATAGACGTTGATCGCGTCTATCTCCTCGCGCGCCCGTCCCAGCGCCTCCAGCGAGAGACCGCACCAGGTGCGCACCGCGAGAGCATCGAACGTCTGCGGCACCTGCGGCACCTGCGCCTCCTTGAGCTGCTGGACGTGGACGCAGCGTAGACCCAGAAGGGGTTACTGTCGGTAGCGGGTCTACGGAGGGCCGGGGCGTGGCCCTGAGCAGCCATGGTAGTTTCGTTGTCTGGACGCAGTCGTTGTATGCTGCTCCGGTTGCCCGATCCGATCGGGCCTTCCTCCTGGCAACGCCACTCAGATCGTAGATCTTGATCCCGGCATGCCGGGATCCACCGTAAGTGCATCTGAAGTTTTTGGAGTGAGCCCGTGGCTGCCAACTGCGACGTCTGCGGCAAGGGGCCGGGCTTCGGCAACAGCATCTCGCACTCGCACCGCCGTACGCCCCGTCGCTGGAATCCCAACATCCAGCGCGTTCGTACCGTGGTCGGCGGGACGCCGAAGCGCGTGAACGCTTGCACCTCGTGCATCAAGGCCGGCAAGGTCACGCGCTGACAACCGCTAGCGCGCGGCCACTGCTGGTTCGCTTGCACTGAGCCGGTCCACCTCACGGTGGGCCGGTTTTTTGCTGCGCCCGGGCGAGACGAAACAGCACACGTAAACGCTTACGCAAGCGTTTACGCGCCGCGTCCAAGCGCCTACCTACCCGCCCGCCCTGAACCGCCACCCATGATCTACCGGCCCGATCCCGCCCCCCAGCGCGAACCCGGCCGCGATCGCCCCGGTGACGTACTCCTTGGCCGCCGCGACGGCCTCCGGCACACTCTCCCCCTTCGCCAGGCCGCACGCGATGGCCGAGGCGAGCGTGCAGCCCGTGCCGTGCGTATGCCGGTTGTCGTAGCGGGGGGCGCGCAGCCAGTGCTCCTCGGATCCGTCCGTCAGCAGATCGACGGCGTCCCCGGTCAGATGGCCGCCCTTGATCAGCACCCACTTCGGCCCGTACGCCAGCACAGCCGCCGCCGCGTCACGCAACTGTTCCTCGGACTCGACCCGCACACCCGTCAACTGGGCGACCTCGTCGAGGTTCGGCGTCGCCACAACGGCGAGCGGCAACAGCTTCGTACGTACGGAATCCAGCGCGGAGTCGGCCAGCAGTGAGTCGCCGTGTTTGGAGACGCCGACCGGGTCGACGACGGCCGGCGCGTCCGTGCCGGCGATCAACTCGGCGACGGCCTCGACGAGTTCGGCAGAGGCGAGCATGCCGGTCTTGACCGCCTGGACGCCGATGTCGTCGACGACACTGCGGTACTGGGCGCGCACCGCCTCAACCGGCAGCTCCCAAGCGCCTTGCACGCCGAGGGAGTTCTGCGCGGTGACAGCCGTGATCACGCTCATTCCGTGCACGCCGAGCGCGAGCATCGTCTTCAGGTCGGCCTGGATTCCGGCGCCGCCACCGGAGTCCGAGCCTGCGACCGTCAGAACCCTCGGCGGCGCACTCACGACTCGATCTCCCCGAAGTGGTCCCAGCCGCCCTTGCTCGTCCAGGGCGCGCCGTCGACCGTGACCTGCGGCAGCGCGGACGGGTTGAGGACCTCGCCGATGATCTTCCAGCGGGCGGGCAGTTTCACGTCCGGCGGGAAGGTGGCGACGATCGCGTGGTCCTCGCCGCCGGTGAGCACCCACTGGATGGGGTCGACGCCGACGGCCTGCCCGATGTCGTTCATCTGGGTCGGGATGTCGATGGCGCCGGAACGGATGTCGATGCGGACCTTGCTCGCCTCGGCGATGTGCCCGAGGTCGGCGATCAGCCCGTCGCTGACGTCGGTCATCGAGGTCGCGCCGAGCCCGGCCGCTGCGGGACCCGCGTGATACGGCGGCTCCGGACGCCGGTGCGCCTCCACGAAGGCGCGCGGCGAGCGGAAGCCCCGGGAGAGCACCGCGAAGCCGGCCGCCGACCAGCCCAGCCAGCCCGTCACGGCGACGATGTCGCCGGGCTGGGCCCCGCCCCGGATCACCGGCTCGTGGTTGCGCAGATCGCCGAGCGCGGTGATGGAGACCATGATGGTGTCGCCACGTACGACATCACCGCCGACCACGGAGGCGCCCGCGACCTGGCACTCGTCGCGCAGCCCGTCCATCAGCTCGGACGGCCAGGTGGCCGGGAGTTCGGCCGGCACGACCAGGCCGAGCAGCAGCGCGGTCGGTACGGCGCCCATCGCGGCGATGTCCGCGAGGTTCTGTGCGGCGGCCTTGCGCCCCACGTCGTACGCCGTCGACCAGTCACGGCGGAAGTGCCGCCCCTCCAGGAGGATGTCGGTGCTCGCCACGACCCTGCGGTCGGGCGCGGCCACCACCGCGGCGTCGTCGCCGGGGCCGACCCGGACCGCCGGGGTGGTGGTGAGACGCGAGGTGAGCTCCTTGATGAGCCCGAACTCCCCCAACTCGCCCACGGTGCCCTTCATAGTCGTACTGCCCCTTCTCTTCCTGTCTGCGCCACGGTACGTCTCGTGCGAACGGTGGCGCGTACCGCCTGCGCCGCGCCACGCGAACCGTCCTCGGTGCGGTCGCGTGCCGTCCTCGTCCTCGGTACGGTCGAATCGGCCGTCCACTTGTGCAGTCTGTGCACCCCGGCGCGCAATCCCCGGTCACCGCGGGTCTCCCCGCGGCGAGCGGCGACGCGATACCGTGGCGTTCCTTTTCCCCACATGATCCTCGTGGCCGCCCTGGAGGTTCCGTGGTACAGGCGTACATCCTGATCCAGACGGAGGTCGGCAAAGCGTCGACCGTCGCCGAGACGATCAGCAAGATCCCGGGGGTGATCCAGGCCGAGGACGTGACAGGACCGTACGACGTGATCGTGCGCGCCCAGGCCGACACAGTCGACGACCTCGGCCGCATGGTGGTCGCCAAAGTCCAGCAAGTGGACGGCATCACCCGCACCCTGACCTGCCCGGTCGTGCACCTGTAGCCCCCGTCTAACCTTGGCCGGTGAACTTCTTCCGTCACCGGCACACCGCCGCCTTCGGGCTGCCCGTTCTCGCTCTGCTGATTGCCGCCACGGGCTGCACCTCGGCAGACGACGACGCCTCGGCCGTGGTTCCCAGCCCGGACGCGAAGGTCACGAAGCTGTGCGAGAACCTGGACAAGGAGCTGCCGGAGAAAGTCAACGGACTCGACCGGAACGATCCCGAGCCGCGGTCCGCGCTGACCGCGGGCTGGGGAAGCCCGGCGATCATACTGCGCTGCGGTGTCGAACGGCCTGCCGAGATGAACGACCCCAACGCCGACGGCGCCGAAGTGAACGGGGTCGGCTGGCTGATCGAGGAGCAGGACGACGGGTCGTACGTCTTCACCACCACCCTGCGCACGGCATACGTCGAGGTGAGGCTCCCCAAGGAGCGGGCCGACCTGGGCGCGGGCCCGCTCACGGCCTTCGCCGCACCCATCAAGAAGGCGATCCCCGAAGGGATCGCCGACTGACGTACAGGGGTGCCGGGAAGGCTCTCAGCGAAGCCCGGTGGAACGGTTCAGCGCCGCCTGCACCAGGCGGTCCACCAGCTCCGGGTAGCCCACGCCGCTCGCCTCCCACATCTTCGGGTACATCGAGATGGGCGTGAACCCCGGCATGGTGTTGATCTCGTTGATCACGAACTCGCCGTCCTCGGTGAGGAAGAAGTCCGCGCGCACCAGGCCCTCGCAGGAGGCGGCCTCGAACGCCTCGACCGCCAGCCGCTGGACCTCCGCCGTCTGCTCGGGCGTCAGCGGGGCCGGTACGAGGCCGGGTGTCGAGTCGATGTACTTCGCCTCGAAGTCGTAGTAGGCGTGCGCCTGCACGGGCGGGATCTCGGCGGGCACGCTGGCGCGCGGTCCGTCCTCGAACTCCAGGACCCCGCACTCGATCTCGCGGCCGCGCAGCAGCGCCTCCACGATGATCTTCGGGTCGTGGCGCTGTGCCTCCGCGATCGCCTCGTCGAGGCCCTCGAAGGAGTCGACCTTGGTGATGCCGATCGAGGAGCCCGCGCGCGCGGGCTTGATGAACAGCGGCCAGCCGTGCTCGCCCGCGAAGCCGGCGATGCGCTCGCGGGCCCCCTGCTCGTCGCCGGTCCACTCGCGCGGGCGGATCACCAGATACGGGCCGACGGGCAGCCCGAAGGAGGTGAACACCCGCTTCATGTACTCCTTGTCCTGGCCGACGGCCGAGGCGAGCACACCCGCGCCGACATACGGAACTCCGGAGAGTTCCAGGAGGCCCTGCAGGGTGCCGTCCTCGCCGTACGGGCCGTGCAGCACGGGGAAGACCACGTCGACCTCGCCGAGGGCCTTGGGGACGGAACCCGGTTCGCTGTAGACGACTTCACGATTGGCCGGGTCGACGGAGAGGATCACGCCGCCCTCGGTGGACTCCGCGAGCCGGTCCACGCTCGGCTGCTGCCGGTCGACGATGGCCATGCGGTCCGGCTCGTCGGCGGTGAGCGCCCAACGGCCGTCCTGGGTGATGCCGATCGGCAGGACGTCGTACTTCGTCCGGTCGATCGCCCGCAGGACCGCGCCGGCCGTGACCACGGAGATCCCGTGTTCGGAGCTGCGGCCACCGAAGACGACGGCCACGCGCGGCTTGCGCGGCGGCTGCTCAGGGCTCTGGGGGAGGTTCTCAGTGCTCATATCGCGTTGAGCGTACCCGCTGGTACCCCCCTCAGTCAGCGCCTGTTGACCCTGTCGCTCAGCGTCGTTCCGCCTTGGCGCTGCGCGACATCATCTCCTTGAGGGCGACGACGGGCGGCTTGCCCTCGTGGACGATGCCGACGACCGTTTCCGTGATGGGCATGTCGACGCCGTGCCGACGGGCCAGATCCAGTACCGACTCACAGGACTTGACGCCCTCGGCGGTCTGCCTGGTGATCGCGATGGTCTCCTGGAGGGTCATGCCCTTGCCGAGGTTGATGCCGAAGGTGTGGTTGCGCGACAGCGGCGAGGAGCAGGTGGCCACCAGGTCGCCCAGGCCCGCGAGTCCGGCGAACGTCATCGGGTCGGCGCCCATGGCGAGGCCCAGGCGCGAGGTCTCCGCGAGCCCGCGCGTGATGAGCGAGCCCTTCGCGTTGTCGCCGAGTCCCATGCCGTCCGCGATGCCGACGGCGAGACCGATCACGTTCTTGACGGCGCCGCCGAGTTCGCAGCCCACCACGTCGGTGTTGGTGTACGGGCGGAAGTACGGCGTGTGGCAGGCGGCCTGGAGACGCTGGGCGACCTCTTCGGAGCGGCAGGCGACCACGGCTGCGGCCGGCATCCGCGCGGCGATCTCCCGTGCGAGGTTGGGTCCGGTGACCACGGCGATGCGGTCCTGGCCGACCTTGGCGACGTCCTCGATCACCTCGCTCATCCGCATGGTGGAGCCGAGTTCGACGCCCTTCATGAGCGAGACGAGGACGGTGTCGGGCGCGAGCAGCGGCGCCCACTGCGCGAGGTTCCCGCGCAGGGTCTGCGAGGGAATGGCGAGCACCGTGAAGTCGGCCTCGTGCGCGGCCTCGGCGGCGTCCGCGGTGGCCCGCAGGTTCACCGGGAGTTCGACACCCGGCAGGTAGTCCGGGTTCATGCGCGTGGAGTTGACCGCTTCGGCGAGGTCGGCGCGGCGCGCCCACAGGGTGACGTCGCATCCCGCGTCGGCGAGCACCATGCCGAAGGCCGTACCCCACGATCCGGTCCCGAAGACAGCCGCCTTGACCGGCTTGCTCACGTGCCCTGCCCCTCTTCCTGCTGTGCTTCGTGCCGCACCTGCGCCTGGTGCAGGGCCTGCGCGTTCTCCTCGGCGTCCTGCTCCTGCGCGGCGATCTGCCGGGCGGCCCTTTCCTGGGCCGCGGTCCGCCTCCGCTGCTCGATCCGCTCCTGGCGCGGGTCGTAGGGCGCCCGAGGTGCCTTCTCGCCGCGGATCTCCTCCAGTTGCGCGGTGATGGCCGCCATGATGGCCTCGGTCGCCTCCTTGAGGACGTCCGGGGACATCTCCTTGTCGTAGAAGCGCGAAAGGTCCACCGGAGGGCCGGCGAGGACGTGGTGGGTCTTGCGCGGAAGTACGTGGAGCTTTTTGGCGTACGGCGGCAGAAGTTCGTTGGCGCCCCACTGGGCGACCGGAATCACCGGGCACTTGGTCTGCAGGGCGACCCGGGCGGCACCCGTCTTGCCGGTCATCGGCCACTGGCCGGGATCGCGGGTGATGGTGCCCTCGGGATAAAACGCGACGCACTCACCGCGCTCGACGGCGTCGATCGCCGCCCGGAAAGCACTCAGCGCGTCCGTGGTCTCGCGGTACACCGGGATCTGTCCGGTGCCGCGCATCGCGGCGCCCACGAACCCCTTCCTGAAAAGACTGCTCTTCGCCAGGAATCGTGGAACGCGCCCGGTGTTGTACTGATAGTGCCCATACATGAACGGGTCCACATGCGAATTGTGGTTCACCGCGGTGATAAATCCGCCCTCTGCCGGAATGTTCTCGATCCCGCGCCAGTCCCGCTTGATCAGAACCACCAGCGGCGGTTTGCAGAGGACCGCTGCAAAGCGGTACCAGAAGCCGATTCTGCGGCGGGGCACGCGAACACCTTCCTCCAAGGCCTGGGGGGCCGCACAAGTGTCGCCCCGGGCCGCCTGTCTGTCGAGAACACCGTACGCCCCGGCGTGCGGACCGCCAGGGCGCCCGGGTCACAATGGGCGCGACAAGGGAGAGACGGGGCGCTCGTGCATTGGTTCCTGGTGGTACCGCTCAAACCTCTGGCACGGGCCAAGAGCAGGCTGGCGGACACCGCCGGCGACGGGCTGCGCCCCGGGCTCGCCCTCGCCTTCGCACAGGACACCGTGGCAGCGGCGCTGGCCTGCACCGCGGTCCGCGATGTGGCGGTGGTCACGGATGACGCCCTTGCCGGGCGGGAACTCGCCGCACTGGGCGCCCGCATCGTCACGGGCGAGCCGGCGGGCGGCCTCAACGCCGCCCTGGCGCACGGCAGCTCCGCCGTACGCTCCCGAACTCCCGAAAGCGCCGTTGCCGCCCTGAACGCCGATCTGCCCGCACTGCGACCGCGGGAATTGGCCCGAGTACTCGAAGCCGCCGTCGAATTTCCCCGCGCTTTTCTCCCCGATGCAGCCGCAATCGGCACCACTCTGCTGGCCGCGGCCCCGGGCCAGGAATTGCTCCCGACTTTCGGCACCGATTCCCGCGCCCGCCATCAGGCCTCGGGCGCCGTGGAACTCCGCCCCGACGGCGTGGATTCCGTACGTCAGGACGTGGACACCGGTGACGACCTGCGAGCCGCACTGGCACTGGGCGTCGGCCCACGTACGGCGGCACTGGCCGCCCGCCTGCTCATCCCGGGCCAACCGGGCGGCTGACACCGTTCCCCGCCCACCTCGCGCCCACCACCGGCCGCCTTGGATCCCGCCGCCTGGATAGGCTTCCACCATGCAGGCGACCGCGTACACGTACGACCCCGAGACCCGCAGCGGCCAGGTGCTGCTCGACGACGGCACCCCGGTGCCCTTCGACGGCCCGGCGTTCGACGCGGGCGGGCTGCGGCTGCTGCGTCCCGGCCAGCGCGTGCGGGTCGAGACCGAGGGCGACGGCGAGGGACGCCGGATCACCCTGATCACCCTGCAGACCTTCTAGAGACCTGTCGGGCCGGACACGCCGCGGGCCGGGCTCCCGATGGGAGCCCGGCCCGGCGCGTGAGTTGCCTCCGTGCCCTCGCTACGAGCGGGCGGTGGCCTTTTTGGCGGTGGTCTTGCGAGCCGTCGACTTCTTGGCGGGGGCCTTCTTGGCCGTCGCCTTCTTCGCCGGGGCCTTCTTGGCCGTCGCCTTCTTGGCGGTCGTCTTCTTGGCCGCGGTCTTCTTGGCGGTCGCCGTGGTCTTCTTGGCGGTCGTCTTCTTGGCCGTGGTCTTCTTGGCGGTGGCCGTGGTCTTCTTGGCCGTCGCCTTCTTCGCGGCGGCAGCGGTCCTGTTCGCCGTCGCCCTCTTGGCCGTGGTGGCCTTCTTGGCCGCGGCCTTCTTCACCGTGGCCGAAGCGCCGCCGGAGAGGCTGCCCTTCGGGGCCTTCTTGACCGCGACGTCGTTCTTCGGGAGCTTCTTCGAGCCGCTCACCAGGTCCTTGAAGCCCTGGCCCGCGCGGAAGCGCGGCACAGAGGTCTTCTTGACCCGAACGCGCTCCCCGGTCTGCGGGTTGCGGGCGTAGCGGGCCGGACGGTCAACCTTCTCGAAGGAACCGAAGCCGGTGACCGAGACCCGGTCTCCGCCGACAACCGCGCGGACGACCGCGTCCAGTACGGCGTCGACCGCGTCGGCGGCCTGCTGACGCCCGCCGACCTTGTCGGCAATCGCTTCTACGAGCTGCGCCTTGTTCACGTCTTCCCCTTCGGAGACATTGCCAGAACGAATGCGTTCAAGCTTTTTCGCACGTTAGGCAGATATATACCGCAAATCAAACACGAAACGGGCTAATCACCCTTGTGCCGCAACGAACTCGGACTGTCGTGGAGTAACTCAGCGTTCCTCTTCGAGGAATCGACCCTCGTCGAGGTCGGCGGTGAACCGCTCCAGACGCCTTGTCGCATCGGCGAGATCGTGCTTGGCCGCGGCCGTAATGACCAGCAGCTTCCGGGTCAGCGCCATCCGTACGCCCTCCGGGACTTGCAGTGCACGCACTCTTGTGTGCGCTTCCTTGAGTTGGGCCGCGACTGCCGCATAGAGCTCGAGTTGGCCGTCGTGTCCCATGCACAGATTGTGCCATCTGGGGCGAGTTGTCGCCTGCTCAGGGGGTAACTGCCGTCCCCGGAGGGGCTCCTGAGCACCTCGGCGGCACCCCGTACCATAGGCCGTCTACCCCCGCAACGGCCTTTGTAACTAGGGGAGTTGAGGCCTTCCGGCAAGGCATCCGAAGGCCGCCCGGAGGCAGACACGGCTGTACCCCCAACCGTCCACGATTGGGGGTACAGAGGGGTGTTGCGGTGGCTGAAATCAGACCCGGGTCTGCGGTGATTCAGACCCGGTCGGCGGTGATTCAGGCCCGGGTCTGCGGCGAATCAGACCCGGGTCAGCGGCGAATCGCTGTGGGCCGACCGTGAATCCGGCCCGCGTGTCAGACCTGAACCGTCTTCGGCTTGTGCGAGGGCCGCTTGGCCTCGTACGCGGAGATGTCGCCCTCGTTCTGGAGGGTGATGGAGATGTCGTCCAGGCCGTTCAGCAGCCGCCAGCGGGCGTTCTCGTCCAGCTCGAAGGAGGCGGTGATGCCCTCGGCGCGCACCTCGCGGGTCTCCAGGTCGACCGTGACCTCGGCCTCGGGGTCGTTCTCCGTGAGCTCCTGCAGCGCGTTCACGATTTTCTGCTCCAGAACCACGGTGAGCAGGCCGTTCTTGAGCGAGTTGCCGCGGAAGATGTCGGCGAAGCGCGAGGAGATGACGGCCTTGAAACCGTAGTTCTGCAACGCCCACACGGCGTGCTCGCGCGAGGAACCGGTACCGAAGTCGGGACCGGCGACCAGCACCGTGGCGCCCGTCCGCTCGGGCTGGTTGAGGATGAAGGACGGGTCCTTGCGCCAGGCCTCGAAGAGCCCGTCCTCAAAACCGTCCCTGGTCACCTTCTTGAGCCAGTGAGCAGGGATGATCTGGTCCGTGTCGACGTTGCTGCGGCGCAGCGGGACGGCCCGGCCGGTGTGCGTGGTGAATGCTTCCATGGCTTATCGGACTCCAGCGGGCGTACGGGCGTCGGACAGGTCGGCCGGGGAGGCCAGGTGGCCCAGCACGGCGGTGGCGGCGGCAACCTGCGGCGAGACCAGGTGCGTACGGCCGCCCTTGCCCTGCCTGCCCTCGAAGTTGCGGTTGGAGGTGGACGCGGAGCGCTCACCGGGGGCCAGCTGGTCGGGGTTCATGCCCAGACACATCGAGCAGCCCGCGTGCCGCCATTCGGCGCCGGCTTCCTTGAAGACCACGTCCAGACCCTCGGACACGGCCTGCAGACCGACCCGCGCCGAGCCGGGGACCACCAGCATCCGTACGCCGTCGGCGACTTTGCGGCCCTCGACGAGCGCGGCGGCCGCACGCAGGTCCTCGATACGGCCGTTGGTGCACGAACCTACGAAGACGGTGTCGACCTTGATGTCACGCAGCGGCTGTCCGGCGGTCAACCCCATGTATTCCAGGGCCTTTTCGGCGGCCAGGCGCTCCGAAGCGTCTTCGTACGAAGCGGGATCGGGGACGGACGCCGAAAGCGGCGCGCCCTGGCCGGGGTTGGTGCCCCAGGTGACGAACGGCGCGAGGGAGGCGGCGTCGATGACGACCTCCTCGTCGAATTCCGCGTCCTCGTCCGTCTTCAGGGTCTTCCAGTACGCGACGGCGGCGTCCCACTCCGCGCCCTCGGGCGCATGGGCGCGACCCTTGAGATAGGCGAAGGTGGTCTCGTCGGGGGCGATCATGCCCGCGCGGGCGCCGGCCTCGATCGACATGTTGCAGATGGTCATGCGGGCTTCCATCGAGAGCTTCTCGATGGCGGAGCCGCGGTATTCCAGGATGTAGCCCTGGC
Source organism: Streptomyces sp. NPDC005808 (assembly GCF_042871385.1). Classification (NCBI taxonomy): domain Bacteria; kingdom Bacillati; phylum Actinomycetota; class Actinomycetes; order Kitasatosporales; family Streptomycetaceae; genus Streptomyces; species Streptomyces sp. NPDC005808. The sequence goes on along the minus strand of NZ_JBIAIK010000015.1, from coordinate 22,442 downwards.
CGCCGCCCGTGCCGATCTTGGTGATGATCGCCAGGATCAGGTCCTTGGCCGTGACGTCGTCGGGCAGTTCGCCGTCGACGGTGATGGCCATGGTCTTGGGGCGGGCCAACGGCAGCGTCTGGGTGGCCAGCACGTGCTCGACCTGCGAGGTGCCGATACCGAAGGCCAGCGCACCGAACGCGCCGTGTGTGGAGGTGTGCGAGTCGCCGCAGACCACGGTGGTGCCCGGCTGGGTCAGGCCCAGCTGCGGTCCCACGACGTGGACGACGCCCTGCTCGACGTCACCGAGCGAGTGCAGGCGCACACCGAACTCGGCGGCGTTCTTGCGCAGCGTCTCCAGCTGGACCCGGGAGACCGGGTCCGCGATGGGCTTGTCGATGTCGAGGGTCGGGGTGTTGTGATCCTCGGTGGCGATGGTGAGGTCGAGGCGGCGCACGGGTCGCCCGGCCTGGCGGAGCCCGTCGAAGGCCTGCGGGCTGGTCACCTCGTGCAGCAGGTGCAGATCGATGAAGAGGAGGTCGGGCTCGCCCTCGGCGCGCCGGACGACATGGTCGTCCCAGACCTTCTCCGCGAGTGTCCTACCCATCGCTTTCCCTCCGGCCGGCCTGTGTGGCGCCGGCCCAACTAGAGATTTACCGGTGCGGCGACGCTCGTACCCCTCGTATCGGGCGTCCGCCGCCGGGCCCGTTGGTCCGCGGGCCGCGTACCTACAAGGGTGGCGCGTTCCACGGGAAATTGAACTTGCGTTTCACAGAGTGAGACGCGAGTATCGTTTCATGGACAACAGTAGCGGCGTCGGCGTTCTGGACAAGGCAGCCCTTGTCCTGAGCGCTCTGGAGTCCGGTCCGGCCACCCTCGCGGGACTGGTCGCGGCGACCGGACTGGCACGACCCACGGCACATCGCCTCGCCGTGGCACTTGAACACCACCGCATGGTGGCGCGTGACATGCAGGGCCGTTTCATTCTCGGCCCCCGCCTCGCCGAGCTGGCCGCGGCCGCCGGCGAGGACCGCCTCCTCGCGACGGCGGGCCCGGTGCTCACGCATCTGCGGGACCTCACCGGAGAGAGCGCGCAGCTCTACCGCCGCCAGGGCGACATGCGCATCTGCGTCGCCGCGGCCGAGCGTCTCTCCGGTCTCAGGGACACGGTCCCGGTCGGCTCCACGCTCACCATGAAGGCGGGCTCCTCGGCCCAGATCCTGATGGCCTGGGAGGAGCCGGAGCGCCTGCACCGGGGACTGCAGGGTGCCCGCTTCACCGCGACGGCTCTCTCCGGCGTACGACGCCGGGGCTGGGCCCAGTCGATCGGTGAGCGCGAGCCGGGCGTCGCCTCCGTCTCCGCTCCCGTCCGCGGACCCTCGAACCGCGTGGTCGCCGCCGTCTCGGTCTCCGGACCGATCGAACGCCTGACCCGTCACCCGGGCCGCATGCACGCCCAGGCCGTCATCGACGCCGCCGGCCGCCTCTCCGAAGCCCTGCGCCGCACCGGCTGATCCGCACGCACCCCGCCAGAAGAGGGCCGGCCTCAACGCCGCGGCAGGCCCTCCCCGGGACGCACGACAGCCGATCCCACCGCGTACTGGAAGCACAAGACTGGGAGACTGGGAGCCCGCACGGGAGTTGAGCGCCCGCTCCCCCGGCGGGGCTGTTCTCCTCCGGAAACGCCGATGGCCCCCCACCGAAGTGGGAGGCCATCGAATCGTGTACCCCCGACCGGATTCGAACCGGCGCTACTGCCGTGAGAGGGCAGCGTGCTAGGCCGCTACACAACGGGGGCAAGGACCACAAGTGATCCAGCTGGGCTACCAGGACTCGAACCTAGAACAACGGAACCAGAAACCGTCGTGTTGCCAATTACACCATAGCCCAATGGTGGTCTATACCAGACCATCAAGTACCCCCGACCGGATTCGAACCGGCGCTACTGCCGTGAGAGGGCAGCGTGCTAGGCCGCTACACAACGGGGGCCCTAGCGATCCTGCATGAGAGTCAGCGGGTGCGACCCGGACTGTCCCCCTGGGAAGGATCTGTACCCCCGACCGGATTCGAACCGGCGCTACCGCCTTGAGAGGGCGGCGTGCTAGGCCGCTACACAACGGGGGCCTTGCAGAGTTGGTCTCTGCTGTTGCAGATGAGCTCTGCGAGCTGGCCTACCAGGACTCGAACCTAGACTAACGGAACCAGAAACCGTCGTGCTGCCAATTACACCATAGGCCACTGAAACGCAACCCCCTACGGGGATTTTGTTTTAGCTAGCGCCTCCGGGTTTTTGGACCTTTCAGCCCGTTCTCCGGCGGCGCAGGAAGAACATTACCTGAAGGTGGACGGCGCTCCAAAACGGGTATCAGCGCCGAGGATCACGGGGAGTTCGGCCAGCGAGGCGATCCGGCGCGGGCCCGTAGGACCGCTCTCGGGAGCACTGTGAGCACCGTCACGGTCGATCCAGATCGAGAGCATCCCCGCCTCGAAGGCGCCGCGGCCGTCGATCTCCGGGTGATCGCCGACGTACGCGACCTGGTGCGGTGGCAGGGCGAGGGCGTCGCAGGCGGCGTGGAAGGCCGCCACGGAGGGCTTGGAGACGCCCAGTTCCGCCGCGCACAGCACGCTCTCGAAGCGGTCGCGTACGCCCAGGACGCGGAGTTTGCGGTCCTGGTTGTGGAAGCTGGAGTTGGACAGGATCGCGTGCCGGTGACTGGCGGCGAGGGCGTCCAGGGCGGGGAGGGTGTCCGGGAAGAGAGCCCAGGCGGCTTCGTAGTGGCCGGCGTACCGCTCGAACCAGCCGTCGGCCTCGACGTCGCCGAGGGGCTCACCCAGGAACTCCCTGACCCGGTCACGGCGCTGGCCCTGCCAGTCCGACTCGCCGGCCGCGAACTTCGCCCACTGCACGTCGGTGATCTCCCGCCAGCGGACGAGGGCATGCTCCACGGACTCGTACCTGTCGAGCAGGCCCTCGGCCGCCAAGTGCCCGCGCATCCCGGCCCGGTCCGCGCCCGTGTAGTCGAAGAGCGTGTCGTCCACGTCCCAGACCAAGGCCTTGATGCTCATGATCCGACGGTAACTCCGGGCGGGGGCGCGTGTCTGTCGCTCGGGGCACAAAGGGGGCGATGCGCAACAAGGGGCGGCGCCCGGACCGGACGCCGCCCCCTGTCGAGCTAAAGCTTCGCCAGCGCCGCGTCGATGCGCGCCAGCGTCTTCTCCCTGCCCAGGATCTCCAGGGACTCGAAGAGCGGCAGGCCGACCGTGCGGCCGGTCACGGCGACCCGGACCGGGGCCTGGGCCTTGCCGAGCTTGAGGCCGTGTTCCTCACCGGCGGCCAGGACGGCGTTCTTCAGCGCCTCCGGGTCCGACCAGTCCGCGTCGGAGAGCTTCTCGCGCGCCGTACGCAGCAGCGCGTCGCTGCCCTCCTTCATGGCCTTCGTCCAGGACGCCTCGTCGAAGACCGGCTCCGCAAGGAACAGGAAGTCGACGTTGTCCGTGATCTCGGAGAGGACCTTGAGGCGGGTCTGGGCGTGCGGGGCGATCGCCTGCCACTTCGCCTCGTCGAAGTCCTCCGGCGCCCAGGGGGCGAACGGGGCCCTCAGCCAGGGGGCGCAGCGCTCGGTGAAGTCCTTCACGTCGAGCAGGCGGATGTGGTCGCCGTTGATCGCCTCGCACTTCTTGAGGTCGAAGCGGGCCGGGTTGGGGTTCACGTCCGCGATGTCGAAGGCGGCGACCATCTCCTCGATCGAGAAGATGTCGCGGTCCGCCGACAGCGACCAGCCGAGCAGGGAGAGGTAGTTGAGCAGCCCCTCGGGGAGGAAACCGCGCTCCCTGTAGAGGTTCAGCGACGACTCAGGGTCACGCTTGGAGAGCTTCTTGTTGCCCTCGCCCATGACGTACGGGAGGTGGCCGAAAGCCGGGGTTCCCTTGGCGATGCCCAGCTCGATCAGCGCCTTGTAGAGGGCGATCTGGCGCGGGGTGGAGGAGAGCAGGTCCTCGCCGCGCAGGACGTGGGTGATCTCCATCAGGGCGTCGTCGACCGGGTTGACGAGCGTGTACAGGGGTGCGCCGTTGGCTCGTACGATCCCGAAGTCCGGGACGTTCTCCGGGAGATACGTGATCTCGCCGCGGACCAGGTCCGTGAAGGTGATCGTCTCGTCGGGCATGCGGAAGCGGACGATGGGCGTGCGGCCCTCCGCCTGGTACGCCTCGACCTGGCCGGCGGTGAGCGCGCGGCAGTGGCCGTCGTACCCGGAGGGCTTGCCGGCGGCGCGGGCGGCGTCGCGGCGGGCGTCCAGTTCCTCGGTCGAGCAGTAGCAGTAGTACGCGTGGCCCGCGTCCAGGAGCTTCTGGGCGACGTCCTTGTAGAGGTCCATCCGCTGGGACTGGCGGTACGGCGCGTGCGGGCCGCCGATCTCGGGGCCCTCGTCCCAGTCGAAGCCCAGCCAGCGCATCGAGTCGAGCAGCTGGTCGTAGGACTCCTCGGAGTCGCGGGCCGCGTCGGTGTCCTCGATGCGGAAGACCAGAGTGCCTTCGTTGTGCCGGGCGAACGCCCAGTTGAACAGGGCGGTGCGGACCAGGCCCACGTGGGGGTTGCCGGTCGGGGAGGGACAGAAACGTACGCGGACGGAGCCGTTAGCCACGCTTGATCACCTTGTTGGTGAGAGTGCCGATGCCTTCGATGGTGACGGCGACCTCGTCGCCGACGTTCAGGGGGCCGACCCCGGAGGGGGTGCCCGTGAGGATCACGTCGCCGGGGAGCAGCGTCATGGCCTCGGTGATGTTCACGATCAGATCCTCGACGGAGTGGATCATCTCACTGGTGCTGCCGAGCTGGCGTTGCTGCCCGTTGACCGTGCACTGGATGGTGATGCCCTCGGCAATCGCGGAGGGGGCGATGTCCGTCTCCACCCAGGGGCCGAGCGGGCAGGCACCGTCGAAGCCCTTGGCCCTGGCCCACTGCTTCTCGCGTTTTTGGACATCGCGAGCGGAGATGTCGTTGGCGCAGGTGTAGCCGAGGATGACGTCCTTGACGCGCTCGCGCGGGACCTCGCGGCACATGCGGCCGATGACGACGGCCAGCTCCGCCTCGTGGTGCAGGTCGTTCGAGAAGGACGGGTACTGGATCTCGTCGCCGGAGCCGATCACGGAGGTCGACGGCTTGAAGAAGGCGAAGGGGACGTCGGGGACCTCGTTGCCGAGTTCCCGCGCGTGCTCGGCGTAGTTGCGGCCGAAGGCCACGACCTTGTTGGGGAGCACCGGGGGCAGCAGCCGCACCTTGCTCAGGGGGACCTTCGTGCCGGAGAGCTCGAAGTCCGCGAACGGGATGCCCTTGATGATGTCGAGGACGAGTTCGTCCGGCTTGTCGCCCTCGACCGCGCCGAAAGCGACGTTGCCGTCGATGGAGAACCTGGCGATGCGCACGGGATCGTCGCGCCCCTCACTGAGCTGGCTGGAGTAGGACGCTCCAGGCTAACGCGGGAAGGGCCGGGCGCTTCGCGCATATCGGCGGGCGGCCCGGTGTCCGCAGGCCGACAACCCGGCATCCCTACGCCGACAACCCGGCATCCCTACGCCGGCGGCTCGGGCGACGGGCCGCCGGCGGGCGCACTACTCCGCGACGGAGGCGGCGACCGGCGCTTCCATGAGGATGGTGCGGCGGGGGTTGGCGGTCTGGGCGGGGAGGTCGACCGAGTGCTCCGGCTGCTCCGGCGTGCGCAGCTCGTCGGCGTCCTCGAGGTGGGCCAGCGTGGTGCGTCGCGGGTTGGCTATGTTGCGGAACATCATCGTGGTCTTCACTGTTGTATTCGACCTTGTCGTCGTGGGGGCGCCCGGCGGGCCTCAAGAGGCCTCGCGCGGGCGCGGGTTGTCGGATTCGCCATCCCTGTAAAGCGTCAGGCTAAACATGCAATTCCCGGGCGAAGCCGCGGAGACGCCATGATCGTGGTGTGAGTTTCCTCACTTACTACCAGGCAAAGCGGTCAATTCAGGCCCCGGTTCCGAACCGGCGAAACAGACATTGCTCCACTGAAGCCGACATTCCGCTCCTGATCATGGCGACTGGGACACCCCGAGCACGTCAACACCTCGTAGGGATAAGTCCGTTATGTACGGGATCACTTTCTACGTCTCGTGACGCGGCACTCACAAGCTGTCACGGAGGTCACAGCCTGGTACTCGGCCCTTGTTGGAGATCCGCCACTGTGCTGCAATTCCACGGACCGCCGCGGGATCGAAACCGGCGCGCAGGGGGCGCAACGCAGCGCCGAGCAGCGGCGGAAAGGGGATCCAGCGCCGGTCACTGACGACCACCAGGGGGCGCATCTGCGCCCCTGAACGACACCGACACCGTCCCGCCGTTTCGCGGAGGGGCGCCTGGTCCAGAGGTTGCGACGCTAGTGCAGGGACGTTTCAAGAGGGATGGCAGCGCTCCGGCGGAGCCGGAGCCGCACGGCGGGACTGGCCCCACTAAAGGCAGTTCCTCGCCCCAGCACGCCCAGAACCCGGGACCGGCAGAGGTCGGCGGCGGTGAGCGTTCCGCGCGCTCCGGCGCGACGGCTGCCGCCAAACCGGCCGCGAGGAATCCGCAGGGCCCCTCGGGCAGCGGCTCGCGAATAGCCCTGCGCAACTGGCGCATCTCGACGCGTCTGGTCTCGCTGCTCGCGCTCCCCGTGGTCGCCGCGACCTCGCTCGGCGCACTGCGCATCAACCAGTCGATGGACGACATCCAGCAGCTCGACAACATGAAGCTGCTCACCGACATCACCAAGCAGGCGACCGAGCTCTCGGCCGCGCTCCAGAAGGAGCGCGACACGACGGCGGGGCCACTGGTGCACGGCGCCACGGCCACCTCCCCCACGGTCAAGGGCGTCCGCGACGCCACCGACATCGCGAAGAAGAACTTCCTCGAGGGCGTCCAGGAGATCGACGACTCGAGTGCGGACGGGCAGCTCACCGGCGTACGGGACAGCCTCGTCGGCCTCACGCGCGAACTGCAGAAGCTCAACAGCATCCGCAGCGACGCCTACGACGAGCCCAACAACTCCACGCAGACGGTCGAGGCGTACCACCGCGTCATCACCCAGCTCCTCGAGCTCTCGCAGGACATGGCCGAGGCGACCAGCAACCCGGAGATGATCCAGCGCACCCGTGCGCTGGCGGCCTTCTCCTCGGCCAAGGAGTACGCCTCCGTCCAGCGCGCGGTCATCGCGGCCGCGCTGCCCGAGAGCAACACGACCTTCGGTTCGCTGTCCGAGAACGACCGGCAGTACGCGCTCTCGGCGCAGCAGAGCCAGGAGTCCGACCTCAGCAGCTTCGAGAGCATCTACGGGGACGGCTCCGCCGAGCTCCTCAAGCCCATCGAGAGCGGCAACCCGACCATCGAAGCGGCCGACGACTACGCCAAGCGTGTGCTGGCCAGCAAGAACGGTCTGGCGACGCGGGACAAGCGCTCGTATCTGGACTGGGTCGACGACGACTCGACCAAGATCGGGCAGATGGCGAACATCGAGACCACGCTGCTCGGCGAGATGGAGCAGAAGGCCCGCGAACTGCGCAACGAGGCCGAGAGTGAAGCGATCATCTCGGGTGCGCTGATCCTCCTGGTTCTCGGTGTCTCGCTGGTCGGCGCCTTCGTGGTGGCCCGGTCCATGATCCGCTCGCTGCGCCGGCTCCAGGACACCGCGACCAAGGTCGCCCAGGAGCGGCTGCCCGAGCTGGTCAAGCAGCTCTCCGAGTCCGACCCGCAGGACGTCGACACCTCCGTCGAGTCGGTCGGTGTGCACTCCCGGGACGAGATCGGCCAGGTCGCCGCGGCCTTCGACGACGTGCACCGCGAGGCCGTACGACTGGCCGCCGAGCAGGCCCTCCTGCGAGGCAACGTCAACGCGATGTTCACCAACCTCTCGCGCCGCTCTCAGGGCCTCATCCAGCGTCAGCTCTCGCTCATCTCCGAACTGGAGTCCCGCGAGGCCGACCCGGACCAGCTCTCCTCGCTGTTCAAGCTCGACCACCTCGCGACCCGCATGCGCCGTAACGGTGAGAACCTCCTCGTTCTCGCCGGTGAGGAGCCCGGCCGACGCTGGACCCGCCCGGTCCCCCTGGTCGACGTGCTCCGCGCCGCCGCCTCCGAGGTGGAGCAGTACGAGCGCATCGAGCTGTCCTCCGTGCCGACCACCGAAGTGGCCGGCCGTGTGGTCAACGACCTCGTGCACCTGCTCGCCGAGCTGCTGGAGAACGCCACGTCGTTCTCCTCGCCGCAGACCAAGGTCAAGGTCACCGGTCACGCGCTGCCCGACGGCCGCGTGCTGATCGAGATCCACGACACCGGAATCGGCCTCTCCCCCGAGGACCTCGCGGCGATCAACGAGCGGCTTGCCTCGCCGCCCACCGTGGACGTCTCGGTGTCGCGCCGCATGGGTCTGTTCGTGGTCGGCCGGCTGTCGCAGCGCCACGGCATCCGTATCCAGCTGCGCCCGTCCGACTCCGGCGGCACGACCGCCCTCGTCATGCTTCCCGTGGACGTCGCCCAGGGCGGCAAGAAGGTTCCGAACAAGCCGGGTCAGAGCGCCGGTCCGGCATCCTCGCAAGCCTCCGGCGCTGCCCGCCGTGGCAACGGCCAGGGCGGTCCGGCCCTCGGTGGCGGCGGCAACCCCGGACGTGTCGGTGCCCCGCCCCAGCGCGGACAGGTCGGCGCGGGCCAGGGGCCGCGTGCCGCACTCCCCGGCAGCCAGGGCGGTCGCCCGGGTGCACCGGGCGGATCTCGTGGACCGCAGGGTCCGGGCAACTCGCCGCAGGGCAGGCCCACCCCGGCCGGTGCCGGCGTCAACGCCTTCGGGCAGAGCACGCCGGGAGCCCCGCAGGGCCTCCCGGCCGCGGGAACCGGCGCGCAGGGCTTCGGCGACGGATCCGGTGCCCGCCAGGGCGGGTTCGGTGACGCGTCCGGCAACCGGCAGAGCGGTTTCGGCGACGCACCAGGTGCACGGCAGAGCGGCCCCCCGGCCACACCCCCGCAGCAGCCGCCGGCCGGCAAGGGCAGCCGGCGCAGGCCTCAGCTGCCGGGCCGTGGTGGCGCACGCGCCGAACTCCCGGGTGGCAACACGCAGTCCCGGCCGAGCTGGAGCGACGACAACGCCCAGCCGCCCGTGCCGCGCGCTTCCCTCGACACCCCGCGCGGCCACGAGGATCCCGACTCCACCTCGCGCATGCCGCGCTTCGACGATCGTCAGGGCCCGGCTGGCACTTCGGAGTTTCCGCGGATCGACGACCGCCAAGGTCCCACACCCACCGCAGCCACGTCGGAGTTCTCCCGCCCCGACTTCGACGCTCCGCGCCCTGGTGCCGTCCCGCCGCAGAACCCCGGGCAGTACTCCGGTCAGGGCACGGGGCAGTACTCGGCCCAGAACCCAGGTCAGTTCGTCCGTCCGGATGTCTTCGGTTCTTCGGGCACAGTGCCCACGGGTCAGAACCCGTCCACCACGGGCCAGTTCGCCACCCCGGGCTACGGCGCCTCCCAGTACCCGTCGTCCACCGGCCAGTTCGCGAATCCCGGGTACGGCAACGGCCAGGGCCCGTCGTCCACCGGCCAGTTCGAGCGCCCGCAGGTACCGCAGCGGCCCGTCGCGCAGCCGGAGCACGAGGCCCTGCCGCCGGCCGGCCCCGGTGACGGACGTACGCCGCTGTACGACACGCTGGAGACCAACTGGTTCCACGGTCAGCAGGCCGCGGCGGCAGCCGCCCAGAACAACAACCAGCACAACCAGACCAACGGCTCGCAGGTTCCTCCCCAGGCCCCGCAGGCTCAGGCCCCGCAGCCCCCAGCCCCGCAGCCTCAGGCGGCGCCCGCGGTTCCCCCGCGGCCCGCCGCCGCGCCGGCCGCCGCCCAGGCGTCCTGGCGCACCTCGCCGAACGACGACCTCGTCCGGCAGGCAGAACGCGTCCGTCAGCCTTCGGCGGGCGGGGTCACCACCTCAGGCCTGCCGCGCCGCGTCCCGCGAGCCAACCTCGTGGCGGGCACGGCACAGCAGCAAACGCACCAAACAGGTCCTCAGGTCTCGCGTGCGCCCGATGACGTACGCGGCCGGCTGACCAATCTCCGTCGGGGCATTCAGCAGGGTCGCCAGGCCGGTACCGGCCAGACCGGCAGCTTCCCCAGCCCCACTCACCAGCAGGAGCACTAGTTGAGTCAGATGAGCCAGGCCGCACAGAACCTGAACTGGTTGATCACCAACTTCGTGGACAACACCCCTGGGGTGTCCCACACCGTCGTCGTGTCCGCCGACGGCCTTCTTCTGGCGATGTCCGAAGGCTTCCCGCGCGACCGCGCCGACCAGCTCGCGGCGGTCGCGTCCGGGCTCACCTCGCTGACGGCCGGGGCATCCCGGATCTTCGAGGGCGGCACGGTGGCTCAGACGGTCGTGGAGATGGAGCGCGGGTTTCTTTTCCTGATGTCCGTCTCAGACGGATCGTCCCTTGCGGTCCTCTCCCACCCGGACTGCGACATCGGCCTTGTCGGCTACGAGATGGCGCTGCTCGTCGACCGCGCGGGCGCAGTGCTCACGCCGGACCTGCGCGCCGAACTACAGGGAAGTCTGCTCCACTGACCGCTCTGGGTTCTACCCACAGCACCAAATCACCGTCCGGCCGACACATTGTCCCCTCACCGGCCTCAACAGACGGCACGACTGACCCACCTGCTGTCCCGCCCGGAGGACCCATGACCCCGCCCAACGCCTCTCATGATCCGTACGCACATACGTACGAGGATGAAGGCGACCAGCCGCTGGTACGTCCGTACGCGATGACCGGCGGCCGGACCCGGCCGCGCTACCAGCTCGCCATCGAGGCACTGATCAGCACCACGGCCGACCCGGCGCAGCTGATGGGGCTGCTCCCTGAGCACCAGCGGATCTGCCACCTGTGCCGTGAGGTGAAGTCCGTCGCCGAGGTATCGGCACTTCTGTCCATGCCACTGGGAGTGGCACGGATCCTTGTCGCGGACCTCGCCGAGGCCGGACTCGTCGCCATCCATCAGCCGGGCGGCGACGAGAGCAACGGCGGCGCGCCGGACGTGACTTTGCTCGAAAGGGTGCTCAGTGGACTTCGCAAGCTCTGACGGAGGCCGGGCGACCACCTCCGCGAAGATCGTGGTGGCGGGTGGCTTCGGCGTGGGCAAGACCACGTTCGTGGGCGCCGTCTCGGAGATCAACCCGCTGCGCACGGAGGCCGTCATGACGTCCGCGTCCGCGGGCATCGACGACCTCACCCATACCGGGGACAAGACCACCACCACGGTGGCCATGGACTTCGGACGCATCACCCTGGACCAGGACCTGATCCTGTACCTCTTCGGTACGCCGGGCCAGGACCGTTTCTGGTTCATGTGGGACGACCTGGTCCGCGGCGCCATCGGCGCGGTGGTACTGGTCGACACCCGCCGTCTCGCCGACTGCTTCCCCGCGGTCGACTACTTCGAGAACTCCGGGCTGCCGTTCGTCATCGCCCTCAACGGCTTCGACGGGCACCAGCCGTACAATCCCGAAGAGGTCCGCGAGGCCCTGCAGATCGGTCCGGACGCTCCGATCATCACGACGGACGCCCGGCACCGCGCGGACGCGAAGAGCGCGCTCATCACGCTCGTCGAACATGCGCTCATGGCACGTCTGCGGTAGCGGACCGCGGGACGGGGGCAACGGATGGTGCGCTTCTCCCGGTCCACAAGTCGACAGTTCCATAAGGCAGTTGTCGTAGACGCCCTGGAGTCGGCTGTGTCGTTTGACACGGTCGGCGACAGTGTTCATAACGTTTCGACAGAGAATTTCATGGGCATCGCCACGCATCGCGTTCACCCGGTACCGCTGTGCTCACAAAGGCCCCGCCTTTTGGCGGGGCTCGTTCTTTATGACCGTTTTATCCGGGGCTTACCTCACCTGGAATCATGGGTTCCGAGTGTTTGGAAGGGCGCCGAGTGACGTGCTGGAATGCGCTGACCTGCCCAGTAGTCAAGGGCGCCGGAGACACCGCGGCACAACGTAGGTGCCGACGCCGAGAGGTTTTGGTCGAGTGAGGCGAAGCAAGAACGGTCCCGAGCCGTCGGCGCGGGGCAACTTCACCCCGCCGCCGCGTGTCGCGGCGCCCGCACAGATGCCCGGCTCCTCCGAGCCCATTCCGGCCCCCGCGCCGAGCGGCAGTCGTTTCTCCCCGCGCAACTGGCGCGTGCCGACCAGACTGAACGCGATTCTGCTCATCCCCGTGGTGGTCGGCCTGGTCATGGGCGGCTTCCAGGTGAGGAGCTCGATCGACACCTGGCAGCAGGCCGAGGACGCCGAGAAGACGGCACGGCTGGTGCAGGCAGCGCTGAACTACGGCGACAAGCTGTTCGTCGAGCGCGACGTCTCCGCCGCGCCACTGCTGACCGGCAAGGGCGAGAAGGACGAGACGGTGGTGAAGGCCCGCGCGGCCACGGACGCGGCGGCCGACGCCTTCGACGAAGCCGCCCAGAACATGCCCCAGACGGCCGGTCTGCAGCGCCGCCTGGACGTCTTCCGCAAGGTCGAGCCCGGCCTCGCCACCCTGCGCAAGGCTGCGTACACCCCCGCGCTCACCGGCGTGCAGACCGAAGAGGGCTACACCCAGATCCAGCACCCGCTGATGGAGTTCTCCAACGAGCTCGGCCTGGGCACCGGAAACATCACCAGCTACGGCCGTACCGTCTACGCGGTCTCCCTCTCCAAGGCCGCGGAGTCACTGCAGCGGTCCATCGGCATGCACCTGCTGCTGAAGCCCGGCCCCACCGATGAGGACCTGGCCAAGCAGCGCGTCGCCCTCTCCTCGTACGCCTACCTCGAAGGCATCGCCGTCGAGGAGTACATCGGCGGTGGCACCGACGCCGACGCGGCGAAACTCGAGGACGCCCAGAAGCAGCTCAAGGCCGACGGCGCCGCCCAGGCCAAGGCCGCCGCCGAGGCCGCCGCGGCCCAGGGCCAGACCTATGTTCCCCCGCCGTCCGGGGACACCGCGATGGTCTCGGCCATCGCGACGCTCTCCTCCACGGACCAGAGTGCCCGCGACGCGCTCGCCTCGCAGGGCATCACCGCGGACAACTGGTGGGCGGTCAACACCGGCAAGTACGACGCCTACCGCACGATCGAGTCGGATCTGACCGACAAAGCCGTGGCCGAGGCCGCCGACATCTCCGCCAGCGCCAAGCGCGACGCCATCATCACCGGTGCCGCCGTCGTGATCGCCCTGCTCGCCGCGTTCATCCTGGCCGGCATGGTCGCCCGCCAGATGAGCCGCGCGATGCGCCAGCTGCGCAACGCGGCCTTCAACGTGGCCGAGCAGCGCCTGCCGATGCTCGTCGACCAGCTCTCGCGCACCGACCCCGGCCGCGTCGACACCCGCGTACAGCCCATCCCGATCACCACCACGGACGAGATCGGCGAAGTCGCCCGCGCCTTCGACCAGGTCCACCGTGAGGCCGTACGACTGGCCGCCGAGCAGGCCCTCCTGCGAGGCAACATCAACGCGATCTTCACCAACCTCTCGCGCCGCAACCAGTCCCTGATCGAGGGCCAGCTGACCCTGATCACCGACCTGGAGAACAACGAGGCCGACCCGGACCAGCTGGAGAACCTCTTCCGCCTGGACCACCTCGCTACCCGTATGCGCCGCAACGGCGAGAACCTCCTGGTCCTCGCCGGCGAGGAGCCGGGCCGCCGCTGGGACCAGCCGGTGCCCCTCGTGGACGTCCTGCGAGCGGCCTCCTCCGAAGTGGAGCAGTACGAGCGCATCGAGCTCTCCGGCGTCCCGGAGGCCGAGATCCACGGCCGCGCCGTGACCGACCTCGTGCACCTGCTCGCCGAGCTCCTGGAGAACGCCACGACGTTCTCCTCCCCGCAGACCAAGGTCCGCGTCACCGCGACCCGTCTCCCGGACGGCCGCATCATGGTCGAGATCCACGACAAGGGCATCGGCCTCACCGCCGAGGACTTCGCGGACATCAACCACAAGCTGGCCAACCCGCCGACCGTGGACGCCGCGATCTCGCAGCGCATGGGCCTGTTCGTGGTCGGCCGGCTGTCCGACCGGCACGGCATCCGCGTCCAGCTCCGCCCCTCCGGCGAGCAGGCCGGTACGACCTCCCTGGTCATGCTCCCCGACGCGATCACCCACGGTGGCGGCGGCGGCGAACAGCAGCTCCAGCGCGACGAGTTCACGGTCTCGCAGATCATGCCGGACCAGCCGTCCTTCCAAGGCGAGCCGTTCCAGAGTCAGGGCCAGCAGCCGCTGCTCACGGCCGCCGAGCTCGGCTTCGACGACAGCCGCTACGAAGTGCCGGACGACATACGCGAGTTGGACCCCGTGGGCCGCTCCCTGATGCGCGAGGAACGCCGTGCGGCCCTGGAGGCCCAGGCAGGCGGCCAGCCGGAGGCTCTGGAGGCTCCGAGCTATCAGGACGGCTTCGAGGCCCAGCAGCCCGCGTACGGCAACGGACAGGCCCCCTATGCCAACGGGCAGGGTCCGTACGACAACGCTCAGGCGCCCTACGACAACGGCCAGGCTCCTGACGGCCAGGCTCCTTACGTCAACGGGCAGGCCCCGTACGAGGAGCAGCAAGCCACGTACGAACAGCAGACGACGTACGAGGAGCCGCAGCAGGGGGCGTACGACGAGACGTACTTCCCGACGAACGGCGGCTACCCGGAGCCCGCCTATACGGAGCCGGTTCAGGACGAGCGCGCGGGGAACGGAAGCTCCGCCCCGGCGACGTTCTCGGCCTTCGCGGAGCCGTCCTACCAGGAGGAGTGGCCCCAGCGCGACGCGCAGCAGAATGCGTACCGGTCCGAGTACGCTCCGGAAGCGGAATCCTCCAAGACCGCTGACGCGGGTGAGCAGGACCGCGTAGGCTTGGGCCGACCGGGGCCTGCACCCTCTGCCCCCCACGCCCTGACCGACGCCGGTCTCCCCCGCCGCGGTGCCGCCGCGACAGGCAACGGCCGGCGGTCCGTGGAGCGCAGGGACCAGACTCCGCCGGCGACCACGACGGAGGGCCCCGACGACTGGCGCTCCTCCAACGACGACCGGTGGCAGCGCGCCGAGCAGCTCAAGAAGCCCAAGGCCGGCGGGGTCACCCCGTCAGGTCTGCCTCGGCGGGTGCCCAAGGCCAATCTGGTCGAGGGAACCGCTGAATCGACCCCGCAGGGCGGCCCGCAGGTCTCCCGCGCTCCGGAGGACATCCGGGGCAGGCTGAGCAACCTGCGCCGCGGCGTGCAGCAGGGACGCAACGCAGGTAGTGACACGAACACGAACGGCCAGGCCACTACGAATCAGCACAGTGGTCCTGACAGCACCTACAACCAGGAGCGTTAGTGTGAGCCCGATGAGCCAGGCGGCGCAGAACCTGAACTGGTTGATCACCAACTTCGTGGACAACACCCCCGGGGTGTCCCACACCGTGGTGGTCTCCGCCGACGGACTCCTTCTGGCGATGTCCGAAGGCTTTCCCCGTGACCGTGCCGACCAGTTGGCGGCCGTCGCATCCGGTCTGACCTCGTTGACCGCGGGAGCTTCCCGCATCTTCGAGGGCGGCCACGTGAACCAGACGGTTGTGGAGATGGAGCGGGGATTCCTCTTCATCATGTCCGTATCCGATGGTTCGTCCCTCGCCGTCCTCGCACACCCGGAGGCGGACATCGGTCTCGTCGGATACGAGATGGCGCTTCTGGTGGACCGTGCCGGTACGGTCCTGACTCCGGACCTTCGGGCAGAGCTCCAGGGGAGTCTTCTCAACTAACAGACAGACGGTGCGTATTGGTGTCCCGAGGCCATAAGGTTTCGGGACGCGGTCCCTCAGTGATGGGTGCCCGGCACAGTCGGAGGAGGAGAAAGTGGCAACACCCCCAGACGGTTCGTCTTCGGGCAACTGGTCGTACGGCCCCAGCCAGGGGCAGGGCGGCCAGGGTGACGGTTCACAGAACCCGAACCGGTACAACTTCCCCTCCGCACCGACCCCTCGGCACCAGCAGCCGTACGCACCCCAGGGTCCCGGGTCCTCTCCGTACGACCAGCCGTCGGCGCCGCGCATCCAGCCCGTGCAGCCGCAGCGCCGCAACCCCGAGCCTTCACCGGCCGGGTCCACGCACAACCCTCTGGTGCGTCCGTACGCCATGACAGGCGGCCGTACCAGGCCCCGCTACCAGCTCGCCATCGAGGCGCTGGTGCACACCACCGCACAACCGCACCAGATGCAGGGCCAATTGCCCGAGCATCAGCGGATCTGCAACCTCTGCCGGGAGATCAAGTCGGTGGCCGAAATCTCGGCGCTGCTGACGATCCCTCTCGGTGTGGCCAGGATTCTCGTCGCCGACTTGGCGGAGGCGGGCCTGGTCGCCATCCATCAGCCCGGCGGTGACGAGAACGCCGGCGGTCAGCCAGACGTGACTTTGCTCGAAAGGGTGCTCAGTGGACTTCGCAAGCTCTAGCGGAGGGCCTTCCCGCTCCACCACGTCCGCGAAGATCGTGGTGGCGGGCGGCTTCGGCGTGGGCAAGACCACGTTCGTCGGGGCCGTCTCGGAGATCAACCCGCTGCGCACAGAGGCCGTCATGACGTCCGCGTCAGCGGGCATCGACGACCTCACGCACACCGGAGACAAGACGACGACCACCGTCGCCATGGACTTCGGACGCATCACCCTGGACCAGGACCTGATCCTGTACCTGTTCGGTACGCCGGGCCAGGACCGTTTCTGGTTCATGTGGGACGACCTGGTCCGCGGCGCCATCGGCGCGATCGTGCTCGTGGACACCCGGCGTCTCGCCGACTGCTTTCCCGCGGTCGACTACTTCGAGAACTCGGGTCTCCCGTTCGTCATCGCCCTCAACGGCTTCGACGGCAACCAGCCGTACAACCCGGAAGAGGTCCGCGAGGCCCTGCAGATCGGTCCGGACGCTCCGATCATCACGACCGACGCCCGCCACCGCGCGGACGCCAAGTCGGCGCTGATCACGCTCGTGGAGCACGCGCTGATGGCGCGGTTGCGCTAGCGGTCTCCCCGGGACCCAGCTCTTCGCCCGACGGCCCCTGCTTCTCCGCACGGAGAAGCAGGGGCCGTTGTCTGTCGTGGGCTCCCCGGCGGCCGTACCGCGCCCGCCGACACCACGGCCCCGCTCTCCGGAGGGAGAGCGGGGCCGTGTGCGCGTTGAAGGCGTCAGTGCCAGCTGTGCGGTGCCCGGAAGCCGGGCTCGCGCTCCAGGCGGCGCCAGCCGGCCTTGGGGTGGGCGGCGTTGTGGGACGTGGCGGAAGCGGGCGCTGCCGCCGCGCGAGCCAGCAGGATGGCCGTGAGGGCGGCGACTTCCTCGGGCTCGGCGTGGCCCTTCTCGACGCGGATGTCAGAGTTGTTCATGGATTCAGTCTCCGTGAGAGAGGTTTCCGCAGCGCTGCCGCGGAGGATCCGCAGGGTTACTGCGGGGGGTTGCCGTGCTTGCGGGAGGGCAGGTCCGCGTGCTTGGTGTGCAGCATCGCGAGGGACCTGATGAGCACTTCCCGGGTCTCGGCGGGGTCGATGACATCGTCGACAAGGCCCCGCTCGGCCGCGTAGTAGGGGTGCATCAGCTCGGCCTTGTACTCCTTGACCATGCGCACGCGCATCGCCTCGGGGTCCTCCGCCTCCGCGATCTGGCGGCGGAAGATGACGTTGGCCGCGCCTTCCGCACCCATCACGGCGATCTCGTTCGTCGGCCAGGCGAACGTGAGGTCCGCGCCGATGGACTGGCTGTCCATGACGATGTACGCACCTCCGTACGCCTTGCGCAGGATCAGCGAGATCCTCGGCACCGTCGCGTTGCAGTACGCGTACAACAGCTTCGCGCCGTGCCGAATGATTCCGCCGTGCTCCTGGTCGACACCGGGCAGGAACCCGGGGACATCCAGAAGGGTGACGATCGGAATGTTAAAAGCGTCACACATCTGGACAAAGCGCGCAGCTTTTTCGGAGGCCTCGATGTCCAGCACACCCGCGAGCGACTGCGGCTGGTTGGCCACGATGCCGACGACCTGGCCGTCGAGGCGGGCCATCGCGCAGATGATGTTGCGGGCCCAACGCTCGTGCACCTCAAGGTAGTCGCCGTCGTCGACGAGCTCCTCGATCACCTTCGTCATGTCGTACGGGCGGTTGCCGTCCGCCGGCACCAGGTCGAGCAGAACGTCCGAGCGACGGTCGGCGGGGTCCTCCGACGCGACGCGCGGCGGGTTCTCGCGGTTGTTCTGCGGCAGCATCGACAGGAGGTAGCGGACCTCCGCGATGCAGGTCTCCTCGTCGTCGTACGCGAAGTGCGCGACGCCGGAGGTCTCGGCGTGCACGTCGGCGCCACCCAGGCCGTTCTGGGTGATCTCCTCGCCCGTCACCGCCTTGACGACGTCCGGGCCGGTGATGAACATCTGCGAGGTCTCGCGGACCATGAACACGAAGTCGGTGAGGGCGGGGCTGTAGGCCGCGCCGCCCGCGCAGGGGCCGAGCATCACGCTGATCTGCGGGATGACACCGGAGGCGCGGGTGTTGCGCTGGAAGATGCCGCCGTACCCGGCGAGCGCGGACACGCCCTCCTGGATACGGGCTCCCGCACCGTCATTGAGGGAGACCAGCGGCGCCCCGGCCGCGATGGCCATGTCCATGATCTTGTGGATCTTCGTGGCGTGGGCCTCGCCCAGCGCGCCGCCGAAGATGCGGAAGTCATGGGCGTACACGAAGACCGTGCGGCCCTCGACCGTGCCCCAGCCGGTGATCACACCGTCCGTGTACGGCTTCTTGGCCTCCAGGCCGAATCCGGTCGCCCGGTGCCGACGTAGCTGCTCGACCTCCCGGAACGAACCTGCGTCGACCAGCAGCTCGATGCGCTCCCGCGCCGTCAGCTTGCCCTTGGCGTGCTGTGCGGCGGTCGCCTTCTCGCTGGGGCCCCGCAGCGCCTCCGCACGGATCGCGTGCAGCTCGGCCACGCGCCCGCGTGCGTCCGTGGGCTCGCCCGTGGGGCCTGAGGATCCTGAGGATTCGGCCTCATCCAAAACGGTCATGTAGCGACCTTACGAAGCGAACCAAGGAAAGGGGGCCGTTGACTCCGTACAGTCTCGGGGCTGTTTTCCTGGTACCACTCGACAGAACCACAGCTTCAGGCGGGCGATCTGACTGCTCAGGAGGGCTCCGGCTTGTAGAGGTCGGACAAACTCGTCAACTGAGAGTCACCTCACATTCATGAGGAGCACATGCCATCCCCGGAGTGAACGGGCACCGGGAGGTCGCCTCGGGACAGCTCGGGGAGCTCGCGTGCGGAGTCGGGCACGAGACGCAGCGTAACGCCACAGACACGCAGCGGATGATGTTGAAACTTGAACGGAATAAGGCTACCTTCCTTCCTGTTGGCATCGTTGAAATTTAAACAGCATTGCTCGACCACCTCACGCCGCGGCTTCCGGACGAACCCGCGACCCGTCCCCCCAAGGAGCACATCATGAGCATCTTCGGCCGCAAGACCGACTCCTCCGCCACTGACACGGACACGGCCCCTGTCGAGGTGAACCCCGAACTGGCCGCACTGACCGGCGACTACACGCTCGACCCGTCGCACACGACGATCGGCTTCGTCGCCCGTCACGCGATGGTGACCAACGTCAAGGGCAACTTCAAGGACTTCGAGGGCACGCTGCACCTGGACGGCTCGGACCCGTCCAAGTCGACCGCCTCGATCGACGTCACGATGGAGAGCGTCGAGACCGGTTCCGCGGACCGCGACGGGCATCTGAGGAGCGCCGACTTCTTCAAGACGGACGAGTTCCCGACGATGACCTTCCGCTCCACCAAGGCGGAGGCCCTGGGCGGCGACGACTACCGGATCACCGGTGAGCTGTCGATCCTCGGCACCACCAAACCGCTCACCGTCGACCTGGAGTTCAACGGCTCCGCCACGGACCCCTTCGGCAACCAGCGCGTCGGCTTCGAGGGCAAGGCGCAGATCATCCGCTCCGAGTGGGGCCTCAGCTGGAACGCTGCCCTGGAGACCGGCGGCGTCCTCGTCTCCGACAAGATCAAGCTGGTCTTCGACATCTCGGCGATCAAGACCGCCGCCTGATCCCGCCGCCGACGCGTCAGGCGTCTCCGGCTTCTCCAGCACCCTCCAAGCGCCCGTCCTCTGATTCCCCGGTGGCCAGAGAGGACGGGCGCTTCGCCATGTCCGGGCGCCCGCCCCGCACGCACACGCGCGTTTCCCTGCTCCGGCTCCGAGGTTCCCGGTCCCCGGGGAATAACCCGGTGCGGCCGAACGGAAGTCGAAGTTAGCCTCCGCCCATGACATGGCTGCCTGCTGACTTCGTACATCCCCTGCGCGTCGACCTGCCCGGCGGGTACCACCTGCGTCCGATCACCGGGGAGGACGCGGACATCGACTACCCGACCGTGATGGGCTCGCGTGAGCGGCTGTGGTCCATCTTCGGCGAGGCGTGGGGGTGGCCCGCCGAGACCATGTCGTACGAGGCGAACAAGAAAGACCTGGAGCGGCACGCGGCCGAGATCACCGCCCATGAGTCCTTCAACTACGTGCTGCTCAATGACGCGGGTACCGAGGAGTTCGGGTGCGTCTACATCGATCCTCCGGAGAAGGCCGGCGCCGATGCCGAGATCTCCTGGTGGGTCGTGGACGAGCGGGTCGGCAGTGAGCTGGAGCGGGACCTGAACTCGCTCGTGCCCCGGTGGATCGCCGAGGACTGGCCCTTCGAGCAGGCCCGGTTCATCGGACGGGACCTGTCGTGGCGGGAGTGGCTGGCTCTGCCGGACGCGGGCTGATTCCCGGGGTGCCGCCGAGCGAGCCACGCAGGCGGTGACGGCGTACGTCAGAAGCCGCCGCCGAAGTCCCCTCCCCCGCCGCCGAAGTCGCCGCCACCACCGCCGAACCCGCCGCTGAAGTCGCCGGAATCGAAGTCGGCGCCCGAGACATCGCCGCCGGCGTATCCGGCGGAGCCGAAGTCGCCGTAACCGGAGCCGTAGTCGGCCGCGTACCCGGGACTGGCCATCATGCTGCCGAGCATCGTGCCGACGAGGAGGCCGGGCAGCAGGCCGCCGCCGAAGTAGCCGCCCGCCCAGGGGCCGTAGGCGGGGCCCGCGTCCCAGTAGGGGCGGCGGCCGTATTCCGTGTCCACCTCGCGGATCGCCGGATCGGCGCCGTCGGCCAGGCGGGCCCGGTCCGCCGCGCAGACCGGGACCTCGCGGGTCGCGCCGCCGGCCGGGGTCCAGGTCGCGTCGGCGACCGAGGGGCCGTGCCGCGGGTCGAAGAAGCAGGGGGCGCGGCGCTCGGGGACCGGGCGGCCCTCGCGGCGGGCGGCGAGTTCGGCGAGGGAGAAGCGGCCGTCCTCCAGCGCCTTGGTGACGGCGCGTACGTCCTGCGGGTACTGGGCGGCGGCCATGGACGACTTCGCCTGCTCGTACGCGTCCAGGGCGCGCTCGTAGTCGGCGCGCATCGCGTCGTCCGCGCCCGCTTCCGCGGGGTGGAAGTCGAGGCGGTCCAGTTCCTCGCCGAACGCCGTGATGTCCTCGTCCACCACCACGCGGAGTTTGTCGAGGGCTGCCCGCTGCTCCTCCGCCTTGCGGCGCTTGTTCCGTCGTACGAGCGTGTAGGCGCCCGCGCCGCCGACCACCGCCACCGCGCCGACCGTGACCAGGGCGGTTGTGGAGACGCCGCCCCCGTCGGTGCTGCCGGAGTCCCAGCTCGCGGGGGCCGCGCCGCCGATGTTGGCGAGCGCGCGGTCCGCGAAGTCGTTCAGCTGGGTGGTGGTGTCCTCGTTCTGGACGCTGGTGACGAGGTTCTGCACGGCGGTGGTGGACATCACCGCGGAGTCTGCTCGGGCGTCGAACCGGTCACCGAGCCTGATCGCGTACAGGCCGGTGATGCCGGTGGAGGTGCGGAGGTTCTGGAAGAGGTTCTGGGTGGGGAAGTCCGTGGGGAGTACCGCGATGAAGACGGGCTTGTCCGCGGTCTTGATCTTCTTGGCCAGGGCGTCGGCGTCCGCGGTGGAGAGCTGGGCGGAGGCGGCGGGGTCCACGTATACCGGGGACTCGCGGAGGGCTGCCGCCACCGTGCCCACGTCGGTTGCCGCGTGGGCCGTGGGTGCCTGGGCGGTGAGGAGTGCCAGGGCGGCGAGCGTCAGTGCGCTCAGCAGTCCGGGGAGCACTTTCGCACGTGCGGCCCTCATGTAATCGACGGTACCTGACGGGGGCCGGAAGTGGCTGTGCGGTGGGGTGGGGCGGGGGTGGGTTTTTCGCCCCCTCCGCCCCTACCCGTCCCTTGTTCCGGGGGGGGGGGGGGGCCCCCCCCCCCCCCCCCCCCCCCCCCCCCCCCCCCCCAAACAAACCCCCCCCCGGCGCGGGGGGGCCCCCCCCCCCCCCCCCCCCCCGGCCCCCCCCCCCCCCCCCCCCCCCCCCCCC
>NZ_JBIAIK010000014.1:0-251774 GCF_042871385.1 Streptomyces sp. NPDC005808 | reverse complement strand
TGGGCGGCGTCGACGAACTCCACGAAGTCGGCGAGGTCACCGAACTCGGGCAGGACGGCGGTGTAGTCGGAGACGTCGTAGCCGCCGTCGCGCAGGGGGGACTTGAAGAAGGGGGGCAGCCAGAGGCAGTCCACGCCCAGCCATTGCAGGTAGTCCAGTTTCGCGGTGAGGCCTTTGAGGTCGCCGATGCCGTCGCCGTTGCTGTCCTGGAAGGAGCGGACCAGGACCTCGTAGAAGACGGCGCGTTTGAACCACTCGGGATCGCGGTCCTTGGCCGGGGTGTCCTCGAACGTGTCCGGGACGGGCTCGTTGACGATCATGTGGTGGGTGACCCTCCGATCCGCTGTGCGGGGCCGACGGCGAGCACATGCGCGCCGCCCGGCTTCAGACGCACGTAATTGGCGCTGCCCCAGCGGTAGGTCTCGCCGGTGAGCTCGTCGCGCACCGGCACGGAGTCGTCCCTGTGCAGGCCGAGTTGTGGCATGTCCAACGAGACCGTCGCCTCCTGAGTGTGGTGCGGATCCAGATTGGCCACCACCACGACCGTGTCGTCACCCGTCCGCTTGCTGTACGCGATCACGGCGTCGTTGTCGGCCCGGTGGAAGTAAAGGTTCCTGAGCTGGTGAAGGGCCTTGTGACGCCGCCTGATGTGGTTCAGCCTCGTGATCAGCGGCGCGATGGTCCCGCCCGCGCGCTCGGCGGACTCCCAGTCACGCGGCCGGAGTTGGTACTTCTCGGAGTTCACGTACTCCTCACTGCCCGCCCTGACCGGGGTGTTCTCGCACAGCTCGTACCCGGCGTAGATCCCCCACGCGGGCGAGAGGGTCGCGGCAAGGACGGCACGCACCTCGAAGGCGGCCCGCCCGCCGTGCTGGAGGAACTCGGGAAGAATGTCTGGCGTGTTGACGAAGAAGTTGGGCCGCATGAACGCGGCTGTCTCACCGGCGAGTTCGCGGAGATAGTCGGTCAGCTCCTGCTTGGTGTTGCGCCAGGTGAAATAGGTGTACGACTGCTGGAAACCGACCGCCGCGAGCCTGTGCATGACCGCGGGGCGGGTGAACGCCTCCGCCAGGAAGATCACGTCCGGGTCGGTGCGGTTGATGTCGGCGATGACCTGCTCCCAGAACACCACCGGTTTGGTGTGCGGGTTGTCGACGCGGAAGATCCGTACGCCATGGCTCATCCAGTACCGCAGCACCCGCAGCGTCTCCTGGACCAGTCCCGGCATGTCCCTGTCGAAGGCGATCGGGTAGATGTCCTGGTACTTCTTCGGCGGGTTCTCGGCGTAGGCGATCGTGCCGTCGGGGCGGTGGTGGAACCACTCCGGGTGCTTGTGCACCCATGGGTGGTCGGGGGAGCACTGGAGGGCGAAGTCCAGGGCGACCTCAAGGCCCAGGTCGGCTGCGCGGCGCACGAACGCGTCGAAGTCGTCGATGGTGCCGAGGTCGGGGTGGACGGCGTCGTGGCCGCCCTCCGGGGAGCCGATCGCCCAGGGCACCCCGACGTCCTCGGGGGTCGCCGACAGTGTGTTGTCGGGGCCCTTGCGGAACGTCGTGCCGATGGGGTGGATCGGCGGGAGGTAGACGACGTCGAAGCCCATCTCCGCGATGGCGGGCAGGCGTTCGGCGGCGGTACGGAACGTGCCGTGCGGTTGCTCGGGCGTGCCCTCGGAGCGCGGGAAGAACTCGTACCACGAGCCGTACAAGGCCCGCTTCCGTTCGACGAGCAGGGGCAACGGCAGTGAACGGGAGACCCGTTCACGCAGCGGGTGCTCCGCGAGGACGGCGTCCGCCGCCGGGGTGAGGGCGGCCGCGAGACGGGCGGCCGGCGGCCGGGACTCGTCGCGCAGGGCGTTCGCGGCGCCGAGTACCACCTCCTGACCTGCTGTGTCCGGGATTCCGGAGGCGGCCCGCTCGTACAACTCGGCGCCCTCCTCCAGCATCAGACCGGAGTCGATACCGGCGGGAACCTTGATCCCGGCGGCGCGGCGCCAGGCGGCCAGGGGATCGCGCCACGCCTCCACCAGGTAGGTCCAGTGGCCCGGTTCCCCCGGCGTGACGTCGGCGCCCCAGCGGTCGGTGCCGGGGGCGAGTTCGTGCATCGGGGTCCACGGTCCCGGGCGGCCGCTCGGATCGCACAGGACGACATTCGCGGCGACCGCGTCATGGCCCTCGCCGAAGAGGGTCGCGGTGACCTGGAAGGTCTCGCCGCACACCGCCTTCGCCGGCCGCCTGCCGCACTCGACGACCGGGTGGACGTCCACGACCGGGATCCCCACAGCGTGCGCGTCCACCTCCGGCCCGGAGGCGTGACAGGCACCTGCCTCTGCGACAGCGTGGGCGTCCGCGTCCGGCACGGAGGCGTGACAGGCACCTGCCTCCGCGACAGCGGGAGCGTCCACGGCCGGCCCGGAGACCGAGTGGGCATCGACTGCCGGCACGGAGGCCGGGCGCGTACCCCCGGTCTGCACACTGAACGAGCGGCTGACCGTGGCCAGGATGTCGAGCGCGCCGACATCCACGGTCGGGACACCGCCGGTGTCCGGATCAACGTCCATGGGTATTCGCCTCCGCCGTCCTCTCGCCCAGCCTGCGGTTCAGATCCTTGTCGGAACGCTCCGACGCGTCCGGGCGCTCACGGGCACTGGCCCACGGTCCGGCTCGGCCCCCGACCCTGGGCGCGGCGCGCTCTCGCCGGCGACGAACCGGCACGCAGATAGTGCTCGGCGGCGTCCGCCGCTTCGCGCGCGCAGCGCTTGCCCATCAGCACGCACAGCGTGTATCCCGTGTTCTCGAAGTTGCCCCGCACGGTGTGGTCTGCGGGGGCCGCGAGCAGCAGACGCTCCCAGGCCCGGTACCGCTCAAGATGCCTGGCGACCTCGGCTTTGGCAGGCAGCAGCATCACGCTGGTCACCTTCCCTCTCGGACGCGTACGGCTCGCCCGGATGGCGAGTGAGGGCCGTGCGCGCAGGGGCACCGATCCATTACAGAGATCGACGCCCTCACCCATGGTGCCTGCACGGACACCGAGCGTCTTGTTGGTTTTTCAACAACATCGGCCCCGGTCTCGTGTTGCACGAATGGAGCAGCACTCCCACTCTGGGAATGACTCAGAAGCGATCAGCGCTCACGCTACGTGTTCGGGGCTCGGCCCGCGGGGGCGAGGAGGAGCGGGAGCTTCGCCGGTGAGGAGCCAACGAAAATGAAAGCTGCAGTGCCCTGCTACTACCACCTCGACGTGGAAGTCAGCCCGGAACGGGTCGGACAGGTCAAGCGCATTCTGGCCGCTCACCTCCGGTACTGGAACCTGGAGAATCTCGTCGAGTCCGTCTGTCACTGTGCCGAAGCGCTGCTCCATACGATCGAGGAGCACGCCGCGGACAAGAACACGACCGTCGAGATGTGGTGGAACGGTCAGCACCTCATCACCGCCGTGTCGGACAACGACCAGGACATCCGTCCGCACAACACCCCACAAGGCTGCCTCGCGCAGATCGCCGCTCTGAGCGACGGCTGGGGCTGCTGCGCCACCGGAGCCGGCGGAAAGATCATCTGGTTCTCGTGGCGCGCCCGGGCCGCCGAACGCGCCCCGCTCATGCCGCCGGCACCCGCGCCCAGCCTGCGGGAGGCGCGCCGGATGCCTCGCGCACTGCCCGTGCCGGCGCTTGCCGGATCCCGCGACAACCCCGGCGTCGTGCTCATCGACTCCCAGGACGACACCGAGCCCGCGGTCGCCGTCCCGTGACCCTGTACGACACGGAGGCCGTGGTCGCCTTCCACGGGGCCCCGGGTGCACGGAGGGCGTGGTCGCCGGCCACCGATCCCGTGACGTGCGGACGCCGTGGTCGCCAGCCACAGGTTTCCCCGGACGGCACGGAGGTCGCCAGCCACAGGTTTCCCCGGACGGCACGGAGAGCGTGATCCCCGTACGCTGATCACGTGCGCATCCGAACCGGGCGCCCCTATCCACTGGGCGCGGTATTCGACGGCGAAGGAACCAACTTCGCCCTGTTCACCGAAGTCGCCGAACGCGTCGATCTGGTACTGATCGACGCGTTCGGCGTTCCTCGCACCGTCACGCTCACCGAGGTCGACGGCTCCGTATGGCACTGCTACCTGCCGGGAGTCGGGCCGGGGCAGCGCTACGGCTACCGGGTCCACGGCCCCTGGGACCCGGCGGCCGGACACCGCTGCAATCCGGCGAAGCTGCTGCTCGACCCGTACGCCAGGGCGGTCGACGGACAGGCGGACAACGACGCCTCGCTCTTCGAACGCGCCGCCCACGGGCCCGATCCGGCCGACAGCGCCGGTCACACGCCGCTCGGTGTCGTCACCGACCCGTTCTTCGGCTGGGGCGACGACCGCCCGCCGATGCGCCCGTACGCCGAGACGGTGATCTACGAGGCACATGTGCGGGGCCTGACCCGAACCCACCCGGCGGTCCCCGCCGAACTGCGCGGCACCTATGCCGGGCTCGCGCACCCGGCGGTCATCGAGCACCTGACCTCGCTCGGAGTCACGGCGATCGAGCTGATGCCGGTGCACCAGTTCGTCCAGGACGGCTTCCTCAGTGACCGCGGCCTGTCCAATTACTGGGGCTACAACACGATCGGCTTCTTCGCCCCGCACAACGCCTACGCGGCATACGGGACCTGCGGGGAGCAGGTCACCGAGTTCAAGTCGATGGTGAAGGCGCTGCACGCCGCCGGCCTGGAGGTGATCCTCGACGTCGTCTACAACCACACCGCCGAGGGCAACGGATACGGCCCCACGCTCTCCTTCCGCGGCATCGACAACGCCTCCTACTACCGCCTGGTGGAAGGCGACCCGGCGCACTACTACGACACCACCGGTACCGGGAACAGCCTGCTGATGCGGCACCCGAACGTGCTCCAGCTGATCATGGACTCGCTGCGGTACTGGGTCACCGAGATGCACGTCGACGGATTCCGCTTCGACCTGGCGGCCACCCTGGCCCGGCAGTTCCACGAGGTGGACCGGCTCTCCGCGTTCTTCGACCTGATCCAGCAGGATCCGGTGGTCGGCCGGGTCAAGCTCATCGCCGAGCCCTGGGACATCGGCGAAGGCGGCTACCAGGTCGGCAACTTCCCGCCCCTGTGGTCGGAGTGGAACGGCAAGTACCGTGACTGCGTACGGGACTTCTGGCGCTCCGGCGACCACACGCTGGGCGAGTTCGCCTCCCGGCTGACCGGCTCCTCCGACCTGTACCAGCACGACCGGCGGCGGCCCCGGGCCAGCATCAACTTCGTCACCGCGCACGACGGTTTCACCCTGCGCGACCTGGTCTCGTACAACGACAAGCACAACGAGGCCAACGGCGAGGACAACAAGGACGGCGAGAGCACCAACCGCTCCTGGAACTGCGGCGCCGAAGGCCCCACCGAGGACGAAGGGGTGCTGGAACTGCGCGCCCGCCAGCAGCGCAACCTCCTCGCCACCCTGCTGCTGTCCCAGGGCATCCCGATGCTCGCCCACGGCGACGAACTGGGCCGCACCCAGCGGGGCAACAACAACGCCTACTGCCAGGACAACGAAATCTCCTGGATCGACTGGCGGTTGAGCGAGGAGCAGCGCGAGCTCATGGACTTCACCCGGCGCGCCATCGCGCTGCGCGCCGCCCACCCCGTCCTGCGCCGCCGCCGCTTCTTCCTCGGCGACACCCCGACACACGAGCACCAGCCGCTGCCGGACCTGATGTGGCTGCGCCCCGACGCCCGCGAGATGACGGACGAGGACTGGCTGCGCCCCGACGCCCACGCCGTCGCCGTCTTCCTCAACGGCGACGCCATCGCCGAGCCGGACCCGTACGGCGATCCGGTGGTCGACGACTCCTTCCTGCTGCTCCTGAACAGCCACTGGGAGGCGGTGACCTTCCGCCTTCCCGACGCGCTCTACGGCGAGCGGTGGACCGTACGGATGGACACCGCGGATCCGCAGGGGCTGCCGGACGAGTCCGAACGCAAGGCGGGCACCGACGTCCGCGTCGAGGCACGCAGTCTCCTGGTGCTGTCCCGGCCCCACCGGGCCGAGGCGGTGCGGTCGCGGTCGGCGTTCTGACGTACTGCACGGGCGCCACCCGTGCCAGAATCGTGCCGTGGAACGGGGGCTCCTCGAACGCGACCACGAGCTCGCCCAACTGGCAGCCGCCGCGCGCGAAGCGGCCGACGGCGCCGGATCCGTGGCGCTCGTCTTCGGAGAGGCCGGGATCGGCAAATCCAGCCTGGTGAAGGTACTGCCCGAGGTGCTGCCCCCCGATGCCCGCGTGCTGCTGGGGGCGTGCGACGACCTCACGACCCGACGTCCGCTGGGACCCTTCCGCGACCTGGTCGGAAGCGTCGGCCCGGAACTCGCGCGGATGCTCACCGTGGGAGGCGACCGCCATCTGGTGTACGACGCCCTGCGGACGGAGCTGAGAACAGCGCCGCATCCTGCGGTACTCGTCGTCGAGGACGTGCACTGGGCCGACGAGGCCTCCCTCGACGCTCTGCGCTTCCTCGTCCGCCGGGTGGAACGGCTCCCCGCCGTGCTGGTCCTGACCTACCGGGACGACGAGCTGGGCCGCGAACACCCGCTGCGCCACCTGCTCGGCCAGGTGTCCCGGGCGGAGCGCGTGCACCGCCTGCCGCTGTCCCGGCTCTCCCCGAGTGCCGTACGCCGGCTGAGCGCGGCCAGCGAACTGGATCCGGTGCAGGTGTACGAGGTGACGTCCGGCAACCCGTTCTTCGTGGCCGAGGTGGTGGCGGCCGGTGGCACCGGTGGTGTGCCGCCGACGGTGGTGGACGCCGTACTGGCCCGGCTGCGGGGGCTGGACGGCAGCACCCGGGACGCCCTGGAGCAACTGGCCGTCGTGCCCTCCGCGGTGGAACGCCCGTTGGTCAAGGCCCTGTTGATGGACGACGTGGCCGAACTGGCGGCGGCCGAGCAGCGCGGGCTGATGGTCGTCACCCCGGAACGGGCGGCCTTTCGGCACGAGTTGATCCGCCGAGCCATCGCCGACTCCCTGCCGGCCGCACGACGGATCGAACTGAACCGGAGCGTGCTCGCCGCGCTCGTCGCCGTACCCGGCTCCGACGCCTCCCGGATCGTCCATCACGCGGCGGAGGCGGGCGACCTGGAGGCGATCGCCCGGCACGGCCCCGGCGCCGCACACGACGCGTCCCGCGCCGGCGCCCACCGCGAAGCCGCCGCCCATCTCAGGCTCGTACTCCGGCAGCGCGAGCGGCTCTCGCCCACCGAGCTGGCCGGTCTCCTTGAGCGTTACGCGGTGGAGAGCTACACCATCGCGGACTCCGTCGCCGCCGTCGAAGCGGAGCGGGAGGCGGTCGCGCTGCGCCGGTCCCTGGGAGACGCGCGGGCGCTCGGCGCGGACCTGCGGTGGCTGTCCCGCATCCACTGGTGGGCGGGTGACGCCGAGGAGGCGCGGACGGCGGCGAGGGAGGCGATCGCCGTACTGGAGGGGGCGGGCGACGACCGGCTGCTCGCGCTGGCTCTGAGCAACACCTCCCAGCTGCACATGCTCTCCGACCGGCATGCGCAGGCCATCGCGTTCGGCGAGCGCGCCATCGAGCTGGCCCGCCGGGAAGGTGACGCGGAGATCCTCGCGCACGCCCTGAACAACGTCGGCTCCGCCCGCTGGCGGGGCGGCGACCCACTGGGGCGGGCGCAGGTCGAGGAGAGCCTGAAGGTGGCCCTGGGAGCGGACGAGGTCGAGCACGCCTGCCGGTCCTACGCCAACATCATCTGGAGCCTGCTGGAGAACCTGGAGTACGCCGAGGCCGACCGTTTCCTGGCCCCGGCCATGGAACTGGCCGACCGGGCGGAGCACCTGGGCTTCCTGAGCTATCTCCACGTCGAGATGGCCATGCGCCGACTCGCCGCCGGATCCTGGGCCGACGCCGAGCGGCATGCCGAGATCGGGGCGCACGACTTCGTGCCGGCCCGCTGCCCCGCGCTGACGGTGCTGGCACGGGTGCGGGTGCGGCGCGGCAGGAGCGGCGGCGACGAACTGCTCGATCAGGCCTGGGAGATCGCGGTGCGCAGCAGCGAGCTGCAGCGGACCGGACCGGTCGCGGCGGCCCGGGCGGAAGCCGCCTGGCTGCGCGGCGATTCCTCCGCGGTGACCGCCGCCGCAAGCACCACGTTCTCCGAGGCCTGTCGGCTGGAGGCCGCGGCGCACCGGGCGGAGCTCGGCTACTGGCTCGCCAAGGCCGGGCAGCCGGTTCCGAGGAACGGCTCGGAGCATCCGTACGCGCTCCAGAGCGCGGGACACTGGAGCGAGGCCGCACGGCTCTGGCAGGCGGCTGGATGCCCCTACGAGCATGCCGCCGCCCTCGCCGAGAGCCCGGACCTCGACGACAAGCTCAGCGCCCTGGCCGAGCTGGACGCGCTGGGCG
Organism: Streptomyces sp. NPDC005808; assembly: GCF_042871385.1. Taxonomy (NCBI): domain Bacteria; kingdom Bacillati; phylum Actinomycetota; class Actinomycetes; order Kitasatosporales; family Streptomycetaceae; genus Streptomyces; species Streptomyces sp. NPDC005808. Next base: position 243,361 of record NZ_JBIAIK010000014.1, on the reverse strand, counting down.
CGGAGCCGCTCGCCCACTTGATCCGCGGGGAGCTGCGCGCACTGGGTGTGCGCCGGATACCGCGGGGTCCGCACGCGGCGACACGGGACAATCCCGCAGGGCTTACGGAACGCCAGTTGCAGGTCATGGGGCTGCTGACACAGGGGATGACCAACGGCGAGATCGCCGAGCGGCTGGTCGTGTCGGTGCGCACGGTCGACAACCACGTCTCCGCCGTCCTGGACAAGCTCGGTGTCCGCACCCGGCGCCAGGCCGCCGCCCGTGCCGTGCAGCTCGGCATGCTGCCTCGCCGGTGAAAGGTAGGTAGCCGTCGGCGGTGAGGTGGGTGGCGGGCACGGATATCCAGGTACCGGGAGCAGGACTAGAACAGGCGGATCGGATCCATCAGAGGGAGACTGGAACAGGGGACCCGGACAGGGGAACCCGGAACCGCTCCCCGGACACGGGGGACACATATGTCCATCACGCCTGCACAAGCAGCAAGTCAGGAACTCCACCGATTCAAGGGGCAGTTGATCGGCCCGGACGACTCCGGGTACGACGAGGCCCGCAGGGTGTACAACGGAATGATCGACCGGCGGCCCGCACTGGTGGCGCGCTGTACGAGCGCCGAGGACGTCTCAGAGGTGGTGGGCTTCGCCCGCGACCACGGCCTCCCGCTCGCGGTCCGCGGCGGCGGCCATCACGGAGCGGGCCTGGGTACCTGCGACGGGGGTGTGGTCCTCGACCTCTCGCTGCTCAAGGACGTCGAGGTCGATCCACGGGCGCGCACGGTGCGGGTCGGCGGTGGCTGCGTCTGGGGCGAGGTCGACGGTGCCACCAACGCGCACGGCCTGGCCACACCCAGCGGCATCATCTCCACGACGGGCGTCGGAGGCCTCGCCCTCGGCGGCGGACTCGGCCATCTCACCCGCAAGTGCGGGCTCACCATCGACAACATCATCGAGGCCGACCTCGTTCTCGCGAGCGGCGAGCAGGTACGCGCGAGCGCCGATGAGAACGCCGACCTGTACTGGGCGATCCGCGGAGGAGGCGGCAACTTCGGAGTTGTCACCTCCTTCCTCCTGCGACTGCACGAGGTGAACACGGTCGTCGCGGGCCCCACCTTCTGGCCCGTCGAACTCACCGCCGAAGTCCTCACCGCCTACCGCGACTTCCTTCCGCACGCCCCCCGCGAGCTGAACGCCTTCTTCCTGGTCGGGTCCGTTCCGCCGGCTCCGCCCTTCCCCGAGGAACTACATCTTCGCAAGGTCTGCGGGGTCGTGTGGTGCTACATCGGGGAGGACACGGAAGCGGCCGCCCGGCTGATGGCCCCGCTGCTCGACGCCCTGCCCCAGCCTCTGCTGCACGGCCCGGGGCCGATGCCGCATCCCGCGATCCAGTCCGCGTTCGACGGGCTCTATCCGCCCGGCGACCAGTGGTACTGGCGCGCGGACTTCGTCAACGACGTCCCGCGCGAGGCGGCCGAGTTGCACGCCAAGTTCGCTGCCGAACTGCCGACGTGGAAGTCGACGATGCACCTCTACCCGATCGACGGCGCCGCGCACGACGTCGCTCCCACGGACACCGCGTGGAGCTACCGCGACGCCCGCTGGGCGTCCGTCTACGCCGGCGTGGACCCCGACCCGGCCAACGCCGACCTCATCAAGCGGTGGACGGTCGACTACTTCGACGCGCTGCACCCGTTCTCCGCGGGCGGGGCCTACGTCAACATGATGATGGACGAGGGCCAGGAGCGGGTGCGGGCCAGTTATCGCGACAACTACGCGCGCCTGGCCCGCATCAAGGCCGACCGCGACCCCGGCAACCTGTTCCGGCTCAACCAGAACATCGAACCGGCGCCGGGGTCCTGACCGTCAGGGCATCCTGACCGTCACGGCTTGCGGGCCACACCGCCGTGGACGTCCGTGGGCTCGGGCGAGGTACCGGGCTCCGGACGCCACAGCGGACACGACACGATGCCGGGTTCCAGCAGTTCGAGGCCCTCGTAGTACGCGCTGACCTGCTCGGGACTGCGCAGCACGTACGGGACGGCGCCGGTGTCGTCGTAGCCCTGCTGGGCCTCCTTGAGCGCGGCGTCGGTGTCGGTGCTGTCGTAGTGCACGAAGTAGCTGCCGGAGGGCAGGGCGGCCTGGAGGCGGCTGACGATCGACTTGGCCTCCTCGTAGTCCTGGACGTGGCCGAGGATGCCCATCAGCATCAGGGCGATCGGCTGGTCGAAGTCCAGGATCTTCCCTGCCGCCTCGATGATCTTCTCGGGCTCGTGCAGGTCGGCGTCGATGTAGTTCGTGACGCCCTCGGGCGTGCTGGTGAGCAGGGCCTGCGCATGGCGGAGCACCAGCGGGTCGTTGTCCACGTACACGATGCGCGACTCGGGCGCGATGCGCTGGGCGACCTGGTGGGTGTTGTCGTACGAGGGAAGGCCGGTGCCGATGTCGAGGAACTGGCGGATACCGAGTTCGGCCGTCACGAAGGTCACCGTGCGGATCAGGTAGTCGCGGGAGGCGCGAGCCATCGTCTCGATGTTCGGGGCGACTTCGCGATAGGCGTCGCCCGCCTCCCGGTCGACCTCGTAGTTGTCCTTCCCGCCCATCCAGTAGTTCCAGATGCGGGCCGAGTGCGGCACCGTGGTGTCGATCTTGGACAATGCCTCTTGGTCGGGGGTGGGCCGGCCGTCTGCCATGGGATATCTCCTACCTTTACCGTGCGTCACGCGGTCTGTCGCCAACCTATCGTCAACGTCTGTGTGCAGCCCCTGAGTTGAGGGCAAGGCGGAGCGGGGCCGTGGGCCGGCCGGCTCAGGTCCACCGCGTCGTAGGTCACGACGGGGGCGTGCTCGGCCAGGGTGCGGAATGCTCGCTCGTACGCGCCGACCGCCTCGGTGTCGTCGTCCGCCGTGCCCCTCACATGGACGAGCGCGCCCTCGCGTTCGGCGACCGCTTCGGCGAAGTCGAGCGCCTGGATCCAGGTCACCCGGGAGCACCCACGGAGCAGGGGTCCGTACACGAGTTCGTGGATGATGCCGCCGTCGACGGCCAACCGGCCGGGGGTGGCCAGGAGTTCGCGGTAGGGCCGGATCGGGTCCACGTGGTGGAGGTGCCCGCGCGAGCGCCGGATCAGGAATCCATGATGGATGAGTTTGGCGGTCAGGCCGCTCCTGCCGATCCCGTCAGGGCCCTCGACGACCAGCGTCCGGCACCGGGTGAGGGCCTGGTGGAGGTGCATCACCGCACCCACTCCCTCCGCAGGACGACCGACTTCCTCAGTGTGAGGGGACAACCCGCACGGCGGGAGGGTGCGTGCGGGTTGTCCGGTTGTACAGCCGTAGTGGCGGTCCCGCGGGTGAGGCGGTGCCGGCCCTTCGGCAATGCGGTGGAGGGCCTCAGGCGATCAGGAAGTCCGCCTGGCCCGACTTGGCGCCCTGCAGGAACGAGACCATCTCGTCCCGGGTGTAGACCAGCGCGGGACCCTCCGGATCCCTGGACTGACGGAAGGCGACACTGCCGTCGGGCAGCCGCTTCGCCTCGACGCAACTCCCGCCGTTGGTACCGCTCCAGGGCTTCTGCCAGCCCTCGGTGCCCAGGTCGACGGCCGGCATGCCGCTGTGGATGGGGCCCATGCGTTCCATGGATCACAACTCCTTACGCAGTTCAGCCAGGATGGTCCTGGTTCGTGCGACCGGCTCCGCCTGCACGGACATCCGGTCCAGTACCTCGAGATAGGTGACGACATCGTCGGGACGGTCGACGTAGACCGCGCCGGCGAGGCTTTCGGTGTAGATGACGTCGGGCAGTTCGGAGAAGCCGAAGCGGAAGTGGTGGAAGGGACCGAACGCGCCGGGGTGTGCCCCCACCTCGAAGCGCATGATCTGGATTCTGACCTTCGGCATGTCCAGGACCTCCTGGAGCCGGTCGATCTGGGCCCGCATCACCTCGACGCCGCCCACCGGACGGCGCAGCACCGTCTCGTCCAGGACGGCCCAGATCGCGGGCGCGTCCGGCTTGGCAAGCAGGTCCTGGCGCTTGACGCGCAGGTCGACACGGCGGGCGATCTCCTCCTTCGACTCGCTGGGGAAGCCGACCCGCATGAGCGCCGTGACGTAGTCGTACGTCTGCAACAGCCCCGGAACGTAGTGGGGTTCGTAGAGACGGATGACGCTGGCTTCGCTCTCCAGGCTCACGTAGGCGCTGAACCACTCGGGCAGCACGTCGCGGTACTTGTACCACCACCCCGGCTGGTTGGCCTCCCTGGCCATGGTGAGGAAGTCCTCTGTCTCCGCTGCCGGAACACCGTAGGTGTGCAGCAACTCCCTCACGTACGGGATGCGGAGTCCGACCTCGGCCTTCTCGATCCTGCGGACGGTGAGGGGGGTGACCTCGATGGCGCGGGCCGCGTCCTCGAACGACACCCCGGCCGTTTCCCGCAGTTGCCTCAGCCGTTTGCCGAGAACCATCCGCAGGACGGTGGGTGCGCTGCCGCCGGAGCGGTTGTCGCTCACGTCCTACCTCCCTGTACGGCAATCACAGCGAGCAGTGTGCCACGCGGTCGTTGACAGAGACAGAGCGATGCGGATCGTTCTGAAATTATCAGAACGCCGGTTGCATGTTGAGTGTGTCGGCCACCATAGTGATCGAGTGACCTGTCGCACCGTCAACGGTGAGAGGGGGTCAACTGCGTTGGGTCGTACGGGAATTGGTGCATCGGGGGCACGTACGGCCGGACGCGGCTGCACGTGACCGTGATGCGAGACCGGGATGGCCACCGTGACCGACGGACAATCGAGGAGCCCGGGCAGGGCACCCGCAGGGGCCAACAAGGCGCTGGCGGTGGCCCTCAAGGACGCTGCCTGCTCCTATGCCTCACTCGCCTGCCGGGTCAATGAACTGGGCCGCCGTCAGGGCGCCGACTCCCACTACGACAAGGCATCGGTCACCCGCTGGCTGCAGGGCCAGCAACCACGGGGCACCACACCCGAGTTGATCGCATCCGTGCTGTCCGAGCGGCTCGGCCGCGCCGTGTCACCCGCGGACCTCGGCTTCCTCCCCGATCAGCAGCGCCCCGTCGCGGGCCGGGCACTGCGCTACGGCGAAGACGTGGCAGAAACCCTTCACACCCTGGCCGAACTGGGGTCCACCGACATCTCCCGCCGCAGCCTCCTCGGCTCCGTCCCCTTCGTCGCCGCCGCGCTGACGAACCCCCAACGTGCATGGCTGCTCTGGCTGTTGGAGCACCAGGACGACGACCGGCCGCATCTGGCGGCGAGCGGCGGACCGGTCGAGCAGGTCCACGCGATGATCGCCATGTTCGACCAGATGGACAACCAGTACGGCGGCGGCGGAGTGCGCACCAGCATCGTCCACTACCTCTCCACCGAGGTCGTCCCGATGCTCCAGCGGCGCGGTACGCCGCCGCATCTGCAGCGCACCTTGTACGCCGCCGCCGCGCGCCTGGCCGCGATGGCCGGCTGGAGCTCCTACGACGCGGGGGAGTACGGCCTCGCCCAGCGCTACATGACCCAGGCGCTGCGCCTGTGCGCCGAAGGACGCGACCGGGTCCTCGGCGGCCAGATCCTGGCCGGGCTCTCCCATCTGGCCACCAGCCTCGGGCGCCCCGACGAGGGGGTGGCCCTGGCCCGGGCCGGCATCGCCACCGCGAAGGACGCGGGCAGCCCGCTCGGTCTGATGCGCCTGTACGCCATGTCGGCGCGCGGACACGCCGCCCAGGGCCGCTCGGCCGAGGCCACCGAGGCCCTGCGCATGGCGGAGCGCCAACTGGACGCCAGCCGGGGAGCCGGGCAGGAATCAGCCTGGGTGCGTTACCTCGACCATCACTATCTTCAGGCCGAGTCCGCGCTCTGCTTCCGCGACCTCGGGCTTGCCACGCAGGCGGAGCGCACCGCGGGCGAGTCGCTGAGCGCCAACGCCGACCGTCGCAGGCGCCAGGCCATCAGTCGCTCCGTGCTGGCGACCGCCCATCTGCAGCAGGGCCGCCTCGACGAGGCCCTCGGCACCGCCACGGAGGCCCTCGACACCCTGAGCACCGTGCACAGCGAACGGTCGATCCAGGCACTGCGCGACTTCCGCGGGCGGCTGGAGTCGCGCCGCCACGAGCCCCTTGTGCAGGAGTTCGAACGCAAGGCCCGTCCGGTGCTGGGGGCGGTGGCATGATGGAGCGACCTCTTGGCTCAATCGTCCCTGGTGCCTTAGTAGCCGTCGGGCGAGGGCGCGTTCTGGGCCCGGATGACGGGGAGATGTGCTCCGGAGATCCCGCTCGACCAGTCGGACAGCAGGAAAGCCACCACACGGGCGACCTCCTGGGGCGCGACCGGCTCTCCGCCCGGGAACTCCGCGGCCAGGAATCCGGCGAAGGCCTCGGGGTCCTCCCGCCGCATACGGTCCCAGCGCCTGCCCGGGATGATCATCGACCCGGGGGAGACGGCGTTCACCCGGATTCCGTCCGGAGCCAACTCCCGGGCGAGCGACGCCGCCAGGTGGATCTGCGAGGCCTTCGCGACCCCGTACTGGACGGGCGGACCGCGCTTTCAGCCGGAGATCGACGAGATCACCACGACCGACCCGCCGGCGGCGGCCCGCAGATGCGGGACCGCGGCGCGCAACAGCCGTGCCGTACGGCCGACGTTCACCTCCCAGGTGGCCGCCCGGTCCGCGACGCGCGCCTGCACGAAGGAGCCCCCGTGAGATCCGCCCGTGCAGGCCACCACCCCATCGAGACCGCCAAAACGTTTCGCCGCGGCCGTGACAAAGGCCTCGAGACGCTCCGGTTCGGTGACGTCGAGCGGTTGGGTGAACAGTGGAGCGTCCAGCGAGTCGGCCAGTGCCGCAAGACCGAGCGGGGTGCGGGCACAGGTCGCCACCTGTGCACCCTCGGCTGCCGGCAGCCGCACGATCTGCTCGCCGAGCCCCCGGGTGCCCCCGGTGACCAGTACCCGCTTGCCGAGCACGCCGGGCCACCCGGTGCCACCGCTTCGGCGCACCTCGGCCCGGCCCCCGCTCACGTCCCTCACCCGGTCGAACATGCCTGCCACGCCACTACGGGCCAGCAACCGGACAACCCCTGTTCCCCCTGGTCCTGGCCCTGGTCCGGCGTGTTGGCTGCAGAAGCAGCCATCGAGACCGTCCCCCACCGTGCTGCACTCGAAGGAGGACCGATGACGGCATCCAGGGCGCATCGCCGCGGGCCGTCGCCCTCACTGGCGCGTGACGTCCACCCGGCCGATGACCACGCACCGGCGGGGCGGAGCCGGCCCGCCGAGGCCGCCGTCGTGAGTCCGGTTGCGCCACTGATCCCGGAGAGCAGGACCCACCTCCTGCGGACGACGGTCCCCGCCCACCCGTCACGCGCGTCAGGCGTGCGGTCCATGGTTGCCGAGTACCTGATGCGTCTGCGGGTGCCGGCAGAGACCGTTGACAACGCTGTCCTGGCGACGGGCGAGCTGTTCGCCAACGCCATCAGACACGGCAGCCACCCCGGCGTCGGCGACTCGATCACCGTCACCGTGGAGTGCAGCCGACGCGACCTGCGCGTGACGGTCGCCGACCGCTCGTCCGCGCTGCCGTGTCCCCGTACGGCGGAAAGAGCCGAGGAGTCGGGACGCGGACTGGCCATCGTGGCCGCACTGGCCGACGACTGGGGCATCGCGCCGCCCGAACCCGGTACCACGGGCAAGAGGGTGTGGTTCGCGCTGGTCCTTCAGGAGACGCGATGAAGGGTTCCTCAGGTCACCTTGCCGTCAGTCGTGACGAGCGGCGGGACCGGGTGGGGGCACACAGCATGGTTCCGGCGCTCGCGACGGCTCTCGCCGGAGAACTGGAGCGCAGGGCTGACGAGGAGCGTCGCCTGATGCGGCAGGCCGGGGCGAACCCCGGCCCGCGGTCCCGCCGTGCCGTCGACGAACGCCGCGGAGCCAACGCGGCGGCCCTCAGAACGATCGTCGACCACCATGGCTGGCCGGCCGCCGACCTGGTCGGCGCTCCCGCCTCGACGGCAGCCCTCATGATCCTTCTGCACGCCCCGGACCTCAATTTCCAGCTCAGGTGCCGTGATCTGATCGCGCAGGCCGCGGCGGACGGGCGCTGCCCCGCCCTGCACCACGCCTACATCGCCGACCATTGCGCCGTCGAACAGGGGCAGCCGCAGTTCTACGGCACCCGCGTCGATCCGGTGACCCTGCGCCCGTATCCGGTCCGCCGGCCCCAGACCCTCGACGAGCGTCGCCACGACGTCGGACTGGCTCCGCTCGACGAGCAGATGCGGACGCTGCGCGCGGGCGAGTGAGACGCCGCGGAACGTGATGTGCGGCACGTGAGGAAAGGCCGGCGAACCGCCCCGGGAAGGATTGTGGCTGCGCACGGCTTGATCGCCGATCAAGCAAAGGGAATTCCCTGGCCACCGCATGTCCCGCTCATTTGACACTGCGTCGAGAGCACAGATAAGAAGCAGCTCTCTGAGGTGGAGAGGTGCACTGTGCGCGAGCTGAACGTGGTCGGGGACTGGCAGGAGTACGAGGAGCATGCCGGCCTCCGCGTCCGCGTCCACGGCGTCGAGAAGGCGGAGCCACCGCGTGGGCGTGACGACGCCGCCGAGGAACTCACCTACTTCCGGTTTCGTGTCACCGTCGAAAATCGCACGAGTGAGCGTTTCGGTATTCATCTCGAAGACGGTCAGATCGATATCCGCGTCGGCGACGACGGCGAGAGCGCGTTCCTCGACTGGCGGAACTCACAGTTCATCGAGGGCTACGACATCTACCCGCTGCGCCGGGCCACCTCCGTCCTGTACGCGGCTTGCCCCGACGCCCGGCTTTCGCGGGTGGACATCCAGATCCAGCTCAAGGTCGACGAGGAGTGGACCGAGCGGTATCTGTGGGCCGGCGACATCGCCTCTTGCGAGCTTGCGGTGGACGCCGGCGAGCGTCCCGACACGGGCAGGGACAGCCTGGCCTGCCAGGTGAGCAACTTTCTGCGGAAGGAAGCGGGGTCGTGAACGCCGCGTTCCCGCGGCCGTGGCGCCCCCGCCTTCGGCATGCCGCAATCGTCTCGGGCGCGGTCCGCGTCTCCTGAGCCACATGGCCCGCCGGGCCGTGCTCAGTCTCCGTGCTCAGTGTTCCGCGGCCGGGTTTCCCTCGACCCACTGGATGAGGAGTTGGCGCACGTAGGGGTTGCCCTCCTGGGCGGCATGCGCCAGCCGCTCCGAGCCCGCCCGCGCCGCTCGCCAGGCCGCCGGTGTGTCCTCCGCGTGGGCGTGGTCCGCTGCGCCGAGTGCGTCGGCTGCGAGGCCTCGCAGCTCCTCGGACAGATCGTCGTCGGCCGCGGCCCGGTGCGCCTCCAGACGAAGAGCTGCCATGTCCTGGGAGGAGGCGGAGGGCAGCGCCAGGGGCTGGGCGTACCCGCTGACGGCGATGACGACACAGAAGGTGGCGACGTCCTGGCGGCTCTCGCGCTGTCCCTTGGCGACGGCGGGCGCGAGCCATTTCGGTGCTCTCCAGTGGGAGACGGACGTGGCCACGAGGAGGGCGACGGCGAGCACCACGAGGGGAATCCAGCCACCCAGGGAGAATCCGACAGGCCCGAGCACCAGGAAGCAGACCCCGCTGAGCATCCAGATACGACGGCGGCCGAGTCTCAGGTGTCGGGGATCCATACGGTTCAGTGTCGCAGGAGAGCCCGTTCCGAAGTGAGGGGGCGGAGGATTTTGCGTCAGGGCTCACCGCCCCACCAGGTAGGTCCGGATCAGGACAGTTTGCGGCGCACCCGTCCTCCTGCACAGCGCTGTCCGATGGTCGACCGTCAACCTGGACGAACGGATGCGCTCCATGCCCCGCTTGCCGCCCCAACTCCATGCGGGCGTACGAGGTTCGGCCGAGCGCCGGAGGGTTCCGGCCCCTTGGGGTGACTCGCGACCTCGGACCCTAGGGCAGCAGCTTGTCGAGGGCCGAGGGTCCCTCCGCCGTCAGTTTGCGCTCGGCCCAGGCGAGGTTCCTCGGGGTGATGTCACGGCCCGCGGCGAGTACCAGGTCCTCGGGCGTCACATCGCCTCCGGAGCCGGTGTGCAGCAGCGCGTCGGGGGTCGTCGCGTCGTCGGACGGCGAGGGCGAATCGGGCTGGCTGGTTGACATGATCTCTCCCTGTTCCACCTGACCTCCTCTTACGCTACGGGCATTCCGTACGCCCCGCGCGACGCGTCCCAGGCAGGCTCGGTTCAGGCGGCCCTCGCAGGGATGCGGCCCCGTTCGGGCGTACAGCGATGTCGTCCGGCGGCTGCCGAGGTGATGGTGGAGGCACTCGCAACCCCGCGACTGATCGGAGCTTGCTATGCGTATCCGTCTGATGGCCGCCACCGGGCTGGCGGGCGCCGCCCTGCTGCTCACCGCCGGCACCGCCGCGGCCGAACCCGACCCGGTCGGTGTCGCCGTGGACAGCCCCGGTGTCCTGTCGGGCAACGTCGTCCAGATCCCCGTCGACCTCGACCTCAATGTCTGCGGCAACTCCATCAACGTGGTGGGGCTGCTGAACCCGGCCTCCGGGAACGAGTGCGTGAACCACTGACACCAGCGCGGCGCCGGGCAGGGAGACCCTGCCCGGCGGTGTGGTGCCCCGCCGGCTCAGTCGTCCTGTCCGGTGAGCGGCTCGTTCGAGGGCGCGATGATCCGGGCAGTGAGGTCGGGGGCAGTCATGTCCGGGTCGAACGGGAACATGGGGCGGCGAATGCGGCGGTGGCCCAGGCGGACGAGGTCCTGGTCGACCCCTCCCGGAGTGAGCGCGAGTTTCCAGCCGGCGGACATGTCGAACAGTTCCGGTTCGAGGTAGCCGATCTTGACGATCACGACGTCGGCGCCGCGCGGGTCGAGCGCGAGGTCGGTGAAGTCGTGCTCATGGTGGTACGGCTTGCGCAGCCGGGTCAGGATCACGTGCACGCTGCCGACCCGCAGGACGACCTCGGTCCCGGCGTCCCGGTCCCCGTGCCGCACCGCGTGGACCACCCCGGTCATCGTGACCGGCCCGGCATGCCGGTCGTCCACCTCGGCTCCGGCCGTGACCGTGACGGTCGCACCGACGCCCGCCTTCTCGGCGACCTCGACGGCGTCCGGGCCCGGCACCGAGGCGTAGATGACCACAGGCCCGGACGGGTCCTTGAACTCCGGCCGGGCGAGCACCCGTTGGAGCCCCCAGGTGACATCTCCGGCGCCGCCGGCCGTCGGATTGTCCCCGGTGTCGCTGATGAAGTAGGGCCGGGCGTCGGGGGAGGAGGCGAGCGCCTCGTCGAGGCACTCGTCCAGTGACCCGGTCGGCGCGACGAACGCGAACGCGCGCCGCGCCTCCCAGAATCCGCGGGCCAGCCGTCCCGCGCCCGCGATGACGGCGGGCGCGGAGGAGCCGGTGACGACGACCGCGGCGCGGTTGCGCGGCTCGTCCGCCCAGGCGTATCCGACCCAGATCGCGGCGTCCAGGACGCCGTCCGTCGCCTCCACGTCGTCGACCGCGGCGTAGACGCTCCTGGCCGGTTCGATGCGCGTCGAGGTCTGCTCACCGGCCAGCAGCACGGGGACGGGGATCCAGGCCTTGACCGGCCGGGGCGCACCGGTCGTGAGCAGGTCCACGAGATTGCGCGCGGCCCGTTCCTTCGTCTCCAGATGGTCCTCGTGCGGGGCCGTCCGGTAGCAGGTGATCAGGTCGCTCATGTGGGCCAGCTCGCGCGAGACATTCCCGTGCAGGTCCATCGAGGTGGACACGATCACGTCGGGCCCGACGGTCGCGCGGACCCGGGCCAGCAGGACGGCCTCGGCGTCGTCGATGCCCTCCACCGTCATGGCGCCGTGGATGTCGTACCAGAGGCCGTCGAGGGGCGGCAGGTCCGCGAGCCTCTCGACGAGCTCGTCGCTCAGCTCGGCGAACGCTTCGACGGTCACCGTGCCGCCGGGAAGCGCCTTGCCGACGAGCGCGCCGCGCCACTCGGCGGCCTCGCGCAGCGGGGTCCCGGGCGCCAGGAACGGGTAGCGCGTCAGGACGTCCGCGCCGCGCAGCGGATGGAAGGCGGGAGCGTCGGTCCGCGCGGGCGAGAACGTCGACGACTCGATGCCGAGTCCGGCGACGGCTATGACGGGACGGGCGACGGCGGTACGGGATCGCGGCATGGCTTTCTCCTAGCGGCATGGCCCCGGGCTGGGGGTCAGGTTGCGGTCACGGTGTGGAGCGCGTGCGCCAGGGCGTGCTGGAGGGCGAACTGCCCGGCGCCGACGAGCCCGGCGTCCGCCCCGAGGCTCGCCCGCTCGATCACCAGGTGCTTGGTCACCAGCGGATGGCAGCCCTCGTACAGCTGACTGCGTACGGCGGCGACGAACGGTTCCAGGGTGGAGACGATGCCCCCGAGGTACACGGCGTCGGGGTTGAAGAAGTTGACGTTCGCGGCCAGCACCATGCCGAGGTACCGGCCGGCCTGGCGGACGGCGCGGGTCGCCTCCGGGTCGGCGTCGGACGCGAGGCGGACCACGTCCTCGACCGAGGTGACGTCGAGGCCCCTCTCGCGCAGGATGCGGACCAGGGCGGCGCCCGAGGCGACGGTCTCCAGGCAGCCGGTGTTGCCGCAGGAGCACGGGATGGCGTGGCCCGCTTCGACCCGTACGTGGGTGATCTCGCCCGCGGCGCCGGATCCGCCCCGGTACAGCCGCCCGTCGACGATGACGCCTGCGCCGATGCCGGAACCCGTCTTCACCATGATCGACTGGCGTCGCCCGGCGGGCTGGACGCTGTGCTCGCCCACGGCCATGCAGTTGGCGTCGTTCTCGATCGCGACCGGAACGCCGAAGCGGTCCTCCAACCAGGCCCGGATGGGGAAGCTGTTCCAGCCGGGCATGCGCGCCGGGAGTGTCACGACGCCCGACTCGACGTCGACCGGACCCGGCAGACAGAGGCCGACGCCTCTGAGCAGGTGCCGGCCGTGCTGCTCGGCGAGCGCCTCCAGTGTCTCGGCGAGCCCGGGAAGCGCGGCCTCCGGCCCGTCCGCCGTCGGGAACGGCACCGTCGAGACATCGGTGATCCCGCCACCGGGGAGTACGACACCGACGTGGGCGTGTCTGCCGCCGAGTTCGGCGGCGATCGCGAACCCCTCGCTGCCGCCGAGGCGCAGCACCTTGCGCGGGCGGCCTCCGGTGGAGGAGCGCGTGCCCTCCTCCGCGACGAGCCCGAGGGCGACGAGCTGGCCGACCGTGAGCGAGATCGTCGACGGCGCGGCGCCGAGCAGTTCGGCGAGCTCGGTGCGGGTGGTGGCCTGCCCGGAGGCGAGCAGTTCGAGGACCCGCTCGGACAGCGACGAGACGCCGGTGACGCCCCTGCGGTGCGTCGGGCTCCGGTCAGGCATGGGTTTTTTCAGTCATGGGCGAAATAACCTCCGACGTGGGGTCCGAGGCGATGAGAGTACGTCCAGAACCGGCTCTTCCACTTTTTTCAGAACAGCAGAAACAGGCTTTTTACAGGAACGCGTCTGTTTCTTCGACCAGTCGGGTCGTTGACTGACTCCCGCCACCCGTCGTCGTTTCCCCTGCGGATCCTGAGGAGAGCCATGTCCCCTGCTCGCACGACACTTGTCGCCGGTGCCGTCGTTACGGCGGGCGCACTGCTGCTCGCCGGATGCTCAGGATCGGGCGGTACGTCGTCCGCGTCCCCCGACACCATCAACTACGCGCTGCCCGCGAACTTCACCCCGAACTGGATCCTGCCGATCGGCACCGCGGCCCACCTCAACACCAACAACAGCTCCATCTCCGACAGCCTGTGGGAGCGCCTGGTCGCGTACGACGGTTCGACCGGCAAGGTCGCCTGGAACAAGAAGGCGTCGATAGCCACCGCCGCCGACTTCGCGTCCGACGGCAAGAGCGTCAAGATCACGCTCGGCGACCGCACCTGGAGCGACGGCAAGCCGATCACCTCGCGCGATGTCGAGTTCTGGTTCAACCTCATCAAGGCGAACAAGGACGAGTGGGCCGGCTACAACCCCGGCAAGGCGCCGGACGACTGGACCTCGCTCAGGACCGTCGACGACCGTCACTTCACGATCACGTTCGACAAGGCCTACAACTCGCAGTGGATGCTCGCCAACGAGCTGAACGACATCCACCCGCTGCCACAGCACGCCTGGGACAAGACGAGTGCCACGGCCGCGGTGTCGGACGCCGACCGGACGACCGCGGGCGCCAAGCAGGTGTGGACCTACCTCAACGATGCCGCGAAGAACATCTCCGGGTACGAGAAGGACTCGCTGTGGAAGACCATCAGCGGCCCGTACTCGGTCAAGTCCTTCTCGACCTCCGGCAAGGTCGTGCTCGCCGCCAACAAGAAGTACGACGGCGGTGAGAAGCCCGGCATCGCGACCGTGAACCTGCTTCCGTTCACGACGGCCGACGCCGAGAAGAACGCGCTGCGCTCCGGGAGCGTCGACTACGGCTACATCGAGGCGACCGACCTCGACCAGGAGGACAGCTTCACCGCGCAGGGCTACACGGTGAAGCCGTGGTCCGGCTGGGCGATCACGTACATGCCGTACAACTTCAACAACCCCTCCATGGGTGCCGTGTTCAAGCAGCTGTACGCGCGCCAGGCGGTCCAGAAGTCGATCGACCAGGACAGTCTGGCGAAGGTCATCTTCAACGGGACCGCCGTCCCGGGCTACGGCCCGATCCCGCAGGGCCAGTCCTCGGACTTCCTCTCGCCGACGCAGAAGAACAACCCGTACCCGTTCTCGACCTCGGCGGCCAAGTCGCTTCTGATCAGCCACGGTTGGACCGAACAGGACGGCGTCATGGTCTGCACGGACGCCGGCAGTGGTGCCTCGCAGTGCGGCGCAGGCGTCGCCAAGGGCACCAAGTTCCAGATGGAGGTGCTGTCGCAGTCCGGCTCGACGGTCACCGACAACATGATGAGCGCGATCCAGTCCTCGCTGGAGAAGACCGGGATCAAGTTCACCATCAAGACCGCGCCCGTGAACTCGGTGCTGTCCCAGACCCCGCCGTGCACCGCGGGCGAGTCGGTCTGCAAGTGGCAGCTCTCGTTCTTCGGCACCGCGGGCAGCTGGTACTTCAACGCCTTCCCCACCGGTGACTCGCTCTTCCAGACCAAGGGCGGCTCGAACTTCGGCAACTACTCCAACCCGGAGGTCGACCAGCTGATCTCCGCGTCCACGACGTCGAACGACGCGCAGGCGGTGCAGGACTACAGCGCGGCCGTGGCGAAGGACCTGCCGGTCATCTGGCTGCCGGAGCCCGACTACCAGATCTCGGTCGTCAAGGAAGGCCTCGGCGGCTTCTCGCAGGACTCGCTCGCCAACTTCCACCCGGCCCAGTGGAAGTGGAACAGCTGACCGCATGGAGACACTCCTCTACCTGGCCCGGCGCGTCCTGCAGTCCCTCGCCGTGATCCTCATCGTGACCGTGGTCGTCTTCTGCCTCCTGCACGCGCTGCCCGGGGGTCCCGCACGCGGGATCCTCGGCCCGCAGGCCACGGCCCAGCAGATCGCGCAGTTCAACCACGAGCAGGGCCTGGACCGTTCACTGCCCGTGCAGTACGTCTACTACCTGAGCAACCTCCTGCACGGCGACCTCGGCACGTCGTTCACCCTGAACGAGGCGGTGTCGCGGCTCATCGAGCAGCGCCTCCCCAAGACCCTCGTCCTCACCGTGCTGTCCGCGGTGGTCGGGCTCGCGCTCGCGATCCCGCTCGGCATGTGGCAGGCGGTCCGGCGCAACAAGCCGGCGGACTACGTCATCACGACACTGAGCTTCGTCGCGTACGCGACCCCGGTGTACTTCCTCGGCCTCGTGCTGGTCCTCGTGTTCACCCAACTCCTGCCCTGGTTCCCCTCGCAGGCACCCCAGGGAGACACCCTCGGGCAGGTGCTCGCGCAGCCGAACGCGCTCGTCCTGCCGGTCGTCGCCGGAGCCGCTTCCATGGTCGCCGTGTTCAGCCGGTACATGCGCGCCGCGACCCTGGAGAACCTCTCCGAGGACTACGTACGGACCGCGCGGGCCGGTGGCGCACGGCCGCGCGCCATCCTGTGGCGGCATGTGTTCCGCAACTCGCTCACGCCGGTCATCGCGATGCTCGGCTACTACATCCCGGTGCTCTTCGGCGGCGCGCTCGTGGTCGAACAGCTCTTCAACTACCCAGGGATGGGGCTGCTGTTCTGGAGCGCCGCGCAGTCCTCCGACTATCCGGTCCTGCTCGGCTGCGTCCTCGTCATCTCCGTCGCGACCGTCATCGGCACCCTGCTCGCCGACATCGTCCAGCGGATCGTCGATCCCCGAGTGAAGGCGGGCCGGACATGAGCGCCGTACTGACCGTGGAAACCGTCGCCGGGTACAGCCTCTCCGTACGCCGGTTCACGCGGAACAAGCTCGCCGTGGCGGGACTGGCCGTGGTCGTGCTCTTCCTGCTCTTCTGCTTCCTCGGCCCGCTGCTCTACTCGACCGACCAGACCCACACGGACCTCACACAGGTGAATCTGGCGCCCAGCGGCGCCCATCTGCTCGGCACCGATGCCGTCGGACACGACGAGCTCGGTCGGCTCATGTTCGGCGGCAAGGTGTCCCTTCTCGTCGGCCTCGCGGCCGGCATCCTCGCGACCGTCATCGGCACACTCTGGGGAGCGATCGCGGGATACGCGGGAGGCTGGATCGACGCGGTCATGATGCGCGTCGTCGACGCCGGCATCGCCATCCCGGCGCTCTTCATCCTCCTCGTGGTCTCCGCCATCACGACCCCGGACACCTGGGGCCTCGTCCTCATCCTCGGTCTGGTGTCGTGGCTCGTGCCCTCTCGCCTCATCCGGGCCGAGACACTCACCCTCAAGGGCAGGGACTATGTGTTGACCCTCCGCGCCATCGGGGGCACGCACGGCCGGGCGATCGCCCGGCACATCCTGCCCAACTCGGTCTCGACGATCGTGGTGGCGGCGACGTTCCAGGTCGCGGACGCCATCCTGCTCGTCGCCTACGTGTCCTACCTGGGCCTGGGAGTCCAGCCACCGGCCACCGACTGGGGCGGAATGCTGTCGGCCGGTCTCACCGCCGCCTACTCCGGCCGCTGGTGGCTCATCGTGCCGCCCGGCCTCGCCATCATCGTCGTCGTCTGCGCGTTCAACGCGATCGGCGACGGCCTGCGCGACGCCTTCGACGTACGGGGGCGCGGATGACCGCCGACATCCTGCGGATCGAGAACCTGGGCGTCACCTTCTCGACCGAGACGGGAGACGTGCCCGCCGTACGCGATGTGTCGCTGCACGTGCGGCCCGGTGAAACGCTCGCCCTCGTCGGCGAGTCCGGCTCCGGCAAATCGACGGTCGCGCTCGCCGCGATGGGGCTGCTGCCCGGCAGCGCCCGCGCCACGGGCCGTTGCCTGGTCGACGGGACCGACGTGATCGCCACCGCCGAGGCCGACCTCAGGGACCTCCGGGGCCGTACGGCGTCGATGGTGTTCCAGGAACCGGCGACAGCGCTCGATCCGCTGACCCGGATCGGCGCGCAGATAGCCGAAGTCGTACGCAACCACCGGCCCCTCACTTTTAAGGAGGCGGCCCGCGAGGCGGTCGAACTCCTGCGCCGCGTAGGCATCCCGGACCCGGAGACAAGAGCGTCCGCGTTCCCCTTCCAGCTCTCCGGCGGACAGCGGCAGCGCGTGGTCATCGCCATGGCGATCGCGAACGCGCCGAGCCTGCTCATCGCGGACGAGCCCACCACCGCGCTCGACGTCACCGTGCAGGCCGAGATCCTCGACCTGCTGCGCGCACTGGCCGCCGACTCCGGCACGGGAGTTCTGCTCGTCACGCACAACATGGGGGTCGTGGCGGACTTCGCCGACCGCGTCGCCGTGATGCTCCAGGGAGAGGTCGTGGAGACCGGGCCGGTGGAGGAAGTTCTGCTGCGCCCCACGCACGAGTACACCAAGCGGCTGCTCGATGCGGTGCCGCGGTTGACGGTCGCCGAGCCGGGAGCGGTGCGGGAAAGCCCCGTCCAGGTTCGGCCTTCCGCCGACCCGGTGGTGGACCTGCGGGAGGTGTCGGTGCGGTTCGGCCGCGGACCGCGGGCGGTGCGGGCGCTGAGCGACGTCTCGCTCACGGTCCGGCCCGGCGAGACCGTCGGCCTCGTCGGTGAGTCCGGCTCGGGCAAGTCGACCGCGGCCCGGGTCGCCCTCGGCCTGCTGTCGCCGTCGTCCGGTTCGGTCGCGCTCTTCGGCGCCGATCTCGGCCGGACCAGGGGGCGGGCCCGCCGCGCCCTGCTCTCCGGCGTCGGTGTGGTCCTCCAGGACCCGGTGGCCTCCCTCGACGCCCGGATGAGCGTGGGGGAGTGCGTCGCAGAGCCCCTGCGTGTCCACCGCCGCGGTATGTCTTCGGCGGAGCGCCGGGCCCGGGTCGGGGACGTACTCGAACGCGTCCGGCTGCCGAGGGACTTGGCGCAGCGCGGCCCGCGCGAGCTGTCGGGCGGCCAGCGCCAGCGGGTGAGCCTCGCCCGCGCACTGGTCCTCGATCCGCGGTTGCTGGTCGCCGACGAGCCGACGAGCGCGCTCGACGTGAGCGTGCAGCGGTCCGTACTGGAAGTGATCGCCGAGCTCCAGGACGAACTGGGTTTCGCCTGTCTGTTCGTGTCCCACGACCTCGCCGTCGTACAGCAGTTCGCGCAGCACGTCGTCGTCATGCGTGCCGGGCGCATCGAGGAGGAGGGCAGTACCGCGACCACGCTCCTGCACCCCAGGACGGACTACACACGCCGGCTCATCGCCGCCGTGCCCGTGCCCGACCCGGTCCTGCAACGCCGCCGGCGCGAGGAACGGCAGGCCGTCCCGGGGGTGAAGGCGTGAGCGCCTCCGAGGCCGGCCCGGCGCCCGAGGTGTTCGCAGGTGTCGACATCGGCGGTACGACCACCCAGGTCCTGCTCTGTACGGCCGACCTCGACGTGGTCGACTCCACGGAGGTGCCGACACCGGCGAGCGAGGGCGGGCAGGCGATGGTCCGCGCCGCGCTCGACGCACTCGGCGTCCTCCGGGCCAGGGTGCCCGCACGACTGCGCGGCATCGGCGTCGGCGCCGCCGGCATCGTGGACAGCCGCGCCGGGCGCATCCTCGTGGCGAGCGACTCCTTCAAGTCCTGGGCCGGCTTCGCGGTGACAGCGACCCTGGAGGAGGCGCTCGGCGTGCCGGCCTTCCTCGACAACGACGTGAACGCCTTCCTCCGCGGCGAGGCGGTCAAGGGCGCGGTCAGGGGCGAAGCGTTCGTGCTCGGGATGACCCTCGGTACGGGCGTCGGCGGTGCGCTGTGGCTGAACGGCGAACTGCTCGACGGCCCGCACGGAGCGGCGGGCGAGGTGGGTCACGTCCCGGGCTTCGGAGACCTGCCCTGCACCTGCGGTGGCCGCGGCCACCTGGAGACACTCGCCTCCGGCCGCGCGATCCGGGCGCGCTACGGCGAGCGGACCGGACGGCTTCTCAGCGCACGAGGTGTCGCGGAGGCGGCGGTCGACGGTGACCCCGACGCGATCGCCGTGTACGAGGCCGCGGGCGCGGGAGTGGCGCGCGCGATCCTGATCACGGCGGGCCTGGCCGACATCACGACGGTCGTGATCGGCGGCGGAGTCAGCGGGGCATGGGATCTGCTCCAGCCATCGATACGGGCCGCACTCGCCGCCGAGCCGCCGGTCAGCGGGCATCCGGTCCGGGTCGTACGGGCCGGGCTCGGAAACGGGGCGGTCGCGATCGGGGCCGCGTCCCGTGCGCGTACAGAACTCGGCGTGGTCGCACAGGTGTAACTGCCGTTTCCTGGATACCGAGTTGACGCCTGGCGTTCCCTGCATTGGTTTGTACATGTCCATGGTTCCAGGCCAGACTGTGCGCCGAACCAGCGCCCCCCACCGAGGAGAAGACCCCATGCGCATGCTCGCCCGGCAACGTTGTCACGCGGCCCTGGCCGGTCTTGTCACGCTCGCCACGGCCGGTGTCCTCACCGTCTCCGCCACCGTGCCCGCCGCCGCCGCGGACACCTGGACCGAGGTGGGCTCGGACCGCGCCGACGCGCTGGCCGAGAGCCAGGGCCTGACCTCGGTCGAGGTGCCGGCCGGAAGCCCCAACCGCTACACCGGGGTCGGCACCATACCCATCGACGTCTACGCCCGCGGCTGGAACCACGTCGGCGACCCGGACGCCTCCTACAACGGCTACTACATCGAGCCGTACCAGGCCGACGGCGGCACCGCCAAGATGTTCCGGGTGCAGGCGCCGGGCGGCGCGTGGTCGGAGTACGTCCACACGCTCAACTCCGGGGAGGCGCTGAACAACTCCTGGGTCACCATCTCCCCGAGCGGCTCGTGGATGGTCAACGGCGAGTACGGCACCATGACCAGATTCTTGGTCTTCCCGACGCCGGGCGTGAACTCGAGCACCTCGCCCTCGGCGAACCTCCCGCAGGCGTCCACCGTCACGCTCGACCATGCCGTACGTGACGTACAGGGCTGCGACTTCGTCACCTCGACGCAGTTGCTCTGCTCGTCCGACGACCCGGCGGGCACGCTCTTCGGCATCACCAAGCCGCTGCTCCAGATCGACCTGTCCGCCGAGCCGGGCAGCACCAACGTGACCGGTCACGTCACGGCCCTGCGTCAACTCCCGCTGCGCAGCGGCTGCACGGGCACCTTCGAAGCGGAGGGCATCGATTACGACCGGCGCACCAGCACCCTGCGCGTGATCGTCCTGTCGCCGAGCATCTGCGTCCTGAGCGACAGCATGACCTACAAGTTCACCAAGAGCTGAGCAGCGCCGCCGCGGGGTGTCCGAGGGGATGCGCGGTGCCCAACTGCCTGGATTTAAGCCAGGCTTCGCCCCGCCACCATCTCGGACCCTCCCCGGCGAGGCCACCTCGCTCCATACTGTGGGCCGAATTCGGCACGGACCCGTGAACGGACCGAAAAGGATGGCCCACTCATGATCGGATGGCGCACCTCAGTCGTTACGGGCACGCTCGCCCGCACCGCGGCCCTGGCCTGCACCGCGGGCGTCCTCGCGGCACCTGCAAGCGCGAGCGAGCGGCACGGGCCCAAGCCCGGAGTCTTCGACCTGCAGGCGCACCGCGGCGGGCTCGGACTGCGGCCGGAGAACACGCTCGCCTCCTTCGCCCACGGCCTGGAGACCGGCGTGAGCACCCTGGAACTGGATGTCCAGATCACCAAGGACGGCCAGGCGGTGGTGACCCACGACCGGCGGGTCACCGGCACCAAGTGCCAGGACACGGCGCCCGTTGTCCCGGACGACCCGCAGTACCCGTACGTCGGGAAATACGTGAACACCCTCACCCTCGCCCAGGTCAGGACGCTGGACTGCGGTTCCCTGACGCTGCCCGCCTTCCCCGAGCAGGTGGCGGCTCCCGGCGCCCGGATGCCCCTGCTCCGCGAGGTGTTCGACCTGGTGAAGAGCTACCGCGCCCACGACGTCAAGCTCAACGTCGAGACGAAGGTGGAGGCGGGCGCGCCCACCGAGACCGCACCGCGCGAGCAGTTCGTGCAGGTCACCGCCCGTGAGATCCGCCGGGCCCACATGCTGCGCCAGGTGACCGTCCAGAGCTTCGACTGGGGCGCCCTGATGGCGATGCACAAGGTGGAGCCAAGGCTGCCGCTGGTGGCGCTGGACAACAAGGACTTCCTCCAGGTCGGCCGACCCGGCGCCTCCCCCTGGCTCGGCGGCATCGACATCGACGACTTCGGCGGCGACCCCCTCGAAGCCGTCAGGTCCTTCGGCGCGAGTGCCTATTCGCCGGTTCACGGCAGCCCGCAGAACGGCCAGGTCACCGACCCCGACTACGTGCCCTACGTCACCGCTCGCATGGTCGACGAGGCGCACCGTCTCGGCCTCAAGGTGATCCCCTGGACCATCGACGACCCGGCCACCATGAACAAGCTCATCGACGACGGCGTCGACGGTCTGATCACCGACTACCCGGACCGGCTGCGCAGCCTGCTGGCCGAGCGGGGCCTCAAACTGCCCAAGCAGTATCGGTAGGTCTACAGTCGACAGGACAACCCGACTGATGGGGGGTTTCCGGCGGTGGTGCAGGATGAGGCCGTGATCGGCCGCACGGGGGAGCTGATCATCGGCACGCGCGGAACCGCCGGTCCCGGCGAGATCCTGGTGCGCGTCAGAGGCGGCTCCGAGACCTTTCTCGCCTGGTCCCAGGAGCCCCTGCCGACGGGAGCGACGGTGCTCGTGATCGAGTCCCGGGGCTGCCGTGCGGTCGACGTCATCAAGTGGGCCGATCCGCTGGATGTACTGGGCGACGGCCACGCCGACGCCGGCTGAGGAGGACAAGCATGTTTGGTTACCGCGTTCCCGCTCCCGACGAGGCGATGCTGATCTCGGGAGGCAGGCGGGGACTGGGCGGCGCGCCCTTCCGGGTGGTGACGGGGCACGGCAAGTTCGTGCTCCCGGTCTTCCGCAAGACCCGCTTCCTCACGCTGTCGATGTGCGAGGCCGAAGTCACCGAGACCTGTGTCACCAGGCAGGGCATCTCGCT
Organism: Streptomyces sp. NPDC005808; assembly: GCF_042871385.1. Classification (NCBI taxonomy): domain Bacteria; kingdom Bacillati; phylum Actinomycetota; class Actinomycetes; order Kitasatosporales; family Streptomycetaceae; genus Streptomyces; species Streptomyces sp. NPDC005808. The sequence continues at coordinate 220,807 of NZ_JBIAIK010000014.1, read as the reverse complement.
GCACGTCCGTGCCGTCATCGCCTTCAAGGTCGGCAACGACACGGAGAGCATCATCAACGCGGGGCAGCGCTTCCTCTCCGACCAGGAACAGATGTCGGTGCTGACCGGCCGGATCTTCGCCGGGCATCTGCGCTCCATCATCGGCTCGATGACGGTCGAGGAGATCGTCACCGAGCGGCAGAAGCTCGCCGCGGAGGTCCTGGACACCTCGAAGATCGAGATGGCGAAGATCGGCCTGATCGTGGACTCGCTGCAGATCCAGTCGATCGACGACGGCGACACCGGCTATATCGAGGCCATGTCCGCTCCGCACAAGGCGGCCATCCAGCGGCAGGCCCAGATAGCCCAGGCCCAGGCCACCCAGGCCTCGGTGGAGGCGGAGCAGGTCGCCGCGCGCAACCAGGCCGAGTACGCCCGGCAGACCGCGATCGTGAAGGCGGAGTACTCGGCCGAGGTGGACCGCGCCCAGGCGCAGGCCGCGCAGGCCGGACCGCTGGCGCAGGCCCACGCGCAGCAGGAGGTGCTCGCCGCTCAGACCGAACTGGCCGAGCGCGCCGCCAAGTTGCGGCAGCAGCAGCTGGTGGCCGAGATCGTGAAGCCCGCCGAGGCCGAGGCCGAGCGCATCCGGGTGCTCGCCATCGCGGAGGCGGAGCGCATGAAGATCCAGGCCGCGGCCGCCGCGTCGTACGACCGCGTCGCCCTCGACCGGATGCTGATCGACCAGCTCCCGCTCATCGTGAAGGAAGCGGCGGGCGGCCTCGCAGGCGCCAACGTCAATGTCCTCAACGGCGCTGACGGCCTCGGTGAGATCGCCGCGGGCCTGGTCGCCCAGGGCCTGACGATCCTGGACTCCGTCCGCCAGAACCTGAACGGCCAGAACAGCGACAGCAGCGCCGAGAAGGTCAAGGGGCTGCTGGAGCTGCAGGGGTTTTCGGGTACGTCGGGGAAGGACACCGACGAAGGGGAGCGGGAGGACGGCCCCGGCAACGCCCGCTAGGGCGGTTTCGGTGCGACCGCGCGAACAGCGGGACCGCGCTCCGCAGTTGACGCTACGTCAGGAGAGCCAGCCGGTGGAGCCGGATCCCGGGGGAAGGGCGCGGGCGCTCGGGACCGAGGCGGCGGGGGGTCTGGGGGGAAGACCGCCGGACGCGGGACCGGAGTTGACGATCCAGTCGAGTTCGCGCTGGATCCTGCGGGCTTCGTTGCGGGCCTGCAGCGGTATGTCGCCGCGCTCGGAGATCAGCTGGTCGTAGATCGGTGCGTCATGCACGGTTGGTGCTTCTCCTCGGGGTCGGTACCTCGCCTCTACGGTAAGGCCGCGGCGTCGCCGCAGGAGACATTCTCCCAGTTCGGACAGAACCCGGCGTACAGCAGTCGACTCGTCTGCCGCTCCTTGTTTCCGCAGGGCAGAGCATTTCTTTCTCGAATTCGCCAACCCGTGGGGTCCGAATCCGCTTGAAGCCGGGTCGAATTGGCGCCCGCGTATTGTTCGCCTTGTCCTACCTGAGGGTGGATAGGCAGGGCATGCCGGGCTCGCCCGGGAGCGGGGTGTGGCCGGAAGTCGGCGGACAGTGAGCTGGGAAGCCCCGGACAGAGCCCTCTTTACCCGGCCCCGCGACGATTCCGAGTTGATTCCGTTCTACCGGTCGACCGCGGTCACCGTCCGGCCCGACGACCGCACGAACTCGCTCGCCTCGCCCCGGCGCCCCTCCGAGGACCGCTTCGTGGACTTGCTTCCCACCTGGCACTGTTCAGCCTCTGGAACCTCAAGACCCAGCCTCCAGGTGTCCTCGATCAAGGGGAAGCGTCAGGCGAGGTCTTCACCCGGCCCAGTACACCCCCCAGCTCTCCCCGCCCCCGAACCCCCAACTTCCGGTAAGCACCGGTCAGATGAGTCTCCACCGTGCGCCGGGCCAGATGCAGCAGCTCCGAGATCTCCGTGTTCGTTCGGCCGTCCGCCGCCAGCGCGGCGATTCGGTGCTCGCTGGCGGTCAGGGTGGTCGTTGTCGTGCGGCGGGCGCCGCCCTCGCGGAGGGATGCCTCGGCGAGGGTGCGCAGGCGTACCACGCCCAGGCGTTTCGCGTGGTCGGCCGCCTCGCGGAGTAGGTCTCGGGCGCGGGTTCGTTCGCCGGACTCGGTGAGTTGGCGAGCCTGGGCCAGTAGGGCCAGGATCAGTTCCGTGACGGCAGGGGTGTCCCGCAGGACGCGTACCGACTCCTCCGCCAACGCCAGGCCCCGGTGGCCGCCCGTCGCCCTGCCCAGAACGCGCAGTGAACGGCCCACCAGGCGTGGAGTGTTCCACACCTGGGCCAGTCGTAGTTCCTCCTCGGCCAGTGCCAGTGCCTCGCGTGGCCGGGCCAGTGCGACACGGCACTCTGCCGCGGCCGTCCGCCACGGTGTCACGACCGGGCTCACCACATCGCGCGCCGACTGGCGGCGCCCGCACCCCAGGAAGTCCCCCAGTGCGCCCGCGTGGTCACCGGCCGCGGCCCGCACCACGCCCCGCGCGTACAGGAAGCGGTTCAGTTCCCAGGAGTCGTGTGCCTCCCGTAGGTCGAGGCCGTCGGCCAGCCGTGTGGCCTCCGTGGTGCGGCCCGTCTCGACCAGTGCGAGGAGTATGTGCGCCTGTGTGTTCGTCGGGCCGTTCCGGGGAGAAGCTCCCTCTCCGGCCCACGGTGCCCCTCCGGGGCACACCCCGCCCTTGTCCCCTTCCCCCTGCCCTTTTCCTCGGCTTCGCTCCCTCTCCCCGTCCCAAGCTCCGGCCAACAGCTCCCCGAACTCCCCCCGAGCCGCCGCAATATCGGCCCGCACGTTCAGCAGCGCCGCGTGCATCGGGTGCAGCAACGACGGCCGCTGCCCCGCCAGCCCCCGCTCCACCAACCGTTGGGCCTCGTCCAGTTCGTCGGCCCACTGGGCCACCGCCGCGGCTGTGCCCAGGAGGTAAGGCTCCGCGAGGGGGTCGGTCGGCTCGGCCAGCAGAACTCGGACCTGTTTCATCGCCGTGGCCGCCGAGGCGAGGCCCGCTGTCGCCTCGTACCGGATGAGGAGGGCGAAGCCGGTCGGGCCGAGCAGGTGCGGTGAGCTCTCGGCGGTCTCGCGCAGCCAGCGGTACACGGTCTGGCGGATCGTCTGGTCGTGGTCGGCCAGCAGGGCCGAGGCGGTTTGTACCGTGCGGAGCAGATCGGGGTGGTCGGTCAGCTGTCCCTTCAAGTTGCGCAGGAGGTCGAACGCGGCGTGGGCCTCGCCGCGCCGGGCCAGTACCGTGCCCAGCGCCACCGCCGCCTGCACCCGATGCTGCGGCAGGTCCGGCAGCCGCATCGCCTCGGTGAGCCGCGGTATTCCGGACGAGGAGAGCACGGCGGCGAACTCCAGGGAACCCAGCTCCGTCAGGACCTCCGCGCGGCGGGCCGACGACATCGGCTCGGCCAGCGCGTGGCGCAGCAGCACCAGCGCCTCGTCGGTACGGCCGTCGCGGACGGCCCCCGCCGCGGCGTCCAGCAGGGCATCGGTCGCCCACGCCTCGCCGACGGTGCCCGATTTGAGCAGCTGCCGGGCCACCGCCTCCGCGGGGTCGCCGCGGCGCAGCAGCAGTTCGCCCGCGGCCCGGTGCGCCGCCTGCCGCCGGGCGGCGGGCAAGCCGGTCAACACCGCGTCCCGCAGCAGCGGATGGGCGTAGCGGGGCCGCCCGGCGGCGTCGGGGCACAGCAGCCCCAGCCGGGTCATGGCGGTCAGCCAGCCCCGTACCCGCTCGGGATCGGCCCCGGCCGTCTCGGCGAGCAGCTCGGCGTCGCCGCCCTCCGGCACGTCGTCGAGCGCGGCGAGCACCCGGGCCGCCTCGGCGGTCGCCGGACCCGCGCTGTCCAGCCACCAGGACACCGCGGCGGGGTACGCGCCCGGATAGAGCGCCGCGCAGGTCTCGGGCAGGGGGGCGGACGTCTGGTTTCCTACGTCGTCCAGCAGGGCCCGCAGCAGCAACGGGCTCCCCGCGCTTGCCCGCACACAGTCAGCCACCCACTCCGGTGAAGGGGGCGGGGGAGGGAGCGGAGATGGTGTGGAGGGTCCGCCCCACGCGTCCGCCAGCGCGGAACGCACCAGCTCCGCCCCCGAGTCGGCGTCCAGCGGTGCGAGTGTATGGATGCGGACGAGCGCGGGGGACAGCGCGTGCACCAGACCGGGGGACGGCGGGTCGACGTCGTACTGGCTGCGTTCGGTCGCGAGGAGCAGGACGGGTAAGTGGTCCAGGCGCCGGGCGGTTTCGGCGAGCCAGCGCCGCGACGGCGGGTCGGCGTGGTGGACGTCGTCCACGGCGATGAGCAGTGGGCCATCGGCCGCGGACGAGCGCAACAGCTTCCAGAGCGCGATGGCCCGCCCGGTCTCGTCCGCCTCCCCGCCGGGTTCGGTGGACCCCGAGGCGAATTCCGGCACGAGATCCGAGGCTGACTCCACTGGAACACCCAGGAGTTGATGTACGGCGGCGAACGGCGCGCCGGTGCCCTCGGGCGAGCAGCGGACGCGCAGGACGCGCATGCCGTGTCCGGCCGCGTGCTCGGCGGCGGCCTCCAGAAGGGTGGTGCGGCCGGTGCCGGTGGCGCCGCGCAGCAGGACCAGCCGGCCAGTGCCGGACCGGGCGCGCTCGGCCTCGGCGGCGATGAGCGCCAGGGCCTCCCGGCGCTCACGCAGCGATGAACTGGGCATGCCTGCCTCCTGTCGTGGACGCGTCGGCACGTCCCCTCTGTGGGACGGGTCCGGGCAGGCTCACGTCACAGCGGCGGCGGCCACTGTTACGGAATGGGCGAGAGAGATCTCGTGGTGCATCTCGTGGTTCTCCACGATTGCGGGAGCCACATGGGCCACAGAAGGGTGGAGGACGTACATCCGTCACCGAACCCACCGAGGTGGCGGGCACCTGGACATGGGGGGAACGGTTGCGTAGCTCATTGCCGGCCACCGGCCGCGTCACACGCGAACCGGGCCGCCGAATACCGGTGGCGGTGCACGCGTCGGACCCGATCTCCCGGGAGGGCGCGCGCAGCCAGCTGAGGCAGCACCAGCAAATCGACCTCCGCGAGGAAACCGACACCGGACCGGGAATCGTCGCCCTGGTGGTCGGCGAGTCCCTCGACGAGACCACCCTGGCGCGGCTGCGCAGACTCGTGCGCAGCGAGGGCGCCAAGGCCGTTCTCGTGATGGGCGTGCTCCGCGAGAGCGAACTCCTCGACGTCATCGAGTGCGGGGTCGGAGCCATCGTCTGGCGCCACGAGGCGACCTCCCACCGCCTGTTGCAGGCGGTCCAGGCGGCCGCCCGCGGCGACGGGGACCTGCCCGCCGACCTGCTGGGCCGGCTGATCAGCCAGGTGGGCAGCCTGCACCGCACCGCGGCGGGCCAGCCCGGCGCCCCCTCGTCGGGCCTCGCGCCGCGCGAGATCGACGTCCTGCGGCTCGTTGCCGAAGGCCTGGACACCGGGGAGATCGCCAGCAAGCTGTCCTACTCAGAGCGCACTGTAAAGAACGTTATGCACGGACTCACCACCCGGTTGTATCTGCGCAACCGGGCACATGCGGTGGCCTATGCCCTCCGGGAAGGCTACATCTGACCGAACGGGCAATCGAACGTCGCGTGCGGGCAGCACCTTCTGCCCGCACGCCGTCCCTTGAGCGCCTGCGAGGGCGGGTGCACCGCAAGGCACGATCGAACCCCAGTGGCGACGGCGGGGCAGGGCGGGAGTGCGACGGTGATCCATGAGGTGGACGAGGTCCTCAAACGGCTGCTCAGCGGCGGCGCCCTGGCCGGTTCCGGCATCGACGTCTTCTTCGACGCCCCGACCAACGACTGGGCGGCCCGCCGCAACGGGCCCGCCGTCAACGCCTACCTGTACGACATCCGGGAGGATGCCAACCGCCGTCAGCGCGGTGCCGTCTCCATCCGCGACGAGCGGGACATCGTCATCAAGCGCCGCCAGCCGCCCCGCTGGTTCCGGCTGTCTTACCTGATCACCGCCTGGACCAAACAGCCTCAGGACGAACACCGGCTGCTGTCCGCCGTGTTGGCGACGCTCTTGCCTCGCGAGATGCTGACCGCCGACGAACTCCCGCCCTCGCTGGCCGCGTTGGGCCTGTCCGTCCCGTTGTCGGTGGCCGGGATCCAGTCCGAGGCCCGTTCCATGGCCGAGATCTGGTCGGCCATCGGCGGCGGACTCAAGCCGTCCCTGGACCTGGTGGTCACCGCGCCCTTCCCGGCCTACCCCGAGTACGACGCCGGGCCGCCGGTCACCGAGGGCGCGGTGGTCCGCGTACGCGGCATCGACGGTTCGCTCGAAGGTTCCGAGGAACGCATGCACCAGACACGGCATCTGACGCCCGAGAACAACGAAAGGCGGTCGAAGGCCGCCAAGCCCGTCGGGGAGGTCCGGTCCGAGTGACCACCCACATCCTGCCCGAGCGCGACGAGGTGACGGCCGCCGTTGCCCACCCCCCGGCTGCCGCACTGCTGTTCCGGCTCGACCGGTTGCGTGCCCGCGCCGCCCTGCTTGTCGACCACCGCAGCCCCGGCGACCCGACGGCCGGTGATCCGCTGCGCGGCCTGTACCTGTCCGAGGAGGCCGTAAGGCACGTCCTGCGCACCGCGGGCCGGGAAGCGGCGCCGGACGACGAGCAGCCGGTCGGGCCCGGCTCGGCGCCGGTGGCCGGCCGCGACCGCCTCGCCGACCTCGCCGCCCGTCTCGGCCTTACCGAGCTCGACGTTCGTATCCTCCTCACCGCCCTCGCCCCCGATGTCGACCGCTCCTTCGAGCCGCTGTACGGCTATCTCAACGACGACGTCAGCAGGCGCCGGGCAACCACCGGGCTCGCCCTCGACCTGTGCGGACTGCCCGGGCACCTCGCCGAGGCCCGCGCCCGGTTCCACCCCGCCGCACCGCTGACCGCGCTCGGCCTGATGACCGTCGAGGAACCCGAACGGCCCTTCCTCGGACGCGCGTTGGCCGTCCCCGACCGGCTCGTCGCCCATCTCCTCGGCGACGACACCCCGGACGGGGCGCTCATCGGCCACCTCCGCCCGCTCGCGCCGCCCGATGCTCAAGACACCTCCCGAGAGTCGGAGTTCACCCGCCGACTCGCCGCCCGACTCGCCGACGGCCCGGTCTCCGTCTACCTCCGCGAACACCGCGAGGGCGACGGGCTCGGCTGCGCCTCGGCCGCCCTGCAGGCGGCGGGGCTCGATGCCCTGCGCTACTCCGGCCCCGAGGACCGGGTCCCCGACCTGCTGCGCGAGGCCGGACTGCGCGGCTCAGCGATCCTCGTCTCCCCGCTGCCGGACCAACCTGCCGCGCTGGTGCGGGCGTTGGCCGCCACCGAGGTACCTGTGCTGCTCATCGGGACTCGCCCCTACGACCCGCAGTGGTGCGACCGCGACCCTCTCGTCTTGGAAGCGCCCCGGCGGCGCGCGGGCGCGGTCACCGAATGGGCGGCGGCGCTGGACCCGGACCCGGTCCTGGACGCGGGCCCGGACGCGCGCCCGAACCTGGTCCCGACCGCGAACCTGGACCCTCTCCCGCGTCTGGACTTGACCCCGGATCTGGATTTGACCCCGGGCCCGACCCAGACCCCGAACCCGGCCCCGGAGGCCGGATCGACCCTCGGCTTCGATCTCGCCGCCACCGTCGCCCCGTACCGCCTCGGCAGCGACCGCATCCGGCGGGCCGCGCAGGCCGCGCAGCGCCTCGCCGTCTTCGACGACACCTCGGTGACCGCAGCGCACCTGCGGATCGCCGCCCGGCAGCAGTCCGCCTCCGGACTGGAGCAACACGCCCGGCGCATCAGGCCCGACGTCGGCTGGGACGACCTGGTGCTGCCCGGCAAACCCCTCGCTCAACTGCACGAACTGGCCCTGCGTGCCCGCCACCGCGAGCAGGTTCTCGGCGACTGGCGGCTCAGCGCGGGCGGCGGGCGTGGCCGGGGTGTCATCGGACTGTTCGCCGGCGAGTCCGGCACCGGAAAGACGCTCTCCGCGGAGGTCGTCGCCGCCGAACTGGGGCTGGATCTCTACGTCGTTCAGCTCTCGTCGATCGTCGACAAGTACGTCGGCGAGACCGAGAAGAATCTGGAACGCATCTTCACCGAGGCCGACCGCACCGACGCCGTGCTGCTCTTCGACGAGGCCGACGCCGTCTTCGGCAAGCGTTCCGAGGTCAAGGACTCCCACGACAAGCACGCCAACATGGAGAGCGCGTATCTGCTCCAGCGCCTCGAGTCCTTCGATGGCATCGCGCTGCTCACCACCAACCTGCGCGCCAACATCGATGAGGCGTTCACCCGTCGGCTCGACCTGGTGGTCGACTTCCCGTTCCCGGACCCCGGCCAGCGGCTCGCACTGTGGCGGCACAGCCTGGCCCGGGTGCCGTGCGCGCCGGACACCGACCCGGCGCGGGTCGCCGACGCCTTCGAACTCGCCGGCGGCTCCATCCGCAGCGCCGTTGTCACCGCGGCCTACTCGGCCGCCGGACGCGGTACTCCGGTCACGACAGCCGACTTGGTGGACGGCGCCGAACGGGAGTACCGCAAGGCCGGCCGCCTGGTGCCCGGCGAAGGCAACTGGTAGCGAGAGCACCTGTCGGCGACGACAAAGCGGGCCCGCGGCGCTCACGCCACGGGCCCGCTCCACACCGGCGAGGTCGTCACACAGCAAACAGTCCTGTAATCACAGAATCACAGGGTGAGCCTGCATCACACGGTGAACTTGACCGCTTCGAGCCAGAGCGAGTTGGCGAGGGTCCCGCCGAAGATGTAGTTGTCCCCGCCGGGCTCGTCGCAACTCATGTTGAGCCAGCCCTGGCTCTGGATGTGCACGGTCTGGCAGATGACGTTCTTGCTGTCACCGACGTTGATGGCGAAGCCCAGCATGTTCGGGGCGTCGTTCTTGGTGCTGCCGATGTAGTTGTCCATGCCGTCGACCACGCCCTTCCACCCGGCGCCGTCGTAATGACCCTTGCCGTCCTGCGAGGCGGGGTAGTGGACGAACGCTGTGGCAGCCGTGCCGTTGGTGCCGGACACCGCGATGTTGAGCGCCTTGAGCGGCTTGTCCTGGCCCGTTGTGCCGGCGATGGCGCCGTCGCACGAGGGGTTCGTCCAGCCCATGCCCGTCACATAGGCGCGGTAGCAGATGTGCTTTTTCCCCGGGTCGTCCGCGGCGGCCTGCTGGACGGCGGTCGCCGCGGTCACCTCCGGAGCCTTCGTCTCCTTCTCCTGCTCGGTTCCGCCTGACCCGCTCCCGCCGTCGCCCGCGTCCGGGGAGGGCGTGACCTGCGGAGCAGGGGGCTCGACCACGGCGGAAACGGTGGGCGAGGGAGGCGGCGGGGCCGCCACCGATGCCGGTGCGCTGCTCGGCGGCAGGGTGCTGACGCCGGCTTCCTGGAGTTGTTCGGTGGCGGCGGTGCGGAAGTTGGGTTTGTAGGCGATCCAGATCATGACGAAGGTGATGGTGAGGGCGAGTGCTATGCCGAGGAAGGTGGCGAGCCAGCCGGGCAGGAACCCGCGCTGGACGTAGGTGCCTTCGACCTCGAGCGGTGTGACGCCCGACCTTTGAACGGCGAGGGTGTAGGGCCGTTGTTCCTTCGACCCGAACCAGATGATGTCGCGCGGCTTGATGGTCGTCTTGACGAAGGCGGCCCGCCCCGGTTCGATCTGCACGCTGCCGGGGTGGATGTCGTACGAGAGCTGGTCGCCGTTGTCGCTTCCGGTGACGGAGGCGGTGAGCTTGGTGTTGCCGAGGTTGTCGATGGCCAGCTTGGGCCGTCCGCGGAGCCGCCCCTTCACGGTCGGGGGCACCAACTCCGCCCGGACCTCCGTAAAAGGGGTGATCGTGAGGTTGCCCTCCGGGACGGTGGTCGCCTCCGGGTGCTCGGTGGGCGTGATGCGTACAGCGAACGGGTTCGCCCCAGCTCTGGCGTCAGGGGTGCGCGGTGGCGCGAAAGTCAGCTCGACCGTCCCCGTCGTCCCCGGATACAGCCGGAGCGTCTGTGGCTCGACGGTGGTCCAGGGTGCGATGTCGCCGACCGGCTCGAAGCGGTATTCGTCGACGATGTCACCGGTGTTGCGCAACCGCAGCCGCACGGTCGTACGACCGCCGGGGTCCACCGTCGCTGACGCGGGTTCCAGGGATGTCCATAGGCTCACCTGGCGACGGTACGGTGGCGAGCCGCGCCCCGTCAGGAGGCGCAGGGGCAGGAACTGTTGCCCGAAGGGCCCCGGTGACGGTGTCCCGGGGCCCAGGGATCAGCCGTCGATGTCCATGGGCGACGGGGACCTCCGGTCCTTCCCCTTCCCTTTCCCTTTCTCCGACTTGTGACGCTTCCACTCGCTTCGGTTCATGGACTCCACGACGTTGCCGCTCGCGTCGACCTTGTCGAAGCCTGAGACGAACTCGGGGCGGACGCCCTTCCAGAAGACGACTTCCTGCTGCTGGGCGAAGGACACGGTGCCCAGTGAGTCCACCAGGTCGATCCCGCCCGGCGGGTTCATCTGATACCGGTACGCCGATCCGTCGGGCTGCCGTGCCCAGTCGGGTACGTAGTCGCCGGCCGAACGAGTGGCGCTCACGAAACCCGTCTTGTGCAGCTCCTTCTGGTAGAGCCGAAGGCTGCGCGGCACTTCTTCGTTCCAGGATTTGAACCCCTCGTCCATGATCTGCTCGGGACTCCGCTTGTCGAAGCGGAACAGGGGCTTGTCGTCCTTGCGGTACTTTAGCTCGGGAGCCTGGCGGTTGTGCTTGTCGTGCCGGAGTGTCTTCAGCTTCTTGGGATTGATGCCGTGTTTGCTCTTGCCGAACCCGGCCGCGGGCTGCGGATCCGCCGTGGTGTCGCGATCGGCGCGCGACCGCTCGGCGAGGTACTCCGTTTCCTCCCACTCGTACCCCTCGGAGTCGTTGTCGTGGCTCGCGTCCGGCCCGGACGAGTAGTCCGGGGTGGAGTCCACCTCCATCTCGTCCCCGGAGGAACGCGGCATCCGCTGCACTGTCGTACCCGCACCCGCTGCCGGCCTGGCCGACGTGCTCGCCGCGCGCTGCACGGGATCGTTGTGCGAGCCCACCCCGGGCACAGAGAGACTGGGGGCGATCCCCTGGGCAAGCTGCCGGCCACTGTCCGCGGCATGCCGCTCGAACGGGTCGTCCTTGTGGGAGACCTTCGTCCCCGTCCCGTTGTCGGCTCCCGCCACGGGCCCCAGGGACTGCTGGTGTACGTGGGTGAGCTCGTGGTACATCGTCTCGTCGTCCGCGCCTCCGGGACCGACGACGATGTCCTTGCCGGTGGTGTAGGCACGGGCGCCGAACTCCAACGCCGATCGCTGGGCGACCGGACCGGAGTGCACCCGCACGTCGCCGAGGTCCATGCCGAGCCCTTGCTCCGCCCTCTCACGAATGCGTGACTCCAGCGGCCGGGCGGGGGAGAGAAGCGCTTCGGACACGGACGACCGCTGGAGGGACGGCTGCTCCACGGCGGTCCGTTCATGGGCGCAGCCAGGGCCGTGCTCATGCCGTTCCTCCTCGACGGCCCGTGCCACGGCCGCGTTGCCCGCCAGGCGCTGGAGTGTGAGAAGCCGGTCCGGGGTCGTGCTCGGCATGGCCGCCGCTCGGCGGTTGCCCTTCCGGTCGTTCGTTCTACCGGCCCGTGCTGCGTGTGCGCGCACCATGATCCCTTCGACGATTGGCATCCTCAGCCTTACCCGGCCGCGCCTGGCGTCGGAAGGACCGTTCGGGCAGCCTCGCGGGCAGACACGGCGAGCGAGGGGCATCGGGGTGCAACGGACTGCCCGTTGGGGCAACACCTCTGCCCCCGGTTGAGTACCGCAGGACGTTTCGGGGTGCGTGCTTCGCGCGTGAGAGTGAAAGGCATCCTGTCTCGTACCCGAGGAGAGCAGAGCATGCCGTCCTACCTGTCGCCCGGCGTCTACGTCGAGGAGGTGGCCAGCGGTTCGCGTCCCATCGAGGGGGTGGGTACCTCGGTGGCGGCCTTTGTGGGCCTGGCACCTACCGGGCCGCTCAACGAGCCGACCCTGGTGACCAACTGGACGCAGTACGTCGCGGCCTTCGGTGCCTTCACCGACAGCTACTACCTCGCGCACTCCGTCTACGGCTTCTTCAACAACGGCGGTTCGGCCGCGTACGTCGTCCGCGTGGGCGGCGTCCCCGGTGACGGCGACGCCTCGGCCGGCAACGGATCCCGGTCCGCGCTGGCCGGCTCGGCCCCCGCCGGGCTGCCCCCGGGCGCGCCCCAGCAGCTCGGCACCTTCAGTGTGACGGCCGTCGCGGGCGGTTCGCTGACCGTCGAGGTCGCGGACGCGGAGGGCGAGGGCCCGGCAGAGCGCTTCAAGCTGTTGGTCAAGGACGGCGACAAGACGGCCGAGACGTTCGACGTCACCGCCAAGAAGGGCGGCCGCAACTACGTCGTCACTCAGGTGAAGGAGCGCTCCAAGCTCATCGCCCTGCAGGAGGCGGCCCCCGCGGCGCAGTTGGCGCGCCCCGAGAACCAGACGGTTGCCCTCGCGGCCCCCACCGCCCCGGCCGCCGTACCCGCCGCGACGGACGACTCGCACCCCGGTCCGGCCCAGTACCTCGGCGACTCCGCCGACCGCACCGGCTTCGGCGGCCTGGAGGCGGTGGACGAGATCTCCATGGTCGCGGTCCCCGACCTGATGGCCGCCTACCAGCGCGGCGCGATCGACCTGGAGGCCGTCAAGGCCGTCCAGTTGGGCCTGATCGCCCACTGTGAGCTGATGGGCGACCGGGTCGCCGTCATCGACCCCCCGCCGGGGCTGAACGCCCGGCAGGTCAGGGTCTGGCGGCAGGAGACGGCGGGCTACGACTCCAAGTACGCGGCCCTCTACTACCCCTGGATCAAGGTCTTCGACCCGGCCACCGGCCAGTCCCAGATGATCCCGCCGAGCGGCCATGTCGCCGGCATCTGGGCCCGCAACGACTCCGAGCGCGGGGTGCACAAGGCGCCGGCCAACGAGGTCGTGCGCGGAGCGGTGGACCTGGAACTCCAGATCACCCGTGGCGAGCAGGACCTGCTCAACCCGATCGGCGTCAACTGCATCCGCTCCTTCCCGGGCCGCGGCATCCGCGTCTGGGGCGCCCGCACCATGTCCTCGGACCCGGCCTGGCGCTATGTGAACGTGCGCCGGTACTTCAACTACCTGGAGGAATCGATCCTCCTCGGCACCCAGTGGGTGGTGTTCGAGCCGAACGACCACAACCTCTGGGCGCGGATCCGGCGCAATGTCTCCGCGTTCCTCGTCAACGAGTGGCGCAGCGGCGCGCTCTTCGGCCAGCGGCCGGAGGAGGCGTACTACGTCAAGTGCGACGAGGAGACCAACACCCCGGAGTCGGTCGATCTCGGCCGGGTCATCTGCGAGATCGGCGTCGCGCCGGTCAAGCCCGCCGAGTTCGTGATCTTCCGGCTGGCCCAGTTCTCCAGTGGCAGCGGGGAGTTGGAGGAGTAGCGGGCCCCGACCGCCTCCACCGGCACCCGCACGCACACGTCAAGCCCCTAGAAATACCCTCAGAAGGACAGCGAACTGATGAGTCTCAGCCCGGGTGACTCCCTTACTTCACATAATTTCGGCCTCCAGATCGATGGCGTGATGGTCGAGTACCTCGCGGAGGTCAGCGGCCTCAGCATCGAGCAGGACGTCATCAAGAGCCCGCAGAACTCCGCGATGGGCAAGCCCGAGATAGCTTTGCTGCCGGGAACACAGAAGGACGGTCAGTGCACTGTTGTGCGCGGTATGACCCAGTCCGCGGCCTTCACGAAGTGGATCAACGACTCGATCGCAGGCCGGATGAGCATTGCCCGTGTGAACGCCTCGATCATCATGATGGACTACGAGAACAATCCGGTGAAGCGCTACAACATGCGCAAGGCCTGGTGCAGCAAGATCGACGCCAGCACCCTGAAGGCCGGCGAGGCCTCCCCGCTCCAGGAGACCGTGACGATCGTCTTCGAAGAACTGGTCATCGAGTAATGCGGCGTGCGACGGCAAGGGCGGGCAGGGGTTCGGTCGTGGACGTACCGGATGCCGTGCCGGAGGACCCCGCGGCGAGCGTGCCGGAGCCGGCCCCCGCCGTCCCTGCCCCGGTCCGCCAAGTACTGCGCACCGAGTTCGAGTTCGAGCTGCCGCGCGGGTACGTCGACGAGGCCGGCACGGTCCACCGCGACGGCGTGATGCGCCTGGCCACGGCCCGGGACGAACTCATCCCGCTGCGGGACGTCCGCGTCCAGGAGAACCCGGCGTATCTGTCGGTGGTGCTGCTCGGCCGGGTGATCACCAGGCTCGGCTCGCTGCCGATGGTGCACGACGGCGTGGTGGAGAACATGTTCGCCTCCGACCTGGCCTTCCTCCAGGACTTCTACCGTCAGGTCAACGCGGAGGGGCACACCCGCGCCGGGGTCACCTGCCCGCACTGCGAGCAGCCCTTCGAGGTCGAACTCGGCGGGAGCCGCCTGGGGGAATCGTGACGTACGCGACCGGCCCTCTGCACGAGGAGATCGCGTACGTCGCCTATCACTTCCACTGGAGCCTGGAGGAGATCCTGGACCTCGAACACCACGACCGGCGCCGCTACACCGAGCAGATCGCGGTCCTCGTCACACGTGCCGCGGGGGAGGAGTGAGGTCATGGGGTTCGTCGATCGTTTGAGGGGTGGGCGGGGCCGCGGCCGTATGAGCCCTGTTGCTCCCCCTGCTCCGACCGTTCCTTCGGGTTCGGCTTCGGCCGGTGTCACGGGGGGCGAAGGTTCGCCCGTCGTGTCCGGTGCCGCAGCGGAGCCCCGGGGTTCGGCTGCCGGCTGGTCCTCGCTGCCGCCGATGCAGCGTGCGACCGCCGGCCCCACGGGTGTTGCCGACGCGGGGTTCGGCGGCCGGCTCAGCACCTGGCAAAACCCCTCCTTCATGGGCACCCTCTCCCACGCGGTCCTCGACGCGGCCCCGAGCGGCCTGGTGAGGGGCGTCCTCACGGAGTCGACGGGACCGGCCTCTGGGCTGGAACGGCCTTCGCTGTCCTTGCCGTTGGCGATCGCCACGGAGGATTCGACGGGTGGCGCCGACGGAGTGCCGGTGCAGCGGGCGGTGTTTCCGGGGGCGGTTGGGCGGGTGACGGGGGCTCGGGTGGCGGCGGTGCCGTCGCCGGCGGCTTCACCTGCGGGTCCAGGTCCGGGGCCAGGTCCGGGTCCGGGTGTGGCTGCGGGGTCGTCGCCGTCCGCCGCCGTGTCGTCTTCGGAGGCCGTTGTGACGCCCTCTGTTTCCGTGTCGTCGTCGGCCCGGTCGCCGTTGACCAGGGTGTCTGCCGCAGCCCCGGTGGTGCAGCGGCGGACTCTGCCGGTGGCTCGGCGGACGGCGGGTGCGGAAGGTGGGGCCCCGACTTCTGCCGGGTCGGGGGTGTCCAACGGCCCGGGTGCGTCTGCCCCTTCGGGTTCTTCACCAACGGTCACGGATTCGGCTGCATCTTCGGCGTCTACGATTCCGGCCGCCGGGTCAGTGTCCTCGCCGGCTGCTTCCACTGCCCCGAGAGCGGGGACCAACAGGCCGGTCGCCTCTTCCGTCGGCCAGGGCTCTGGAGATAACGGGCTCCCGTCTGCTCCGGCGCGTTCTCAGGAGCGGCCACCCGCAGGGCTCGCGGCACCGGTCCAGCGGAGCGTTTCCGATGGCGCGGTGAGTACGAGCGCGTCCTCGGTCGACAACCGCCAGTCGGCTCCACCCGCCGTACCGAACACACCGTCCGTACGGCCGAGTTCGGCCGAGCCCCCGGCTACGCCCCGCGGTCCGGGGGCGGGTCCGGCGCAGCGTCCACGTCCGCTGCTGGGGGCGCCGATGTCCGCGCCGCCCGAAGGGACGACCTCCCTGACGGGGAGAAAAGCTCCAGCGATTGCGCCGGTACAGCGAGCGGTGCCGGAGTCCGGCGGAACCCGTAGGCCGGGTGCGGGCAGCTCAAGACCGCGGACCAGCGAACCGGATCCAGGCGGCTCCGCCACGCCGGGTGTCGGCGGTGCCGCAACACCGAGCGCGGTGCCCGGGGTCGGCACCGCAACGCCAGGCGCTGGACCAGGAACGCGGACTGGAGACCGTACGACGGTTCAGCGTGCCGCTGCTTCGTCGCCCGGTACGTCGGCACAGGCTTCCGTGCCCCGTACTCCCGGAGCCTCAACACCCGTCCCCGGTAGGGCAGATGGTGGCCCGGAGTCCGCGAGCAGATCCCGGAGAATGGATCACGGCTCGGCCACGCCGCCGACGCCGGGAGGCGGGGCCGCTGCCGGTCCGGTCGCCGCCCACCGAGCGGTGACGCCCCCGACGGTTCCCGCTGACCGCGACTCCGTTCAGCGCACGACAATGAGCGCGCCCTCAACCTCGGGCTCCTCAAGTCCCCAATCGGCGCCGCCCAGTTCCTCGACCTCGCGCACTTCGCCCGCCGGGCTTGGGGCCCCGGGACCTGCAACTCCGCTTGCCCATCTGCCGGGTTCCTCGGCCCCCGCCCAGCGATCCGCGTCGTCGGGCGTCTCGCGTGCTGGTTCTGCGGTCTCGGGTTCTTCGACTCCGCGTTCCGTGTTGCCGGATTCGTCCACTCCCGGTCCTGTGGGCCGGCGATCCGCGTCCTCGGGCGTCTCGCGCGCTGGTTCTGCGGCTGCGGGTTCTTCGACTCCGCGTTCCGTGTTGCCCGGTTCGTCGCCCCCCGGTCCCGTGGTCCAGCGATCCACACCGTTGCGTACCTCGCCCACGGGACACGCTTCCCCGGCCCCCTCAACCCCGAACTCCTCGGCTCCGCACCCCGCGCCCCCGGCGTCCGTTGCCCAGGCCTCCGCGACTCCAGGCCCCGCGATTCCAGGCCCCTCAGGGCCTGGAATCGCGTTCCCGGGCCCAGCAACCCGTGCCCTCGCAACCCTGGCCTCCGCAGCCGCCGGCCCCGCAACCGCCCGTTCCACAACCCTCGGCCCTTCCACCCAAGGCCCCACGCCCCCACACCGCAGCACAACCCCCTCCGACCGCCCGCTCGCCTCCAGCCGTCCGCTCACGCCCGTCCTCCCCGCACCGCCTGCCGACGGGGGCCGGCAGAAGGCCTCCGCACCCCGGCCCGTACAACTGCTGCGGCGCACGACGGTGCCCGGCGCGCAGCCCGGCCGTACCCCCGGCCGGTCCGAGCAGGGTGGGTCTCCGGCGCGGCGGCGATCCACCGACCCGATGCCGCCACGGTCGGGCTCGAGCAGCGGCGGCACGGTCCTGCCGCCGCGTGGCGGAACCCTGGCGGCACTCAGCGGCATGCCGACGCCGATGCACGGACCGTCCGGCGGGAGCCCACACGTACAGCGACTCACCGCCACCTCAGCCGGGCAGACGGGCCCCGGTGTACCGGTGGTAGAGCGCTCCTCAGGGCCCACGCCATCGGCCACCGGCTTCGCCCAACTGCCCTCGTACACCGCCCGACCAGCAGCCATTGGTCACACCCAGCGCATCCCCACCACCCCCGCCACAGCGCTCCGCCGCGCCCCCGCCCCCACGGCTCCCGGCGCCACCCACACCCCCGTCCAACCAGCACGTCCCAGGACCCCCGCGCTCTCCATCCCCCTGCCCGTACAGCGGGCCCAAGCCACACCCCCGACACCGCCCACCAGCACACCCACCCCCGCTTCCGCACCCCCCACCCCGGTCCGCGTCCAGCGACGCGTCAGCGAGGCGCCCCCGGCCCACGCCCCGCCCGTACCTCCGCCGGGCTCGCGCGGCGCCCCGGCCGCATCCCGATCGGGCACCGCCGACTTCCGACCCCGCGAGCTGGACGACCGTCAGATCGACGAGCTGGCAGACCGGATGGCCGAACCGATCGGCCAACGCATGGACGTCACCGCCAAGTTCGACCCCAGAAAGCTGACCAGCCACCAGCTCGACGAACTGACGCACCGTCTGATCGGTCGGGTCACCCGACTGGTACGGACCGAACTGCGCATGGACCGCGAGCGGATCGGCAAACTCCGCGACCCACGCCGCTGATCCACCGGGCCGCTGATCCACCGGGCGGCTGATCCCCCCGGCCCCCCATCCGCTTCACTTCGCCCCACCGCAAAACCCAGAACGCCCCAAGAAAGGCCAACCCCCCGATGCCCTCCGATCTCGACCCGGGCTCCACCGTCTTCTTCAACCTGACCATCGACGGCGAGAGCCTCGGGTACTTCAACGGGTGCGAAGGACTCTCGTCCACGGTGGAGATCGAGCAGCACCAGGAGGGCGGGCACAACGGGTTCGTCTGGCAGCTTCCGTCCCGGGTCACCTTCTCGAACATCCGGCTGACCAGGCCGCTGACCCCGGACACCTCCAAGGTCGCTGCCTGGATCTCCTCCGTGGCAACGGGCATCAGCCGGCCGACGGCCCAGATCGCGGCGCTGCGCGCGGACGGCTCGGAGGTGGCGAGCTGGGGGCTGATCGACGTACTCCCGGTCAGCTGGCAGGGACCCACGCTGGACCCGTCCAGTCCAGCCGTGGCCACGGAGGTCCTGGAGATCACCCACCACGGGTTCACGGACTGAGGGGCGGACACCACCATGGCGAAGGGAAACAAGGGCGGCGCCGGGAAGAGTCTCGTACGCGCCACGCTCGCCATCCACGAGCCGCCGATCGGTGTGAGCACCACCCCCGGCGCGCTGATCAAGAACTTCAGCTTCGACTACAACCCCTCCCAGCTCTCGCTCAGCCGCGGCGCCGAGTGGAAGACCACTCCCACCGCGGCGCTGCGCGACGGCTCGCTCCCGGAGTTCATGGGGCCGCAGCCGAGGGAGATGACCGTCGAGATCTTCCTCGACTCTTCCACCAAGCCGACCAGCAACAGCGTGCTGAAGAAGGTGGAGTCCCTCTTCTCCTGCTGCGAGGTGACGACGAAGAGCATCGCCGCCAAGCAGCCCTCCACCCCATGGGTGGTGTTCCAGTGGGGGTCCTTCTCCACGGCCCGCTTCACGGCGTACGTCAGTTCCGTGGAGGCCACCTACTCCCTGTTCGGGACGACAGGGGTGCCGATCCGGGCCACCTGCCAGGTGCGGCTGCACGAGATCCCCAGCAAGACCAAAGGGCAGAACCCGACCTCGGGCGCGCTCACCGCGCAGCGCGTGCACCGGGTCGTGGCGGGCGACTCGCTCCAGTCGCTCGCCTGGCGGGAGTACGGCGACGCGGCCGCCTGGCGGCCCATCGCCGAGGCCAACGGCATCGACGACCCGTCCCGGCTGGCGAACGGCGTCGAACTGATTCTTCCGGCCGCCGAGGAGGTGGGTCTCTGATGGTGAAGCCCTCCTTCTCGAACGTCATCCACGTCACCATCGACAGCAAGAAGCTCCCGCCCGAGTACGCGAGTCTGCTCGTCGGCGGCTGGGCCGATCTCGGGGCCGGGGTGCCGGGCGCGTTCCGGCTCACCTTCCGGGACCCGGGCAGGCTGCTGCTCGGCAAACTGAACGTCAGGTTCGGCTCCCAGGTGGTCCTGGCGCCGGTCGCCGACGGCCAGGGCGCGGCGACCCCGCTGCTCACCGGCGAGGTCACCGGCATGGAGACCGACTACGACGGCACCGGCTCCTTCACCGTCATCCGCGGCTACGACATGGGCCACCGACTGTTGCGCGCCCGCAGGGTGGCCGCCTACCGCAACCAGACCGCCGCCGACATCGCCCGCAAGCTCGCCACGATGAACGGCATCCCGGTCGGCTCGGTCCAGGGCACCAAGACGGTGTACGAGTTCATCAGCCAGTCCAATGTGACCGACTGGGACTTCCTGGCGCGGCTCGCCGACGAGAACGAGATGGTGATGTCGCTCGACCCCAAGGGGAAGTTCCAGTTCGTCAAGCCGAAGCCGGCCTCCGGCGCGCCCGCGACGAGCACCCCCGGCGAAAAAAGCCCGGTCGTGCTCCAGGCCCGCCACGACATCCTGCGCTGCCGGGCCGCAGTCACCGCAGCCGACCAGGTCGACAAGGTCGACGCGCGCGGCTGGGACGTGACCACCAAGAAGAAGATCGTCGAGACGGCGCCGGCCACGAGCACCTCGCTCATCGCCATCGGCACCACCCCGAAGAAGGCCGCCCAGCCCTTCAAGGTCGCCAAGCTCGTCGAGACCGACACGCCCTACGATCGCCGGCCCGAGGCCAAGGCCGCCGCCAAGTCCCTGGCCGACGACCTGACCTCCTCCTTCGCGGAGCTGGAGGTCACCGTGTACGGCAACCCCAAGCTGCGCCCGGGCATCCCGGTCACGCTCACCGATGTGGGCGCCCCCTTCGAGGGCAAGTACACGGTCACCTCGGCCCGGCACGTCTTCGGCGACGGCGACCACTACGAGACCCTGATCACCGTCAGCGGACGCCAGTGGCGCTCCCTGTTCGGCCTCGCCTCCGGTGGCGGCTCCACGGCCGCGCCCCGGCTGCCGAGTGTGGCCAACGCGCTGGTCACCGACGTACAGGATCCGCTGAAGCAGGGGCGGGTGAAGCTGCAGTTCCCCTGGCTGGACGACGCGTACGTCAGCGACTGGACGCGGACCGTGCAGCTGGGCGGCAAGGCAGGGGGTGGGATCTTCCCGCTGGACGTCGGCGACGAGGTCCTTGTCGCCTTCGACCGGGGCGCGCTCGACCATCCCTTCGTCATCGGCGGCCTCTACAACGGTGTGGACAAGCCGACCGTCGTCAAGGACGTGCCACTGCACGACGGGCTGAAGAAGCAGGCGATCCGGCACACTCTTTCCGACCGCCAGGGCAACCGTGTGGACCTGCTCAGTCAGCAGACAGGTGCCCGCAAACAGGGCGTTCGCATCGCCTCGGGCAACGACAAGCTGATCATCAACCTCGACCGGACCAAGACCGAGATCACGGTGGACAGCAAGGGATCCGTCAGCATCACGGGCAGCCGGGACGTGTCGATCGACGCCGGTACCAGCCTGACGCTGAGCGCGAAGCGGTCCGTGAACATCAAGAGCGGCGGGTTCGTCAGCATCACTGGTCAGGGGGTCGTCAACCTCAAGTCGCTCGGCGGAGCGGTGTCGGTCGACGCGGTGGGTGCGCTCAACCTCAAGTCGGTGGGCGCCGCGATGATCAGCTCGGGCGGGGTGATGCAGGTCAACACCGGTGCCCGGATGGACCTCCGGGCCCTCAACATCGGGCTCACCGGCATCGTGCTGGTCAACAACAAGCCGTATCCACTGCCGTGACGGCCGCAAAGATCACCCGGATCACCGGGATCACCGGGATCACCGGGATCACCCGGATCACCCGGATCAGCAGAATCGTCGAGACGAGGAGAAGGCGGGTGGACCACTGATGGCCGAGCAGTTCGTCGGGTCCGGCTGGGCGTTCCCCCTGCGCATCGGCCCCACTGGAGGTATCGCCCTGGTCAGCGGGGAACGGGAGGTGGAGGAGGCCATCCGGCTCGTCCTCGCCACCGCGCCCGGCGAGCGGTCGATGCGCCCGGAGTTTGGCTGCGCCATCCACGACCTGGTGTTCGCCCCGCTCAACGAGGCCACCGCAGGCCGGATCCAGCACGAGGTGTACACGAGCCTGGACCGCTGGGAGCCGCGGATCGAGGTGAACGACGTCGAGGTGACGGCGGGCACCGATGACGGCGTGCTCTACATCGACGTCCGCTACTCCATCCGCGGCACCAACAACCCGCGCAGTCTCGTCTTTCCGTTCTATGTCATCCCCTCTCACGACGAGCCGGACCCGGCTTCCGAGAGCTCCGAAAGTGACCGCTGATGGCCCTGCCCTCCCCGAACCTCGACGACCGGCGCTTCCAGAATTTCGTCGACGACGCCAAGCGCTACATCCAGCAGCGCGCCCCCGAGTGGACCGACCACAACGTGTCCGACCCCGGCGTCACCCTCGTGGAGACGGTCGCGCACATGGCCGACCAGATCGTCTACCGCCTCAATCGCGTCCCGGAGAAGAACCACCTGGCCTTCCTGGACCTGGTCGGCATCACGCTCTTCCCGCCCTCCGCGGCCCGTACGGACGTCACGTTCTGGCTGTCCGCGCCGCAGGAGGAACCCGTGCTGCTACCCGTGGGCACCGAGGTGGCGACCACCCGCACCGAGAGCGAGGAGGCCGTTGTTTTCGCCACCGAGCGCGAACTGGCGGTCGTACCAAGTGAGTTGACGCATCTCGTCGCCCAGAGCAGCGGCGGGCCGGTCGCCGACCGGACCGCCGACCTCACGGAGGGCAAGGATGTGCTCTGCTTCTCCGAGGCCCCGGCCCCCGGTGACTGCATGCTGCTCGGGCTGAGCGCCGCCGTCCCGCACTGTGCCCTCGCACTCGATCTGGACAGCCGGGTCGACGGCGTCGGCGTGGACCCGCGGCAGCCACCGTTGGTGTGGGAGGCGTGGACCGAGGACGGCTGGGCGGCCTGCGAGGTCGACCGGGACGGCACCGGCGGCCTCAACCGGCCCGGCGAGATCGTCCTGCACGTGCCCGGCGGACACACCCTGTCCCGCACCGGCGGCCGGGAGGCCGGCTGGCTGCGCTGCCGGGTCACCGAACCCCTGCCCGATCAGCCCTTCTACACCACCTCACCGACCGTGCGGTCCGCGGAGGCGTTCACCGTCGGCGGCACCACGGCCGCCGCGCACGCCGAGACGGTGTACGACGAGGCCCTCGGCGAGTCCACCGGCCTGCCCGGGCAGCGGTTGCGGCTGGCCAACGCGCCCGTGGTCGGCGACGAGCAGCCCGTACTCCTCCAGTCCGCCTCCGACAACGACGGCTGGACCGACTGGCAGGTCGTCCCGCACTTCGCCGCCTCCGGCCCCGACGACCGGCACATCACCCTCGACGCGGCGACCGGCGAGATCGCCTTCGGCCCTGCCGTCCGCGAATCCGACGGCACCCTGCGCCAGTACGGGACGGTCCCCGCCAAGGGCGCCGTCCTGCGCGCCCGCCGCTACCGCGTCGGCGGCGGCCGGACCGGCAACGTGGCCCGCGGCGCCGTCCGGGTGCTGCGCAGTTCCATCCCGTACGTCTCCGAGGTCGTCAACCGCGAGGCCGCGCGCGGCGGAGTGGAGGGCGAGACCGTCCAGGAGGCGAAAGTACGGGCGCCGATCACCTTGCGCGCCCAGGAGCGGGCCGTGACCCTGCGCGACTACGAGGAACTCGCCCGCCGCGCCGCGCCCGAAACCGCCCGCATCACCTGCCTGGAGGGCGACGAGGCCGAGCACGGGGCTTATGCCGTACGGGTGTTGGTGGTGCCGCAGGCGGTACCGGACCCCGGCGGCCGTCTCCGCTTCGAGCAACTCGTCCCCGGCGACGCCCTGTTGCAGCGCATCACCCGCTACCTCGACGAACGGCGGCTGATCGGGACCCGGTTGGCGGTTGGCCCGCCCTTCTATCAGGGCGTCACCGTGGTGGCGACCGTGCACGCCTTCCGGGGCGTCGACACCGACCGGGTGCGCCGCCAGGTCCACGACGCGCTCTACCGCCACCTCGACCCGCTCACCGGCGGCACCGACGGAAGGGGCTGGCCCTTCGGCCGCCCGGTGCAGTCCGGCGAGGTCTTCGCGGTCCTGCAGCGTGTCCCCGGGGTGGAGCTGGTCGACGAGGTGGAACTGCACCCGGCCGACCCGCTCACCGGCAAGCGCGGCGAGGCGACCGGCCGGATCGACCTGGCCCCGCCCGCGCTGGTCTTCTCCTTCGACCACCGGGTCCGGGTCATCGGGGACGGCGCGTGAGGGGCTCCATCGACGGACTCGGCTCCTCCGCGCCCATCGGCGCGATGCTCCCGGCCGTCTTCGCCGACGACGACCTGGCCCAGCGTTTCGTCGCCGGGCTCGACGACGTCGTCGCGCCGATCCTCAACTCCCTCGACTGCCTGGACTCCTACTTCACCCCGGCACTGGCCCCGCTGGACTTCACGCGCTGGCTCGGCGACTGGGTCGGCGCCGAGACCGACGGCACGGAGCCGGAGGCCCGTCTGCGCGCGGCCGTCGCTGCTGCCGCGCATCTGCATCGCATACGGGGCACCCGACGTGGCCTGTCGGAGGCCGTGCGCCTCGCCTTCGGCGTGACACCGGAGATCACCGAGAGCGGCGCCGCGGACTGGAACGCCCGGCCCCTGGGCCCGGTGCCCGGCGAGCGCCGCCCGCGCCTCCACGTCACCCTGCGGCTGCCCGCCCCCATGCCCGCGGACGAACACCGTCTTGACAGCCTCGTGGCGGCCGCCCGCCCCGCCCACATGCCCTACACGGTCAAGGTGACCGCTGCCGAAAGGACCCCCGAGAGATGACCAGCCAGAGCTGCACCGAGTGCGGCACCCGGGCGGAGCCCGGCCAGTCCTTCTGCGACGCCTGCGGGGCGGTGCTGGGCTGGGGCGAACGGGCCCACCAGGGCGAGCGGGGGGACCGTGCGGAGGCCGGGCGAGCGGCTGCCGCGGACGAACCGGCCGGCGCACGTGCCGCGCAGGGGGGCACCCCGGGCTTCGACGCGTTCTCCCGCCCGGTCCCGGCCGGCGGCGGCCTGCCGCACACGGCCCGTGAACGCCTCGGCGCGAGCAGTGCGAGCGGTACAAGCAGCGTTGGCGGTACGGCCGTTGCACGCGGTGCCAGCGGCACGGGCAGTGCGCCCGGTACGGCCGCTGCCGCCCGGATCGCCGCCGCACCGGCCCCTGCCGAGCCCGCGGACCCCGTGATGCCGACTCCGGGCGCGGACAACCGCGCGAGCACGTCCGCGGCCGCCGGCCCTGCGTTCCTGAGCCCGTCCCCGTACGACGGCGCGCCCGGCAACGAGCCGTGGCCGGCGGGGGACGACACCACGTCCCGCGCCCGGTCCCTGCTCGTGCCGGTCACGGATCCCGACCCGCGCCCTGTGGCGGAGCCGTCCGTCGCGCCCGTACTGCCCGGCCGCCCCGTCGCGGACCGGCCGCAGGTGCGGGCCCCCGGCCGGGAGCCCGGCGCCGAGGGCGGCCCGCCGTGCCCGTGGTGCGCCACCCCCAACCGGCCCGACCGCCACTTCTGCGGCCGTTGTGCGATGTCCCTGGCGGGCCGCGGCTCCGAAGCTCCGGGCCACCTCCCGTGGTGGCGCCGCCTGCCTGGCTTCAGCAACGGCGAGATCCCGTGGGCGGGCGAACGCCCCCGCCTGCGCCGGGGCTTCGGGCGCGCCCTGAACTGGGTGTTCGGCGCGTTGGTGCTGTCCCTGCTGATCACGGCCGTCGTCTACGCCGACACGGCGGTGGGGGCCGTGAGCGACCACTTCGCCAAGCGGGCCGCTGTCGAGCCGGACAACGTCAGCGCCTCCCGGTCCTACCCGGGCCACAAGCCGGAGCTTCTCTTCGACAAGCTCAGCAACACCTGGTGGGGGCCGGGGATCACCCAGTCCGCCGAGGGCGAGTGGGTGGAGGCCCGTTTCGCCGAGCCGACCCGGCTGCTGGACGTCATCATCACCCCGGGTGTCTCCACCCAGGCCACCCAGCTCTCGCAGTCGGCCCTGCCGCACCGGATCGAAGCCCGGGTGACGACGGCGGACGGCAGGACGACGACCCGCACGCTCACCCTGGACAGGGGCCCGGGCGGCCAGACCCGGGCCTTCCGCGTCGGCGACGTCACCTCGGTCCGCTTCATCCTGCGCTCGGCGTACGGCGCTGCCCCCGACAAGCAGGTCGCCATCGCGGAGATCGAGTTCTTCGGACGGTCGAGCAGCAACAGCTAGGGAGCCGGACGGTGACGGCCCGGGACGAGGTGCCGAAGCGACTGCGCAAGCTCACAGCCGGACAGGCGAAGACGATCGAGTTCCCGGAGAAGGCGACGGTCTTCCCCGCCGTCGGAGACCGGGTCCGAGCCACACACCCTCGGCCGTCCGGGCAGCGAAGCCGCTGTCCTGGGCCCGCACTCGGGAGGCGCACCCTTCACACGGGGCGCACCCCGCCTGGCCGCAGCACCCGGTCTCACTCCCTCCCGGAAGCGGGAGGAGGCGCTGAGAATGAGGCACAGTGAACAGGTCCCGCCCACCATCCGCAGAGGGGCGGGGCCTGTTCGCGCGGGCGCGCCGTCGTGTCGGACCGGCAGGACCGGGAGAGTACTTGTCGGACGGGTGACTCAGCTCGCGTGGGCACGCAGCGCGGCGAGGGCGCGGTCGGCGTGTGCGCTCATCCGCAGTTCGCTGCGGACCACCTCCAGGACCGTACGGTCCTGTGCGATGACGAAGGTGGCCCGCTTCGTGGGCGCCAGGGAGAACCCCCGCTTCACCCCGAAGCGCTCACGGACAGTCCCCGCGGTATCCGACAGCAGCGGAAAACCGAGCGTGTGGCGCCCGGCGAACTCCTGCTGCCGGTCGACCGAGTCACCGCTGATCCCGACCGGCCGCGCTCCGGCGGCGGCGAACTCGGCGGCCAGATCACGGAAGTGGCAGGCTTCGGCCGTGCAGCCCGGGCTGAGAGCGGCGGGATAGAAGAACAGCACCACCGGTCCCTCGCCGAGCAGCTCCGACAGCTGCCGGACCGTACCCGTCTCGTCCGGCAGAGCGAAGTCCTCGACCGTGTCACCCACAACCGCACTGCTCGTCATGACTGTCCCTCTCCACCCTTGGCGACGCCGCGTGCCCACAGCACGAGCGGTATCTGCAGCGGAAGCCGCGCCAGGGCCGCGGCCTTGAGCGGCGCGGGCTTGTGACGCCAGTCCACTGCCATCTGGACGTTTGCCGGAAACACCCCGACGAAGAAGGCGGCGGTGGCCAGCGCGGCGACTCGCCGGGTACGCGGCATCGCCAGCCCGGCCGCCAGCGCGAGTTCCGCGGCACCGCTCGCGTAGGTCCACGCCCGGGGCGCTCCGGGCAGCGCAGTCGGGATGATCGCGTCGAACTGGCGCGGAAGAACGAAGTGCGCGGCGCCCGAGGTTGCCAACAGGCCGGCGAGCAACAGGGGTGAGCGTTCCGACCTCGGCACGGTTCCTCCTCTGGACCTGTCGCACGACATTACTGGATGGTAAGTCGGAGGGAGCGAGAGGGTGCCGCTCGTTCGCGGTTCCTCCGGGCGACGCTCGCGCCCGAGAAGGACCGTCCAGGCGCGATCAGTGTGTTTGGAGCGGCTTTTCTCGGTGAGTCGTACAAGTGGATCGCAAGTGTCGAGCGAGCGAGGATGTGAACCGCGATGGCCAAGAACCAGAAGGCGAAGGCCAAGATGGAGCAGGCCAAGGGCAAGGCCAAGGAGAGCGCCGGACGCACGGTCGGCAACGAGCGTCTGACCGCAGAAGGAAAGACGGATCAGGCGAAGGGTGACGCCCGCCAGGCCAAGGAGAAGGCGAAGGACGTCTTCCGCCACTGACCTCGCACCTGCGCCGCAGGGCCCGCCGCACCTGGGTGCGGCGGGCCCGCTTCGTTGTGTGTTCCCGTCTTCGTTGTGTGTTCCCGTACGCGTACAAAAGTGGCCACAAGGTGGCCTTCCTGTGCGTTCCTGGGCGCGTACGGAGGGTGATCTCCGTGTACGCCTTCGAGGCGTACCGATGGTGGCCTTCGTTCACGCGCTCACGCAGTCAGCGCCTGCCGCGGTGTGGCTGTCAGGGATGACGCGTCGCGCACCGCCGCCCGCACCGGATACGTGGTCTTCGCCGGGTCGACCACCGGATCGCCCAGCACGATGAGACCCGCCGCGTGCAAGGCGTCGCACTCGGCGGTGGGCAGCGCGACGTGGCAACCTCCTCGCGCGGCCGCGGAGCCGACGGACTGCCAGTAGCCGTACCGCCGACGTCCGTTGGCGTGCACCGTGAGGAAGACGGGACCGCGCTGCTCCATGAGGAGACGCAGCACCTCGGCACCGCCGGGGCTGAGCGGCGCGCGTGTGTGGGGGAGAGCTCGGAGCATGGGTCGTCACCGTCCTTCGGTCGGAGCCTGCGGCATGGCGCGGCGGTGGAGAAGGGGCGTCATGTGCGGGCGGCCTTTCGACGGACGGGGATCGATCGCGTACCGCTGGGAGCAGTGACGTTCTCGCTGCTGAGCATTGTTCCCGACGGCACTGACAACGCGGGCGGGCGGCGCTCCGGAGCGCCGCCTGTCTTGTCAGACACATGCTCAACTTCCCGCGTTCCACACCTCGGTGATGTCCCCAGGTCCCTCACATCTTCGATGTCCCATTCGCCTCGCAAGCGTGCAAATGCCTACTCGGCGCCGGTCATCTACCCCAGGAACGCAGCCGTGGTCGCCACGAAACGCTCGGCGTCGTCGAGCCACGGGAAGTGGCCGGCGCCCGGCTGAACGACCAGCCCGGCGTTCGGGAACAGCCCCGCGAGCTCGGTCACCGCACGAGGAGGTGAGTTCAGGTCGACCTCCCCGGCGAGCAGAAGGACCGGCGCCCCGAACAGTGCCAGTGCCGCGCGTGTGCCGTCCGGGTCGAAAGCGCCCTCGGCACCGTAGGCAGCCGCGGCCGCATTGTTGCGTTGACTGTCCTCAGCGGCGTGATGAGCTCGTGCCCGCTCGTCCCAACAACCGTAGAGAAACGGGGCGATGGCCTCCCAGGAGTCGTCCGTCGCCCGGCCGGCGGTGATCGCTTCCAGGGCCGCGAACGCCGCCGGGAACCACGGCTCGTCCCGGCGGAGCCGCGCGGTCTCGCGCCGGAGTTCCCCAGTGATCGCAAGGCCGACCGCCATGGGACTCGGTGTGATGAGTACGAGCCTGCTCACCCGCTCCGGGTGCCGGGCGGCATACAGCGCCGCCAGATTCGTACCGCCGGAATGCGCGAGCAGGTCCACCCTTTCCAGACCGAGATGCTCGCGCAGGGCGTCCACATCGTCGACAAGACGGTCGCAGCGGTACGAGGAGACGTCCTGCGGTGTCTGCGACTGTCCCGTGCCCCGCAGGTCCAGCATGACCAACTGCCGGTGCGCCGAGAGGCCGCCGAGGTCACCGAGGTACACGGACGCCTGCATCGGGCCGCCGGGCAGGCAGAGCACAGGAGTGCCGTCCCCGGCCACGTGGTAGGCGAGTTCGGTGCCGTCAGGTGCGGAGAAGCGAGGCATGGCCAAGACCCTGACAGCGCTCCAGGGCCGGAGCAACCGGATTTCCCCGGAGCCGCAAGGTCCGAGACGGCGCCGCTCTGCGCGGGGGAGGCCTCCTGGTGGCAAGATGGGAATCCGGGTGGGCGGCGGTCGCGCTTCCACAGAGAAGCAGGTGTTACATGTCGCATGAGGCCCGCGAGGACTGGGAGCGGTTCGCCGTGGCCCTGGCGGAGATGGCACGGGATCTGCTGGCCCAGGACTCGGTCCAGGCCACCATGGACCGCATCGTGGGGCATGCGACGGTTCTGATCAACGGCTGCGACGAGGCCGGCATCCTCACCGTGCACCGGGGCGAAGTGAAGGCCCTGTCGGCAACGAGCGAGGTGGTGCGCACGGCGGACCGGATCCAGCAGGACCTGGAAGAGGGGCCCTGTTTCGACGCGGTGACCGACCGTACGCAGGTCTACGCCATCGAGGACCTGAACCGTCCCCACGAGCGCTGGTCCCGCTTCGCCCCCGAGCTGCGGAAGCTGGGCATGGGAAGCATGATGGGCTTTTTGCTCTTCACCGAGGACGACGATCTCGGTGCACTCAATCTCTACTCCCACCAGCCGCGCACCTTCGACGACGTGGCCCAGCGGGCGGGCTGGATCCTCGCCTCGCACGCGGCCGTCGCGTTCTCCGCGGCCCGCACCCACCAGCAGCTCGGCCACGCCCTGGAAACCCGCCACGAAATCGGTGAGGCCATGGGAATTCTCATGGAACGCCACGGCCTGACCGAGGAAAGGGCCTTCGGCGTCCTCAAGAAGGCATCCCAGGACCACAACATCAAACTCCGCGAGATCGCCCGCCGGATCTGTGAGACAGGGGAGAGGCCGGCCTGAGGGCCTCTGCGGAACGGGCGAGAGGCCTGCCCGAGCACGCAACTGGAGGTTTCCATGGCCGTAGAGCGCGTGGGCCTGGTGGTCCACATGGGCCGCCCGGCCGCCAAGGACGTCGCCCGCACGGTCCACGAGTGGTGCGACGCCCACGACATCCCCTGCGCCGACATCGATGTGTGGGCCAAGGACCACCAACGCCTCGGCGGCCGTGCGGAGGCGCAGGCAGCGGGCAACCCCGACCTCGTGGTGACCCTCGGCGGTGACGGTACGTTCCTCAGAGGCGCGCGGATCGCGCTCAAGAGCGGGGCGAACGTTCTGGGCGTCGACCTCGGCAAGGTGGGCTTCCTCACCGAAGTGCAGGCGTGCGACGTCGGCGAAGCGCTGGAAGCCGTCCACCACGGCCGTGCCACCGTCGAAGAACGCATGACGCTGACCATGCGCGCCTCCCGGGCCCTGGAGATTCCCGAGCGGATGGAAGCCCTGCTGCGCTACGGCCGCGGTCCCGCGCTTCCGCCGCCGCAGGTGCGCCCCGAGACCACCGAGGGGAAGGGCTGGGGCCTGGCCCTCGACGTGCTGGCCCTGAACGACGTCGTCGTGGAGAAACTGGCCCGGGACCGCCAGGTGAGCCTGGGCGTCTACCTGGCAGGCCGCCTGCTGGCCTTCTACTCGGCCGACGCCGTCGCGGTCGCCACCCCGACCGGCTCCACCGCCTACTGCTTCGCCGCCGGCGGCCCGATCCTCTCCCCGCACATGGACGGGCTCGTCTTCACCCCGATCGCGCCCCACATGACCTTCAACCGCAGTGTCGTGGCCGCCCCCGACGAACCGGTGGCCCTGCGCGTCCTGCCGCATTCGGGACAGGCCGCGGTCAGCGTCGACGGCCAGTTGCGCGGAGTGCTCGACCCCGGCGACTGGATCGGCGTATTCCGCGCCCCGCAGCGAGCGCGCCTCATCCGCCTGCGTCCCACCGACTTCTACGGCAGGCTCCGCGACCGGTTCCGGCTCACCGACGCACCCGCCACGGTGACGGACGGGGAACCGGCACCGTTCTTCCGGCCCGACTCCCCGGTGCCCCCGGATCTCGCCCACCTGCGACTGCCCCCGCCCCCCGCGGCCCACTGAACCCACTGCTTACCCCATCTTGACCTTCCCTTTCCCGAAATACCTCTGACACAGAGCTATTGTCGAAGCGTGGAGTCAGAGAGCCTTCCCGAGGCGCTTGCCGACACCCTGGCCGGACTGCAGAGGCTGATCAGGCGGCGGCTGCGCAGCGGCACGACCGCGCCGCACCTGCGCGGTGCCGAGATCGATCTGCTGCGTCTGGTCGTGACCCGGCCCGGCGTCGGTGTGTCGGAGGCCGCGAAGGACCTCTACCTGGCGGGCAATTCGGTCTCGACGCTCGTCAACCAGCTGGTCCGGCAGGGCTATCTGTTCCGCGAGACGGACCCCGCCGACCGGCGGGCCGCGCGACTGCTGCCCACACCGGCCGCCGAAGCACGGCTGCGCGACTGGCGGGAACGCCGCGGCGCGCTCGTACGCCGGCAGGTGACCCGTCTCGACGAGGCCGACCGCGCCGCACTGCAGGCAGCCCTCCCGGCCCTGCGCAAGCTGGCGGCGAACCTGCACGAGGAGGCCGAGGAGACATGACGCGCGACATGACCGGAAGGGGAGACCCCGTGCAACAGGGGAGCACTGGGAACGGCGAGGAGGCACGCGCCGACGACGTCCGGGCCGCAGTGGCCGGTCCCCCTACGGACGCCGTCACCTGCTCCGGCCTCACCTACACCTTCGGCGCGACGACCGCCGTCGACGCACTCGACCTCTCCGTCCGCGACGGCGAGGTGTTCGGTCTGCTGGGCCCCAACGGCGCCGGCAAGACCACGGCCATCCGCTGCATCACCACGCTCCTGCCGGTTCCCGCCGGCATGGTCCGCGTGTTCGGTCACGACGCCACCCGCGAACGTATGCCGGTGCGCCGCCTGTTGGGCTACGTACCGCAGCAGCTCTCCGCCGACTCCGGGCTCACCGGCCGGGAGAACGTGGAACTGTTCGCCCGCGTCTTCGACGTCTCGCGCAAGGAACGCGCGGCACGCGTGGACCAGGCGCTGGCGGCGGTCGACCTCTCCGAGGTGGCCGACCGGCTCGCCAAGACGTACTCCGGAGGTATGGTCCGCCGTCTGGAACTCGCCCAGGCCCTGGTCAGCGCGCCCCGGCTGCTGATCCTCGACGAACCGACGATCGGCCTCGACCCGATCGCCCGGACCAGCGTGTGGGACCACATCAACGCCGTACGCGCCGCCACCGGCATGACCGTCCTGGTGACGACCCACTACATGGACGAGGCCGACCAGTACTGCGACCGCGTCGCGCTGATGCACCAGGGCCAGGTCCACGCCCTGGGCACCTCCGAGGAGCTGAGGAGGGGTCTCGGCGAACGGCGTGGAATGACGAAGCCCGGTGAACTGCCCACGCTGGAGGACGTCTTCCGCGACATCGCCGGCAGCGGCCTCGACGACAAGTCAGGAGACTTCAGCGATGTCCGAAGCACCCGCCGTACCGCGACCCGTGTCGGCTGACCACGTCCACCCGGCCGGCCTCGACCTGCTCCTCGTACCGCCGCGGGCGCGTACCGGCTGGCGGGTGCTGCCCGCCCGGGTCGCCGCGATGTGCGCGGTGGAGCTGCAGAAGATCCGCCACGACCGTACCGAGTTGTACACGCGGGCGGTCCAGCCGGCGCTGTGGCTGCTGATCTTCGGCGAGACCTTCACCAAGATCAAGGCGATACCCACCGGTGGCATCCCCTACATCGACTACATGGCGCCCGGCATCATCGCGCAGTCCGCGATGTTCATCGCCATCTTCTACGGCATCCAGATCATCTGGGAGCGCGACGCCGGCATCCTCACGAAACTGCTCGTCACCCCGACTCCGCGGTCGGCGCTCATCACGGGCAAGGCCTTCGCGTCCGGGGTCAAAGCGGTGATCCAGGCGGTCGTGGTCGTCCTCATCGCCGCACTGCTCGGCGTAGGGATGACCTGGAACCCCCTTCGCCTGCTGGGCGTTGTGGTGGCCGTCATCCTGGGGTCGGCCTTCTTCTCCTGCCTCTCGATGACCATCGCGGGCATCGTGCTCAGCAGGGACCGCCTGATGGGTATCGGCCAGGCCATCACGATGCCGCTGTTCTTCGGCTCCAACGCCCTTTACCCGGTGGACATCATGCCCGGCTGGCTCCAGGTCGTCAGCAGGATCAACCCGCTGAGTTACCAGGTGGACGCGCTGCGCGGGCTCTTGCTCGGCACGCCCGCCCACCTGGCACTCGACTTCGGCGTCCTGGCCGTGGCCGCGGCGCTCGGCATCTGGTCCGCCTCGGCGCTACTGGGCCGCCTGGCCCGTTGAGCCCGACGCGAGCACCAGGCCACGTACGCACCGCAGTTGGCTACCGGTTGTCCTCGGGGCGCGTGCCGAACTGGTCCATGAGCTTGTCCTGGCCGGTGTCGACCTGGCCGCTGTACTTGCCCTGGGTCCTGTCGTCGACGGCGTCGCCCGCCTTGTCGATGCCCTTGTCGGCCTGTGCTTCGTGGCCCTTGAGCATGTTCTTCAGCTTGTCCATTACGGACATGATGGTGTCCTCTCGCTCTTGCCCCCACGGTCCAGTGTTCCCGCGGACGCCCGTGCGCGCATCTCAGCGCCGCGGAAAGCGGCGCCCGCCTGGACACGGGCATGATCGATTGGTGGGGTCGGGTACACCGCACTAACGTCGGTGTGGCGAACGTCCACGTTCACTCCTGACTGAGACGCAGGACATTCCCCATGACAGGCGCTCAGAAGACACCCACCGAGCCTGCCGAATCCCCGGAGCGGGGCAAGGGCAGCGGTATCGCACTCCTCGTCATCGCCTCGTGCCAGCTGATGGTGGTCCTCGACATCACCATCGTGAACATCGCCCTGCCGCACATCCAGACCTCGCTCGGCTTCTCGACCGAGAACCTGTCCTGGGTGATCAACGCCTACACGCTGACCTTCGGAGGTCTGCTGCTGCTCGGCGGGCGACTGGGCGACATCCTCGGCCGGCGCAGGGTCTTCATCTTCGGCGTGCTGCTCTTCGTGTTCGCCTCCCTGCTCGGCGGACTCTCCCAGGAATCATGGCAGTTGCTGGCAGCACGCGCGCTTCAGGGCGTCGGAGGCGCCATCGCCTCTCCCACCGCCCTGTCGCTGATCACCACGACCTTCCGTGAAGGGCCCGACCGCAACAGGGCGTTCGGGGTCTTCGCCGCCGTCTCGGCGGGCGGCAGCGCGATCGGACTGCTCGCGGGCGGACTGCTCGTGGAGTGGCTCGACTGGCGTTGGGTCCTCTTCGTCAACGTGCCCATCGGCCTGCTGATCGTGCTCGCGACACCCCGCTACATCCGCGAATCCGAGCGCCACCCGGGCCACTTCGACCTCCTCGGCGCGCTCACCTCCACCCTCGGCATGGTGTTGCTCGTCTACGGCTTCATCCGCGCCTCGGAAGACGGCTGGAGCGACAGCGTGACCGTCGTGGCCTTCGTGGCCGCGGTCGTGTTCCTCGCCCTGTTCATCATCACCGAGCGCCGGTCCAGGCAGCCCATCACCCCGCTGTGGATGTTCCGCGACCGCAACCGAGCCGGCGTCTACGCGATGATGCTGACCCTGGCCGCCGCGATGTTCGGCATGTTCTTCTTCCTGACCCTCTTCGTGCAGAACATCCTGGGCTTCAGTCCGCTGCGGGCCGGGCTCGCCTTCCTGCCGGTGAGCGTGATCATCGCGATCGGCGCCGGATTCGCCTCGCAACTGCTGCCCAAGTGGGGCCCCAAGCCGTTCATGGCGGTGGGCGCGATCCTGGCCGCAGTGGGACTCGGCTGGCTGACGCTGACCGATGTCGACAGCACGTACCTGGGGAGCATTCTCGGCCCCATGCTGGTCTTCGGCTTCGGCATGGGGCTGCAGTTCGTGTCACTGACGCTCATGGCGGTGTCAGGCGTGACGCCCCAGGAGACGGGAGCGGCCTCCGGGATCCTCAACGCCACCCAGCAGGTGGGCGGATCGCTCGGCCTGTCCGTGCTGGTCACCGTCTACGGAACGGCCAGTCGCAACGAGGCCACCGACCAGGTCGCCAGGTTCATGGCCGACGCGAGCCCGGCGCAGCGACTGGAGTTCCGCAGGACCGGCCAGCTCCCGAAACCCTGGAGCGACCAGGTGCTCGCCTCCGGCATTTCCAGCTCCTTCATCGTCGCCGCCGTCTTCGCCGTCGTGGCCGCACTGGTCGCTCTGATCGTCATCCAGGTGCGCCCCGACGACCTGGAGCGCCTCCAGGGCGGCGCCGGCCTGCCGCTCGCTCAGTCCGACGGCGCTCCGGAGCCTTTGACCGACACGGGCGCGTCGGAGACTCCGGCCGACACGGGAGCGCCGGAGCCGGACACGCGTGACGGCCGGCCTCCTCCTCAGGGCTGAGCGTCGGAAGGCAGCGGCTGCTCGCTCCAGATCACCTTGCCCGTGGGGGTGTAGCGGGTGCCCCAGCGTTCGGAGAGCTGCGCGACAAGGAACAGTCCGCGTCCGCCCTCGTCGGTGCTGGCCGAGTACCGCAGGTGGGGTGAGGTGCTGCTGGTGTCGAAGACCTCGCAGATCAGACTGCGGTCGCGCAGCATCCGTACCTGGATCGGTCCGCTGCCGTAGCGGATCGCGTTGGTGACCAGCTCGCTGAGTATCAGCTCCGTGGCGAACACCATGTCGTCCAGACCCCATTGGGCAAGCTGCCGGGTGACTGACGCGCGTACGTCGCCGACGGCCGCCGGATCGGCCGGCACCTGCCATTCGGCGATCCGGTCGGCACCGAGGGCGTGGGTACGGGCCACGATCAGGGCGATGTCATCGCTCGGCCGGGCCGGCAGCAGGGCGTCCAGCACGGCCTGGCAGGTGTCCTCCGGTGACCGGTCGGCCCCCGTCAGGGCGGTGCGCAGCATTTCCAGCCCTACGTCGATGTCCCGTTCCCTGTCCTCGACGAGCCCGTCGGTGTAGAGAACCAGCCGGCTGCCCTCATCGAGGACGAGATCGACCGTCTCGAACGGAAGGCCGCCGAGGCCCAGCGGCGGACC
This sequence comes from Streptomyces sp. NPDC005808, assembly GCF_042871385.1. Classification (NCBI taxonomy): domain Bacteria; kingdom Bacillati; phylum Actinomycetota; class Actinomycetes; order Kitasatosporales; family Streptomycetaceae; genus Streptomyces; species Streptomyces sp. NPDC005808. The sequence goes on along the minus strand of NZ_JBIAIK010000014.1, from coordinate 184,860 downwards.
GGCCGGCACCTCGGGGAACTCGACGCTGCCGTCGGGACGGACCAGCGCCGGGGGAGGGTGGCCGGCCCGGGCGACCGTGCACTTCCGGGAGGTCGGGTCGTAGATCGCGTACAGACACGTGGCGCCGGTGATGGCGGCGCCGCTGTCCTGCGCGTCCTCGTCCTGGTCGATTCGGCCGACCAACTCGTCGAGAAGCCCCAGCAGTTCGTCGGGCGGCAGGTCCAGTGCCGAGAAGTTGTGCACGGCGGTACGCAGCCGCCCCATCGTGGCCGCGGCGTGCAGCCCGTGCCCGACGACATCGCCCACCACGACGGCGACCCGGGTGCCCGACAGCGGCAGTACGTCGAACCAGTCCCCGCCCACCCCCGCCTGCGCCGGGAGGTAGCGGTAGGCGATGTCCAGGGCGGTCTGCTCGGGCAGGTTGCGCGGCAGCAGGCTGCGCTGCAGCGTCACGGCCATGGTGTGCTCGCGTGTGTAGCGGCGCGCGTTGTCGATGGACACAGCGGCGCGCGCCACCAGTTCCTCGGCGAGCGTCAGCTCCTCCACGTCGAAGGGCTCCGGCCGCTCGGAGCGCCAGAACTGGACCACGCCCATCACCAGCGGGCCCACCCGCAGCGGAACGGTGATCAGCGAGTGGATTCCGTACTCCACGACCTGCGCGGAGCGCTCCAGGTCCTGGGCGAGCCAGCCGGTGGCCTTGCTGAGATCGGGCTCCACGAGGGACTGGCCGGTGCTGAGGCTGCGGGCCTGCGGTGAGGTGGCGACGAAGGTGATCTGCCGTCCCACCGGGTAGAGAGGGGCGTCGTCGCGGATTCCGCTGGACGCCGTCCGGCGCAGCCTGCCGATCGTCTCGGGCTCCTCGCCGCTGTGCACGGCCTCCGCCAGATCCACGGTGACGAAGTCGGCGAACCTCGGAACGGCCACCTCCGCCAGCTCCTCGGCGGTGCGGGTCACGTCCAGGCTCGTGCCGACGCCCACCCCCGCGTCGTAGAGGAGCTTGAGGCGTTCGCGTGCCACGTCGGCCCTGCCGGACAGCGCCCGCAGCTCGGTCGAGTCACGCAGCGTCGCGACACTGCCGGACGGGCCGCCCTGGAGGTCCGTCGACCGTTGGTTGACCGCAACCAGCCGGTCGCCGACCAGATGCACCTCGTCCGTGGCGACCCGTCCCGAGGCCAGCAGGCCGACGATGTCCGACTCGAGGCCGAGTTCCGCGAGGAGCCGTCCGTCGGCGTCCTTGGGCAGGTCGAGCAGTCGATGCGCCTCGTCGTTGGCGAGCAGCAGCCGTCCCTCGTCGCTGATGATGATCACGCCCTCCCGGACGGCGTGCAGCACCGCGTCGTGGTGCTCGTACATCCGGGTCATCTCGAACGGGCCGAGGCCCCGCGTCTGGCGCAGCAGCCGCTTGCTCACGAGTGCCGTCCCGGCCGTGGCCAGGGCGAGCGCGGCGGCCGCGGCTGCCAGCAGGAGCGGAAGTTGCCGTTCCGCCACGCCGCCCACGTTCGCTGTCGTGATACCGGCCGACACCAGGCCCACGACCGATCCGTCCGGCGCCTTGATCGGAACCACGGCCTGCACCAGCGGCCCGATGGTCCCGGTGATCTCCTCGGTGATGGCGTGGCCGGCCAGAGCCGGCCCGATGTCCCCGACGAACTTCTTTCCGATCCGGTCCGGGAACGGGTGGGTGTAGCGGATTCCGTCGGTGTTCATGACAACGATGAAATCCACCTTCGTCGCCTTGCGCGCGGCTTCGGCCCGAGGCTGGAGCACAGCGGTGGGGTCGGGGGAGCGCAGCGCCTCGACGGTGCCGGGCGCGTTGGCGAAGGTCTCGGCGACGGCCAGTGAACGGTTGTGGGCCTCCAGAGTGCTGTCGTGCCGCACTTGGAGCACCAGCGCCACCACCGCGGACACCACCAGCAGCAGGACGATCACCACTTGCAGCATGAACACCTGGCCGGCCACGCTGCGCCCGCTCAGCGCCGCCCACAGCCGGCCGAGCGGCCGCTTGTGTGGCCCGCTCCCGTCCGGCACCCGTGGATCGGGCGGTCTGTGGGGTGCCCGGGTCGACTGGGCCCGGGATCGACCCATTAGTCGGACCATGTGCATATGTCTACACTGCCCGGCGCCCGGAGGCGAGAGGCGTCACCCGTGGTGACAGAGGCGGGAGTGGCTTGTCGCGGCCGCTGGGTACTGCTTCCGGGATGGTCTGGCTGCATCATGGAGGTGGGACTGTTTGTCATCATTTGTCTCTCGGGACTGTCTCAAGCGCTGGAGGTCGTCATGGAAACCAAGGACCGCTACCGGCTCTCCTTCACCCATCAGCGATCAGACAAGGACTCCGCGACGGATGAGGTGATCGTCGAACGGACCGACACGGTAGGACCGGGCGGAAACCCCGTGTACTGCGATCCCACCGGCATCCTCCGTGCCGAAATCAGCCCGGCAGGCGAGGTGCGGATGCTGGTCAGCGGCGCCTACCAGGCGCCGACGGCCCCCTCCGTCGAACCGCTTCCCTGAGAGCCCGCACCTCGGCGGATTCCACCCGACGTGGTCCTCCGCCGAAGTATCCGTTGTCAGAAGGTAGTTCACGCCACTCGGGAGCTGTCAACGCGGCTCGACTCCTGGTGGGACGGAACGGGCTTCACCTCGCCTCCAGTCGTGGCAAGTCGGTGCTCGGCGAGCGGACGAGGTTCGACGCGGCCCCACGCGGGCGCCGCATGGCGTCGAGCTGGTCCGCCCGCAAGGGCTTCTTCCTGCGGGCCGAGACCGCACTCGACGCCCTGGGCAGGGAAGGCTTCTCCCTGGAGTCGGTGAGTCACGGCGAAGGCTTTCAAGAAGGGCGGCCAGGTCGTCTGCGCCACCCACTCCCCACTGCTGACCGCCCTGCCGGGCGCGGACATCGTCGAGCCGTAGAGCTCAGTTGCTGCTCGGCCGGTTCGACGCGAGCCGCGGCCGGCTGGCGACGGCGCACTCCCCGGCGGCCCTGGCGGTGACGCCAGGTGTGCCACTACATTTGGCTGCATGAGTGTAGTCACTGTGCGGATCCCCGACACCATGGACCACGCGTTGCGTGCGGCCGCTGCCGACGCGCCCTCGCTGAACGCCTACATCGTGCAGGCCGTGCGCCGTCAGATGACGCTCGACGCCGCCCGCAAGCTGGCCGCCGTCGATGCCCACGCCGCCCTCGACCTCGACGGCGAGGGCGACGCCCTGTGATGATCCGCAAGGGCGACGTGTGGGATGTCGACACCGGCAAGGGCACCCGCACGGTGCTGGTCGTGAGCCTCGACGGGCTCGCCGACGCGTACGGGGCCGTCGTCGCGCTCGTCCTGCATGCCCCGGCCGTGCACCCCGACACCGCCATGAGCGTGCGCCTGTCCGCGCCGGTGGAGGCGTCGGTCGTCGCCGTCAACCTCGTTCAGCTGTCGGCATCCCGCTTCGAGACGGGGACCCCGCACGGCAACATCGGCTCCGAACAGCAGGCGCTCGTCGACAACGCACTCCGCGCGGTCCTCGACCTGTGAGTGCCGGCGGCGTGCGGCGCCGCCCGCCCGGAGGCCGAACTATTCGAAGCTACTCGAACCGGGAAGGGTCTCCGGCTCCCCTGCGTACGATTTCTGCTTCCCCGCTGGAGAAGTCGATGACTGTTGTCGGCTCGGTGCCGCAGTCACCGGAGTCGAGGACGGCGTCCACCACGTGATCGAGTTCCTCCTTGATCTCCCATCCCTGGGTCAGGGGCTTGTCCTCGCCGGGCAGGAGCAGGGTGCTCGACAGCAGCGGCTCGCCGAGTTCGGCGAGGAGTGCCTGGGCGGCGACATGGTCGGGGATCCGGACGCCGACGGTCTTCTTCTTCGGGTGCAGCAGCCTGCGCGGAGCCTCCTTCGACGCCGGGAGGATGAAGGTGTAGCTCCCGGGTGTCGACGATTTGATCGCCCGGAACACCGTGTTGTCGAGGTGCACGAAATGGCCCAGCTGCGCGAAGTCCTGGCACATCAGCGTGAAGTGGTGGCGGTCGTCGAGCCGACGGATCGAGCGGATCCGGTCGAGCCCCTCCCGATTGCCCAGCTGACACCCGAGCGCGAAGCACGAGTCCGTCGGATAGGCGACGAGACCTCCGCCGCGGATGATCTCTGCCACCTGGCTGATGGTGCGCGGCTGCGGGTTCTCAGGGTGCACGTCAAAGTACTTGGCCATACACCGAGCTTAGGACCGCGGAGGCGCCGTTTCCGACCGCGCCCCAAGGTCTCCTTCGCCGCAGCCCGCAGCCCGCAGCCCGCAGCCCGCAGCCCGCAGCCCGCAGCCAGGGCTGAGCGCTCCTGAGTGCTACTCGCTGCCTGCCGGTTTCTACCGGGCAGGCCGGTACTAAGCGTCCGATGCCTTCGCGTACTCCTTCGCCATGCCTCCGGCGAAGTCGTACACCACGGCCTGTTCGTCTCCCACGACCCACGCGTCGTGGCCGGGCGGGACGACGAACACGTCGCCGGGTCCGACCTCACTCTCGCCGCCGTCGTCCATGCGGATGTGCATGCGTCCCTGCACGACATAGCCGTTGTGATGGACCTGGCAGCTCTCGGTTCCCGCGATGGGGGCCACGGACTCGGACCACCGCCAGCCCGGCTCGAAGGTGCCCACGGCGAAGTCGAGCCCGGTGAGGTGCACGGCTTCGAGGTGACCGCGGGGGAAATCGCGCCGCTCATCCGGCTTGTCGAGCGTTTTGACCTCGATCATGACGGCTCCCTTCACATCAGAACCCCTGCACTCCATCGTCTGCCTGTCCAGCCGGGTGCGCCATTCGGAGGAGACCTCGTCAGACGCTGACGATGCCCACGACGACATTGATGGCCGTGGCCAGAATGCTGGTGCCGAATACGTACGACAGCAGAGTGTGTCTGAGCACTATCGAGCGGATCCTGGAACTCGAGACGTCGGTGTCGGAGACCTGATAGGTCATTCCGAGGTTGTAGCTGAAATAGAAGAAGTCGCGGTACGAGGGCGGCCGGTCGGAATTGAAGTCGATTCCGCCGTTGTCCTCGTAGTACACGTAGGCGTAGCGGGCGGCGTACATCAGATGCAGGGCTGACCAGGCCAGGAACACCGCACACAGGGCCGTGACGGCTGCCGCCTGGCCGTCGTACGCCTTGCTGCCGCGCACAAGCAGGAGCACGATCGCGGACAGCCCGCACAGGGCCACCGCGACCACCACGATCTCGTCGGTCACGGGGTCGAAGTCCTCGCGCCGTGCGTTTCGGCGGGTGGCGGCCGCGTCCATGGGCCACAGCACCAGCCAGCCCGCCACGACGAAGAACAGTTCCGTCGCGGCGATCCCCGCCAGCAGCCCCAGAAGGATGTCCGTCTGCAGTCCTACCACCACACCGCCCCCGGCTCCGAGGACCACTGAGCCTGTCAGTCGCGGCACCGCATCCAGGGGAAGCATCATCGTCATACACGGCGACGTTAGCCCTGTCGCGGCAGGTGAGCCCGGCGGCCCCCTGTGACTGGCCATCAGCGCCTTCACGGGCGCCCGTGCGGCGTACGGCATGCGCGTGTCCGTATCTGTGGGTTGTACGGCCCTGTCGCCATGGCGACGCGCCACCGTTGCGACGAGGCTGGACCGTGTCGCCGGACGTACCGGCGGCGGCAATGAGCAAGAAGTGCGGGTGAACGCGATGACCACCGATTCCAACCCGGTCCCCGGGGTGAGCGTGCCGGACACCAAGCTGGCCAGGGAAGCGACTGAACTGGTCAGGGACACCACGAGCGACCTCGTCTACCACCACTCGCGCCGCGTGTACCTGTTCGGTGCGCTGCAGGGCCGCAACCGCGACCTGAGCTTCGACCCCGAACTCCTCTATTTCGGCGCGATGTTCCACGACCTGGGCCTGTCCGAGCGCTTCCACTCCAGCGGACGCCGCTTCGAGGTGGACGGAGCGGACGAGGCCCGTCGCTTCCTGCGGTCGCACGATGTGCCCGAGGACAGCATCCGCCGCGTGTGGACGGCGATCGCCCTGCACACCACGCCCGGCATCCCGCAGTTCATGGAGCCGGAGGTCGCCCTGGTGACCGCGGGTGTCGAATACGACGTCCTGGGCATCGGCTACGAGGACATCTCCGCCGCCGACCGCGCGCGGATCGTCGCCCTGCACCCCCGGCCCGACTTCAAGAAGCAGATCCTCGGCGCGTTCACCGACGGCATCCGCCCCAAGCCGGAGACCACCTTCGGCAACGTCAAGGCCGACGTACTGGAGCACTACGTACCCGGCTTCGAGCGGGGAGACTTCGTCCGCACCATCCTGGACTCTCCGTGGCCCGAGTGATCCCCGGCGTCTTCGGCACCGCGGCCCACGTCGTCGCGGTGCTGGCCTTCGACGGTGTACAACTCCTCGACGTCACCGGCCCCGTGGAGGTCCTGACGACGGCCAACGCCTACGGAGCCCGCTACGACGTGCGCCTGGTGTCCATCACCGGAGCCGACATCCGCACCTCGGCGAACGTCCGCATCGGCGTCGACGGCAGCTGGGACGAAGTACCCGCCCGACTGGGCACGTTGATCGTCCCCGGCAGACGCGAATGGCGCCAGGCAGTCGCCGACGACGGCCTGGTCGCCGCGGCCGTGAGCCTGGCCGGACGCGCCGAGCGAGTCGCATCCGTGTGCGCCGGCGCCTTCCTGCTGGCGGAAGCGGGAGCGCTCGACGACCGCCGGGCCGCGACTCATTGGCAGCTCGCCCACGAGCTGGCCGCCGCCTATCCGAGGGTGAGGGTCGAGACGGATCCGCTGTTCGTACGGGACGGCAACGTCATCACCTCCGCGGGTGTCACCTCGGGTATCGACCTCACGCTGGCCATCGTCGAGGAGGATTACGGTCCCGACACGGCCCGCGAGGTCGCCCGTGAACTCGTCGTCTTCATGGCGCGCCCCGGCGGCCAGTCGCAGTTCAGTGCCCGCCTGACCCCACGGGACGCCACTGACCTGGTCGTTCGCCGCGTCATGAACCTGGTGGGAGCCGACCCCGCCGCGGCCCGCGACCTGGACGCGCTCGCCCGCGGCGCCGGAGTCAGCACCCGCCACCTGAGCAGACTCTTCCGTGCGCAGACGGGAATGACCGTCGGCCAGTACGTCGAGTCGGTACGCCTCGAAGCCGCGCGGGCACTTCTGGAATCCGGCAGCGACACCGTCGACGCGGTCGCCGAGCAGGCCGGCTTCGGCTCGGCGGAGTCCATGCGCCGAGTCTTCCAGCAGGCGCTGGGTGTCTCACCGACGGCGTACCGGGCGCGGTTCCGTACGACGGGCAGGGCGGCGGACGGGTGACTGGCCCGGCCTGTCGCCTTCAGTCGCGCGTGCGGGCCAACAGCAGGGCGACATCGTCGTCGGGCTCGGGACGCAACGCGTCCAGAAGCATGTCGCTGATCCGCTCCAAGGACAGCCGCGTGGTCTGCAGGAGCCGTGTCATCGTGTCCAGGCCCGCGTCGATGGGCTCCGTACGGTTCTCGATCAGGCCGTCGGTGTACAGGGCGAGCAGGGAGCCCGGCGGCAGTTCCACCTCCATGGTGCCGAACGGCACGCCGCCGACGCCGAGGGGCACGCCGCCGGGGATGTCGAGGAGGTCCGCACTGCCGCCGGGACGGATCACCACCGGCGGCAGGTGACCGGCGCTGGACAGCTCGCAGGTGCCCCGACGAGGGTCGCACACGGCGTAGACACAGGTGGCGATGGTGTCCCCGAGCGAACCCGCGATGTCGTCGAGGTGGCCCAACAACTCGGCGGGAGACGGATCCAGACGCGCCAGGGCGCGGGTGGCGGTGCTCAACTGCCCCATGACCGCGGCCGCTTGGACACCCTTGCCCATCACGTCACCGACGATCAGACCGGTCCGTCCCCGGCTGAGCGGCAGCACGTCGTACCAGTCCCCGCCGACCTCGCTCAGGGCAGGCAGATAGCGTACGGCGATGTCGAGACCGTCGTGGTCCACGGGAGTGCGGGGGAGCAGGCTGCGCTGGAGGGTGAGCGCGGCGCTGCGTTCGCGCCCGTAGAGGCGGGCGTTGTCGACACAGATCGCCGCGCGCGCGGCGAGTTCCGACGCGAGGATACGGTCCTGCTCGTCGAACGGTCGGGTGTTGATCGTGCGATACAGACTGAGCGTGCCCAGCACCTCGCCCCGAGCGACCAGCGGGACGGCCAGATAGGAATGGACTCCCGCCATCCGCAGGGTCTGAGCGGCGTGCGAGTCCCTGGCGATGCTTCGCATCATGGCGGAATCCACGTGTTCGACCAGGATCGGCCTGGCTTCCCGGACGCACTGGGTGATGATTCGGGTCGAACTGTAGGTGGCCAGTTCACCGACCGGGTCGGCGGCGTGAATGGCGTCCGTGAGATACCCGGCCGCCACGGCCAGCGCCCGGAACTCGGCCTGAGCGTCGCCGACGACCGCCCTGGTGGTCCCGTGGGCGACCACCGCTTCGAGTACGTCGACGGCGGCCAGGTCCGCGAGCTGCGGTACGGCCACGTCGGCCAGCTCCCGGGCGGTCTGCTGAAGATCCAGTGTGGTGCCGATGCGGGCACCGGCGTCCGCGATCACGGACAGGTGCTCGCGTGCCTGGGAGACCTCGGCCGCCGCCTGCTGCCGCTCCGAGACGTCGATGATGGACATCGCGAGGCCGAGTACGCGACCCTCCGAGTCCTGGATGCGGTGGTACGACTCCGAGTACGCGCGGTCCTCGGTGTCCGCCGGTGTCCTGCCGACGGACTGCTGGTCCAGCAGGGGCCTGCCGCTGGCCAGGACAAGACGCATGCGCGACTCGATGGCTTCCACGTCGAGACCCGGCAGCATCTCCGTGATCCGATGCCCGATGACCGCCTCCTCAGGGAGGCCGTTGATCCGCTCCAGCGCCGGATTGAGGCCCACCCAGCGCAGGTCGTTGTCGAAGACCGCGATGCCCACCGGCGTCTGCTGCACAAAGCTGTGGGACAGGGCGAGGTCCCGCTCCACGCGCCGTACGGTGGTGGCGTCCGTCACCAGGCTCAGTAGGTGGATCCGACCGTCCCTGTCGTGCAGCCGCATGGTGCGGAACTCGACGGGGCGTTCCGTGCCGTCCTTGTGCTGCATCGGGAAGACGCCCGCCCAGCGCGCTCCTGATCGCACCTGCGCGAACACCTGGCGCGCCCGTTGCAGGTTCTCGGGTGAGACGAGGAGTTCGTCGGTTCGGTGGCCGAGAGCCTCTTCCGCCCGGTATCCGAGCAAATGTTCGGCCTCGGGGCTCCACAGCACGATGTGCCCGTAGCTGTCGACCACCACGGCCGCGACCTGCAACAGGTCGAGCAGTCCTCCCGGCGCGGCGGTGACCCCGTCGTCGTTCCCGGTTGCGTACCCGTGCATTCCAGCCGCTCCTTCCGGCGCGGCACCATCGGCATCGCCAAGTCCCGCCCTTCGGGTTCTCCGATTACGTCACACCGCGCCCCGGAGGGCAACACCTGCACCACGGAGCAGCCCGGAAACCGCAGGTGGCGGGCGTAGCGCCAGGACTCCCGGCATCCCCCACGAGGCCGTTCGGGTGACGGCCCGTGCTGTCCGGAAACGTACCTCAAGGGCTCGCGGCCGATCAGACATTTTCACCGGTCATGGCCCTATGAACCTCGCGGTCCTCTGGCTACTCTCCGCCGCATGATTTCCACGGTGGTCTGGGGCACCGGCAACGTGGGCCGCGCGGCCATCCGCGCCGTCGACGCCCACCCGGCGCTGAAACTCGCGGCAGTACTCGTCCACAACTGCGACAAGGTCGGCCGCGACGCGGGCGAGCTCGGCGGCCTCCAGCAGGGACTGGGGGTCACGGCGACCGACGACATCGACGCCGTACTGGCCGCCGCTCCCGGGGCCGTCGTGTACGCGGCGACCGGCGACATCCGACCCGACGAGGCGCTCGACGACATCGGCAGGGCGATCCGCGCCGGCGCTGTGGTCGTCACCCCCGCGCTGTACCCGCTCTACGACCAGCGGAACGCCCCGCCCGAGTTCCGCGATCCGGTGCTGGAAGCCATCGCGGACGGCGGCGGCTCGCTCTTCGTCTCCGGCGTCGACCCGGGCTGGGGCAATGACGTCCTGCCCCTGCTGATCAGCGGACTCGGCACCACGATCGACGGCATCCGCTGCCAGGAGATCTTCGACTACTCCACCTACGAGCAGGAGGACTCCGTTCGCCATCTGATCGGCATGGGTCATGGCATGGACTACGAGCCGCTGATGCTCGCCCCGTCGGTCCCGACCATGGTCTGGGGCGGGCAGATACGGCTGATGGCCAGGGCCCTCGGCGTCGAACTCGACGACATCCGGGAGACGTTGGAACGCAGGGCGCTCGACGCCACGGTGACCACACGGACGATGGGGGAGTTCGAGGCGGGAACCCAGGGCGCGGTGCGGTTCGAGGTGCAGGGGATCGTCGGAGGCGAACCCCGCATCGTCATCGAGCACGTCACCCGCATCCACGGATCCTGCGCACCGGACTGGCCGACACCGCCCGACGGCGGTGACGGAGCACACCGCGTCATCATCGAGGGCCGCCCCCGCATCGAGGTCACGGTCGAGGCCACCGACGAGGGCGAGAACCGGTCCGCGGGCGGGAACGCCACCGCGGTAGGCCGGCTGGTGGGTGCCATCGACTGGCTGGTGGACGCGGAACCCGGACTCTACGACGCGCTCGACGTCCCGCTGCGCCCGGCAGCCGGCCGGCTCGGAAGGAAGTGACCCCATGACCATGCAGATCGACATCCCCGAGGGCCAGGAGCCGATCGGGTACGTGTGGGGCGAGATGGTCCCCGGCATCGGGATGGCCGCCGCGAACTTCTCGCTGTCGGTGTACGAGCACACCACCCTGGGGCTGCGCGAGTTCGAGGCCGCGCGTCTGCGTATCGCGCAGATCAACGGCTGTCTCTTCTGCCTCGACTGGCGGACCGAACGCGAGGGCCAGAAGGTCGAGGAGGGGTTCGCCGAGGCGGTCACCCAGTGGCGTACCACCGACGTTTTCGACGACCGCACCAGGCTGGCCGCGGAGTACGCCGAGCGGTACGCCCTGGACCACCACGGTCTCGATGACGAGTTCTGGACACGGATGACCGCGAACTACAGTCAGCACGAGATCGTGGAGCTGAGCATGAGCATCGGTTCCTGGCTGGCGTTCGGCCGGCTCAACCATGTACTCGGCCTCGACGCCGTGTGCGTGCTGCCCACGCACTGAACCGGGTTTCCGCAGGCGCCGCCGTCACAGGTCGGTGGCGATGATCTTCTCGATGTTCCGTTCGGCGAGCGCGGTGATGGTGACGAACGGATTCACGCTGGTGTTGCCCGGAATGAGCGAACCGTCGATGACGTAGAGGCCCGAATAGCCATGCAGACGCCCGTAGTTGTCGGTGGCCTTGTTGAGGACCGCGCCGCCGAGCGGGTGGTAGGTCAGGTGATCGCCCCAGATCTTGTAGACGCCGAAGAGGTCGGTGCGGTAGATCGTCCCTTCCTTCGCATTGATCTTGTCGAAGATTGATTTCGCCATGTCGATGGACGGCTGCTTCCAGGCGGTCTGCCAGTTGAGTTCGGCCTTGCCTGTCGCGGCGTTCCAGGTGAACTGGGCGCGGTTCGGGTTCTTGGTGATCGACAGATAGAACGAGGCGTACGTCTCGATTCCGGTGGGCAGTGGTGCGATCTCGGCGAACGCGCCACCGGCGGTCCAGTTGTCGATGCCGCCGCACGGGATGCTCGCCTGGAGGGAACCGGTCGGGTCCCACAGGTGGTTGGCGCGACCGCACATGACGTTCCCGTTGTCGCCCCAGCCCTTGCCGATCTCGGAGTTGAGGCCGGGCAGCGCGCCGGTGGCCTTCAGCTTGACGAGCAGCTTGCTGGTGCCGACGCTGCCGGCCGCGAAGAAGACGCGGTCCGCCGTCACTGTCTTGGTGGTCGTGGTGTCGCCGTTGCTGTTGATCTGGTCGATGAGGACCGTGTAGCCGCCGCCGGATGCCGGGGCGACCGAAGTGACCTTGTGGAGCGGCGAGATGGTGACCCTGCCGGTGGCCGCGGCCTGGGCGAGGTAGGTCTTCTGCAGTGACTTCTTGCCGTAGTTGTTGCCGTAGAGGATCTCGCCCGCCATCGCCGACTTGGGGACCGTTCCGGCTGCCTCCTGCTTCATGTAGTCCCAGTCGTACACGTCGGGGACGAAGACGAACGGGAACCCGGACCGCTGGGCGTGCTTGCGGCCGACCCGTGCGTACTGGTACCCCGGCGTGGTGTCGAACCAGGCCGGGTCGATGGTGCCGACCCCGAGTGCGGAGTTGGCCCGCGGGTAGTAAGTGCCGTACATCTCATCGGCGTTCACCGAAGGGAGTACGGCGGCGAAGTTCTCGCGCTTGGGCGTGACGGCCATGCCGCCGTTGACCAGGGAACCGCCGCCGACACCGCGCCCCTGGTAGACGATGATGCCGCCCATCTCCTCGGCGTCCAGGATCCCGGTGTAGCGGGGGACGTCCTTGTCGATCGGGAAGCCGAGGAAGTTGCTCAGGGGCTGTTTGGTCCTGGTGCGGAGCCAGTAGGACCGGTAGTCCGGGGTGGTGGTGTTGGCGAAGATCTTGCCGTCCGTGCCGGGGGTGTCCCAGGCCATGCCCATCTCGATCATGTGGACGTCGACGCCTGCCTGGGCGAGACGCAGGGCGGCGACGGCGCCGCCGTACCCGGTGCCGATGACCAGGGCGGCGACATGGGCGCCGGGGGCGATCGGACCGGCCGCCGCGACCGCCTGCTCCTTGGCCGACGCGACGTGAGCCGAGAGAGTTACGGCCCCAAGAATAGAACCTGTTCCAGTGATGAAACTGCGGCGGGAGACGCCTCTGGTGGGCTGGTCGTGGATGGTAGTGTCGTTCATGTGACACTCCTCACTCTTGACGAGTGAGAACACGTTCTACTGTTGCGAGCGTGTTAAGTCACTACATACCTATAGGTAACTTGCGTCCGATTTCTGGACGGAGGGTGGCTCCCGGCCGGGGGAGCCTCTACGTGAGGCCGCTCCGCGTCGCGGTGGTACCCCTGCTGTTGATCCGCACGCTCGTCCGACTCCGCAGGCAATTGGACGCCTGGGCCTGGCAGAGCAACGCAGGGAAGGTAATTGGGCCCGGCATGCGCATGCGTTCGCGCGCTCCCGTCGGCAAGGCTGACTGGGAAGCCAAAGAGTGCCGGGAGCCACCCCGGCGCCCGCAGCCGGAGGTTGCCGTCATGACCGTGATGTCCATCGCCAGGTTCGAAAGGTTCTTCCGCGCGGCAGCGGGGCTGGACGTCGACAAGAACGATCTCAAGCGCTACAGCGACTTCGTCGACGCCAGGCTCTACGATCTGCTGACCGTCGCCCAGGCCACTGCCAAGGCCAACGGGCGCGACATCATCCGGACCTGTGACCTGCCGATCACCAAAGGCCTGCAGGAGAGCATCCACCACTTCCGGAAGATCGACCAGGATGTAGAACTCAAGCCGATCCTGGAACAGCTCGCCACCCATCCCGCTCTGGACCGCGTGCCCGACGAGGAGACCGAGGCGGCCTACCCGGACATCATCGGCGGGCTCAGCCTGGCCCTTGCCCAGAGCTTCAAGATCCTCCACCCCGACCTGAAGAACCCCCGGACCCAGCACTGGGACGAGGCCCGAGCCGTCTTCGACCTCCTGCTCTGAGGGGCGTTCCCGGCCAGGCGGTTCTGAGTCCGTCGGAGCGCCGCGGCCACGTCGAACTCGTCGCGGGGCGGGTGGCAACGCCCGACGCGCGCTGGGTGCTTCACGGGCTCAGCTCGCCTTCACGGCTCAGTCCGCGAGGTCGGCCTTGCCGAACAGGACCGCGTAACTTGAGGGGAGTTGGCTGATGATCTGGTTCAGTTCTCCGCCGGTGACAGCGTCGGCAACGGTGGTCAGGACCGCGCTGGCATCCCACTGCGCCGTACGCGGCCGGGCATGGGTGCGCTCGGCGACCCGGCGGTAGAACTCTTCGATCCCGAAGCTCCGCGCCTGTTGCGGCGTGGCACGGTTCAGAACCTGTCCCAGTGGGCCGGGCAGCTGGGACGCGAGGTCCTTGACCTCTCCCGGGCTGATCCGTTGGGCCAGTACTTCCAGCACGGCGTTGGTGACGTCCGCGGCTTCGTCCTGGTCGTTGTATTCGCCCAGCTCTCGTACACGGGCGAGGAATCCGTCGTACTTCATCGCTGCCTCCTTCTGCCCCGGTCACCTGGTCATGGGGGTCGCCCGGTGTGCTGGGTCGACGGCCGTGCTGCGCTACGCGCGGCACCCTTCGCCACGATCTCGCCGGGTTGACGCTCGTGGTGGGGTCCTTGCCGGCGTACGACCGTGGACTCGCCGCCCTCTCCGACGGCGATCACCGAGCTCGTGGTGCCCAGGTCGATGCCTTCAGCCTCGGCCACGAGGAACTCCTTCCGCGACGGGCGGCCCCGTTCGCCTCGGAGTCACGCCCGGTCCCTCCGTACTTGCTCAGCGGACGGCTGGACCGCTCCGCGGTGGCTGCCGGCTGTGCTGCACGAAGCTCACCGAGGCGAAGTGCCCGCGGCCACGCTGTGCCACGGCACTGGTACACCGGCGATCCCTGACAAGCCCAGAGTGGCAAGAGCGCCGCGCGCTCCGCCTGCACCCGACAGGTCGGAAATCGGCGCAGTCGGTCGGTCCACGAGAACAAGGCGTATATGCGGACAAGTCGCTCGGTCTTGCCTACGCTGGGTACTCAGGACTCGTCCAGGCGTGGATCCCACGACTCGCTGGATCGCCTCCGATGACCGGAGCAGAACGGAGTGATCTATGGTCTGCCGTCCGTCACAGAGGCTGTCCACCGATGTCTCCGACCAGGAACCGACCAGCCGCCCCGGCAACACCGCGGCCACCGACCGGCACGACCCCCGTCCGCTCGCGGCGCTGGACCCGCACGGGCTGCTGGTGCTGTCCCACACCCTGTTCGGCTGCGCGGAACAGAGTGAGATCGTGCGGTTGGCCATGCGGCACGTCAGTGCCCTCGGTCCCTATCGCGCCGAGGCCGGATACCTCGCGACGGTCGACGGTTTGTCCCGCGTCTCCGGCCACGACGCGGGAGCGCCAACGGTCGACGACGAACGGATGACGGAGCTGGGCGAGGCTGACGGCTCCGTATCCCTTCCAGAGCGGTCCTGGAACTGGGCGTTCGGCCTACGCGGGGCCGGGGGTCTGCTCGGTTACATCGTGGTCTCCTCCCACTCCGGGCCCGATGAGCGGGGGCACTTCCTCCTCTCGACCCTCGTGAGGCTCACATCGGCGGCCCTGTCGCTGACGGTCACGCGTCCGGCGCACCACGACGGCGCCGGTGACCTGAGCCGTCTCCGTACCGAACGGGACACCGCGCTGCGGCAGCTGGACACCTTGCACTCCGAACTGCACCTGCAGCAGACCGTGCACGAGACCCTCGCCCGTGTCGCTGCCCGGGGCGGCGGCGAGGATGCCATCACCCAAGCGCTGTACGAACTCACCGGGCTGCCGGCGCTCATCGAGGACCGGTTCGGCAACCTGAGGTCCTGGGCCGGTCCCGACCGGCCCGACCTCCATCCGGTCCGGTCCTCGACCTACCAGGAGGAGATGCTGCGGCAGGTCGCGCGCGAGGCGGGCCCGGTCAGAGTCAAGGACCGGCTGATCGCCCTGGCCCGCCCGCGCGGCGAAGTCCTCGGCGTCCTCGTCATCGAGGACCCCGAGGTGACGGCCGACGAGCACACCATGTTCGCCCTGGACCACGCCCAGCGGTCGCTCGCCCAGGAGCTCATGCATATGCGCGAACTCACCGAGGTCGAACTGCGGCTGCGCCGCCAGCTGATCGACGACCTGTTGGAGGGCACTGACGAGACGAGCGCCTACGCCCGGGCCGAAGCTGTAGGACATGACCTGCAACGTACGCACTACGTCGTCGTAATGCACTGGCCGGGCAACGCCGCAGACGGCTCCTACACCCGTGCCGTGGAGCAAGCGACGGCCACCACGACGACCCGTCCGCTGATCACCCGTCGCGGCGACCGGGTGGTCCTGCTGACCGAAGCGAGGCCCGACGACGATGCCGTGCACGCGGCGCTCGCCCATGAGCTGGGGACGCCCGACGGGGCGATCGGGGTGAGCACCCGCTGCGAATCCCCGGACGGCATCCCCCGCTGCTATCAGGAGGCACTGCGGGCCCTGGAGGTGCGGCAGAACTCCCGCCAGCGCAGCGGGACGACGTTCTTCGACGAGCTCGGGCTGTACCGGATCCTGGGGCCCGGCAACGATCTGCGGGAACTCGAAGGCTTCGTGCATGAGTGGCTCGGCCGGCTGATCGACTACGACGCAGGGCACGACACGGAGTTGGTGGAGACGCTCTCACGCTACTTCGACAGCGGAGGCAACTACGACGATGCGGCCGCCGCGCTGACGGTGCACCGCAGCACCCTGCGCTACCGGCTGCAGCGCATCCGTGAGATCAGCGACCGCGACCTGGCGGATGTGGACACCCGGCTCAATCTGCAGGTGGCAACACGCGTCTGGAAGATCATCTTGAGCGGGAGGCGCTGACCGCGGATACCCGTCCGCCAGGGCCGGGGCTGGTGCGCCACGAAGGGCGGGTCATCGCCCGGCAGGCCAGGGCTGCATTCACGGGCGTCCTGCGCCCGTGGGTGGGGAACACCTCCCCGGACGCAGGCCCGGCCCGCCTTCACAAGGGGCCGTCCCGGGGCTGTACGCCGCCGGGATCAGCCTTCGAACTCGGTGAGATCGATGGCGTGAACGTGCAGCGGATAGCCGTACACCGGGTGGGTCGTCTCGCGTTCCTGCACCATGCCGAGCTTGGTGATGATGTTCTCGGATGCGTCGTTGCCCATCCGGTTGATGGCGATGACACGGTCGAGGCCGCGGTCCTGAAGGGCGAACTCCAGCGTGGCATGGGCGGCTTCGGAAGCGTATCCCTGGCCCCAGAACTGGGAGCCGAGACGCCAGCTGATCGCCACGGCGGGCAGCACCTCCGGCAAGAACTCGGGCACGGACAGACCGACGAAGCCGGCCACTTCGCCGGAGGCGAGCAGCTCGACCGCGAAGATCCCGAATCCCTCCTCGTCCCACTCCTCCTCCCACCGCTCGATCTCCGCGGCGGAGTACTCCGGGTCGCGCACCGAGCCGTCGTCGATCCAGTGCATGACCTGGGAGTCCGCGTTGATGTCCGCCATGGGCGTGAGGTCGTCGGCGTACCAGCGGCGGAGGAGGAGGCGGGGGGTGTGGATCTCGGTCATGGCGCCCATCCTGCCTCATCCGAAGGCTCGGTCGGTCCCGGGAGCGGCCCTGCGTCGAGTCCGGCCAGGGAGACGACTGCAAGTAGATAGCAGTCTTGATAAATGCATCATTCACTGCGGTAGGCATCTTGACGAGGAGTCCGTCACAGTTGATGATTTCATCACTGCAATGACGCGGCTCGGAGGGCACCATGTCTGAAACCCATGTCGACGGTGCTGATGTCAGGACGGCCCACCAGGACCTCCACAGCGAGCAGGGCGCCCTGCGCGGTGAGCATCCGGGCAGATCCCGGAATCCCGTGATCAAGGTGGCGGACCTGGCCTGGCTGGAGTTCGAGAAGCCCGACCTGGACCGGGCCGAGGTCTTCGCCCGCGACTTCGGCTTCCAGATCGCCGGGCGCACCGAGAACGAGCTGTGGCTGCGGGGCACCTTCGCAGGCTCGCCCTGCATGGTGATCCGGCGCGGGCGTACGTCCCGTTTCATCGGCCCGGCGTTCCGTGCCGCCGAGCGGGCCGACCTGGACCGGCTCGCCCGGGCGACGGGGACGGACGTACGGGACGCGGACGTCCCCGGTGGTGGCAAGGTGGTCGGCCTGCTCGACCCGTCCGGTTTCCCGGTACGGGTCGTGCACTGCGCCGAACCGCTCCCCGAGCTACCGGAGCAGCGGCCGCTGCTGCTCAACTTCGGTACGGAACACCGTCGTACGAACGCAACCCAGCGCCCGCCGCGAGAACCGTCCCGCATCCAGCGGCTCGGCCATGTGGTGCTGGAGACACGGGTGTTCGCCCGGGCCCTGGACTGGTATCTGGATACCCTCGGAATGATCGTGTCCGACTTCCTGTTCCTGGACGGGCAGCGCGGATGTGGCCCGTCCATGGCGTTCATACGCTGCGATCAGGGCGCCCTGGCCGTCGACCACCACACCCTGGCCATGCACCTCGGGCCGGGCAACGCCTATGTGCACTCCGCCTATCAGGTGGCCGACCTCGACTCGATCGCGGCCGGCGGCGAGTACCTGAACGAGCGCGGCTACAAGCGCAGTTGGGGCATCGGGCGGCACGTCCTGGGCAGTCAGCTCTTCGACTACTGGCGCGACCCGGACCGCTTCATACTGGAGCACTTCGCCGACGGCGACCTGTTCTCCTGTGACCTCGAACCCGGCTGGGCGCCCATGTCGACGAGCGGGCTGGCTCAGTGGGGCCCTCCCGCCACCAGTGACTTCATCGGCGCCAGCCCCTCCCCGCAGCGGGTCCGCGACGTCCTCGAAGCCCTGCGCGGCGACAACGAGATCGACCCGGCGCGTCTGCTGGGTCTGCTCAAGGCCGCCAAATCCTGACCCCCACCCCTCTGATGAAGGCAAAGACATGAGTACCAACGTCCTGCGCACCGCCGACGGCTGGTGGGCCGTCCGCGACGGCCGCGCCGTCCTCGTCGACACCAAAGCCGTCACCACAGCCGAACTGATCGCCGACCGTGCCGCCGTGCGAGAGGCAGCCACTTCAGGCGAAGCGGGCACGCCGGTCGCCGACTTGGTGGCGCTCAGCCCGGTGACCACCCCTTGTCGAGTGGTCGCCCAGATGATCAACTACCGCAGCCACGCCCGCGATTCGGGCTTCACCGGTGACATCCCGCCCGCCTTCTTCCGCAAGGCGTCCGGCTCGGTCAGCGGCCCGCGCGAGAGCATCGTCCGGCCCGGCCATGTGAATTTCCTCGACTACGAGATCGAGCTCGGCCTCGTCATGGGCGCGCCGCTGCCGGTGGGCACGGTGGTGGCGGAGGGGGACCTGCCGTCGTACGTCGCCGGACTCGTGATCACCAACGACGTCAGCGCCCGTGACGTACAGCTGACCAAGACGCAGTTCTACGAGAGCAAGTCGTACCCGACCTTCACACCGACCGGTCCCTATCTGGCGCTCCTCGATCCGGAGGACTTCGCCCGTTTCCTCGATCTGCGGCTGAAGTTGTCGGTCAACGGTGAGCTGCGCCAGGACCGCACCCTCGCCGACATGATCGTCCGCCCGGCGCAGGCCCTCACCCTGCTCGCCCGCTTCCAGACCCTGGACCCCGGCGACCTGCTCCTGACCGGCACCCCCGGTGGGACCGCTCTCAAGGCCCCGCCGAAGCCGCTCGAGAAGATCGGCGCGCTGCTGCCACCCGCCGTGAAGTGGAAGGCGTTCTTCAAGAGCCAGGCCAGGAACCCGCGTTACCTGCACACGGGCGACGTGATCACGGCGACCATCGCGACCCCGGACGGCCGGATCGACCTCGGCGAGCAGCGCACACCCGTCGCACACGCGAATGAGCCGCACATGAGGGCCGAGCACAATAGTTCGAGGAGCGCCGCACGATGACCAGCCCGTACCCGGAACCCTTCACGACACCCGATCCGCAGGCCGTCGCCGACAGCCGCATCGTGGACTTCGCCCGCCATGTCGGCCTGGACGGCACCGACTACGCCGCCCTGCACCGTTGGTCCGTCACCGATCTGACGGGCTTCTGGGGTGCGGTGTGGGAGTACTTCGACATAGACGCGGACACCCCGTACGAACAGGTGCTGGCCGAGGAGACCATGCCCGGCGCCCGCTGGTTCCCGGGTGCAACCCTCAACTACGTTCACCACGCTCTGCGCAACCTGTCCTCCGACGGTCCGGCGATCCTCGCCCTGGACGAGACCGGCAGCAGCTACGAGGTGACCGGAGAACAGCTCCGTGCCCAGGTCGCCTCCGTCGCGGCAACCCTGCGCGAACTGGGCGTGGGGATGGGCGACCGGGTGGTGGGTTACCTGCCCAACACCCCGCACGCGATCGTCGCGTTCCTTGCTGCCGCGAGCCTGGGTGCCGTGTGGTCGGTGTGCGGACAGGACTACGCGCCTCAGGCGGCCGCCGACCGGTTCGGCCAGCTCGAACCCACCGTGCTGGTCGCCGCCGACGGCTACCTCTTCAACGGCACCACCCATGACCGCCGCGACGCCGCTCTCGAACTCGCCGCCGCGCTCCCGGCGTTGAAGGCGACGCTGCTGGTGGACCACGTGGGCCTGTCGTGGCCGTCGAGGGCGTACCCGTCGCTGGTGGTCCCGTGGGAGGACGCCTCCACCCGCACCGAGCAACTCGCCTGCACGCCGGTGCCGTTCGACCACCCTCTGTGGGTCGTGTTCTCCTCCGGCACGACCGGTCTGCCCAAGGGCATCGTGCACGGCCATGGCGGCGTGCTGGTGGAGCATCTGAAGTCCCTGGGGCTGCACTCCGACCTGGGTCCCGGAGACCGCCTCCTGTGGTACACCACCACCAACTGGATGCTGTGGAACATGGTCGCCTCGACGCTGCTGACCGGGGCCACGACATGCACGTACGACGGCAGCCCGGCGCCGTTCGCCAAGCTCGACATCCTGTGGGAGCTGGCGGCGCGCCACCGGGTCACCGCGTTCGGCACCAGCCCTCAGTACCTGCTGGGCATGGCCAAGTTCGGTATCGATCCGTCGGGACACGATCTGTCGTCCGTCCGCGTGGTGGGCTGTACCGGCTCCGCGCTGCCCGCCTCCGCCTACCCATGGGTCCGCGACCACGTGGGCGAGGACGTGCTGCTGGGCTCGGTCTGCGGTGGCACGGACGTGGTGGCCGGCTTCGCCGGCAGCGCGCCCAACACACCCATCTGGGCGGGGGAGTTGTCGGCGCCGCACCTGGGGGTTTCCCTGGCGGCCTTCGACGACGAGGGCTTCCCGGTCGTGGACCAGGTCGGCGAGCTGGTCGTGACCCGGCCCATGCCGTCGATGCCGTTGTACTTCTGGAACGACGCCGACGGCCGCCGCTACCACGACGCCTACTTCTCGACGTATCCCGGCGTGTGGCGACACGGAGACTGGATCACGGTCACCGGACACGGCTCGGTGATCGTGCACGGCCGTTCGGACTCCACCCTGAACCGCAACGGCGTACGGCTCGGCAGCGCCGACATCCACGACGTCGTCGAACGGCTTCCGGAGATCACGGAGGCGCTGGTGATCGGCGCGGAGGAGCCGGACGGCGGCTACTGGATGCCGCTCTTCGTCGTCCTCGCCGCCGAGGCGACCCTCGACGACACCCTCCGGGAGAAGATCCGCGGCGCCATCCGCAGCGGAGCCTCCCCGCGCCATGTCCCCGACGAGATCCTCGAGGTGCCGGGCATCCCGCACACCCGCACCGGCAAGAAGCTGGAGGTCCCGATCAAGCGCCTGCTTCAGGGCGCCCCGGTGGACCAGGTCGTCAATCGGGATGCCGTGGACGAGCCCACCCTCATCGACTACTTCGCTCGGCTGGGCGCCGAACGCCGGGACCGGTCCGTGTGACAGCCGCACAGATCGCCCTCGCCGTCGTCGCACGAGGGAGGTTCCAGGCGGCCGGCCCTCGGATCGGCCACGGGTGACCCGCTCCACTCGTCCAGGGATCGCGTACGACTCCCGTGGCGCTGCCGCGGGAGCCGTCGGCGTCCGCTCGGATCGGCCACGGATCGAGCCGGGCGTACGTGACAAAATGAAGGGCCCGTTCTTTGTCCTGCCTTCATCGAGGTTCTTCCGTGTCCCAGCCCGTCGGCCGCGTGCCGCAGCGACGCAACGCACGGTCCAACCGGGCGCGGATCCTGGCCACCGCGCGCCAGGAACTCGGGCGGAACCCCGACACCACCCTTGAGGAGCTGGCCCGCGCCTCCGGTGTTGTCAGGCGCACTCTTTTCGGGCACTTCCCCGGACGGGCGGCGCTCCTGGAGGCGCTGGCCGAGGAGGCCGCCGAGGCGGTCCAGGCCGCCGTGGCGGTCGGAGAGACGGTGACGGAGCCGGCCGAGCGGGCACTCGCGCACTTCTGCTTGTCGGTCTGGCCGGTCGGCGACCGGTACCGGATGCTGCTGGCGCTTGCCCAGCGGGACCTGGGCAGGGAGCGTGTTGCCGACATCCTTGAGCCCGCCCGAGTCAAGGTCACGGCCATCGTGGAGCGGGGGCAGCGGGACGGCGTCTTCCCTTCCCATCTGCCACCCGCCGTACTGAGTGCCGCTCTGGAGGCGATGACGGTCGCGCTGCTGACGGAGGTCAACACCGGGGCGCTGGAGGACGACGGCACACGCACGGCCGTCGCCACGCTCATCGCGGCCGGTGTGCCGGAGAAGCAGGCGCGCTTCGTGGTCGATGCTGTGGTCGATGAGGCGGCCGCCAAGGCCGCGAGGAGCCTGTAGCCGACGGCTGAGCCGCGGCGTGGCCGGCGACAAAACGGTTCGAACGGACCCCGGCGCGAAGGTGCCTGGCTCTTCCCGAATCTGACAGCTTCTTTAATTACCCTCTGCTGTGCAATTATCTGCTCGTGCTCCGGTGGCTTGGCGGGTCGGCCCTCTGTCGATCCCTGCTCAGACCCCGACTTCCCCGATCCCGTAGTGGAGAAGCCAGTGAACTTCGGCGGACCAGACGACCTGACCTTCTCCCCTCCGGTGCCGACGGCCGTCATCGGGGGCCGCTACGAGCTGCGCCTGCTGCTCGGCTCCGGGGGCATGGCCGAAGTACATCTCGCGCACGACGCCCGACTCGACCGACTCGTCGCCGTGAAGACCCCGCGCGCCGATCTCGCCCACGACGCGGTGTTCCAGGAACGGTTCCGCCGGGAGGCCATGTCGACGGCATCCCTCAACCACCCCGCAATCGCTGCGGTGTACGACACGGGCGAGGACGCCTCCATGTCGTACGGCGGTGCATGGGCGGGCGCCGGTTTCCCTCTGCCGTATCTCGTGATGGAGTACGTCGACGGGACGACCCTGCGTGAAGCCCTCTACTCGGGACCGCAGTTGACCCTCGAACGGGCCCTGGACCTGACGGCCGGCGTCCTGCGGGCCCTCGACCACTCCCACCAGCAGGGCATCGTGCACCGGGACATCAAACCCGCCAACGTCATGGTGACGCAGGCCGGTCAGGTCAAGGTCATGGACTTCGGGATCGCCCGCGACGCGCGGGACGTCGGCATGACACAGACGTCCGTAGTCATCGGCACCGCGCAGTACCTCTCGCCGGAACAGGCGCTCGGGCAGGACATCGACGCACGGTCCGACCTGTACTCGGTGGGCTGTCTGCTGTACGAACTGCTCACCTTCCGCACGCCGTTCACCGGTGACTCGCCGATGGCGGTGATGTACCAGCACATCCAGGAGGCTCCGAGTCCGCCGAGCCTCTACAACCCCGAGATCGGTCCGGCCGTGGACGCGATCGTCCTGCGCGCCCTTCAGAAGGAGCCCTGGTACCGCTACCAGTCCGCCGGGGAGATGATCGCCGACATCGAGGCGCTGCTGAGTACGGGTTCGAGTACGGGAACGGCGGCGGGTGCTGCGCCCCGGACGGAGTGGACCGGCGATTCGTACGACGGCGGTGGCTCGTACGACGGCGGTGACTCCTACGACCGCGACGGCTCGGGTGGTGACGAGGAGGAGGCCGGCCGCCGCCGGGGGAGCGTGGCGCTCGTCGTGGCCGGCGTCGCCGTCCTTGTCGCGACGCTCCTTGTCGGCTGGCTCATTTTCGGGCGGGGCGGAGCCGACGACGGCAAGGTGGCCGTGCCGGCGCTGGTCGGCATGACGGTCGACGAGGCTCGGAGCGCGGCGGACAACGTCGGCCTCACGCTCACCGTGGCGAAGCGGGAGTCCTGCGCCGACCAGCCCACGGACCACGTCTGCACGCAGAGCCCGACGGACGGCGAACTCGACAAGGGGGAGGCCGTGTCGGTGACTGTCTCCACCGGGGCGCCGAAGGTGGAGGTGCCGGATGTCGTCGACAAGAACGAGGACGACGCGGCCGGCATCCTGGACGACGAGGGTTTCAAGGTGAAGCTCGTGCACGTCGAGTCCAAGGAGGATCCCGGTACCGTCCTCGAGCAGGATCCCGCGGGTGGCGACCAGGTCGAGAAGGGCACCGAGATCACCCTCACGGTGGCCAAGGAAGCCGAGAAATCCACCGTCCCGGACCTCACCGGAAAAACGGCGAGCGAGGCCCGGGAACTGCTGGCCGAACAGGACCTGAAGCTGGGTGACACGACCGAGGTCGACAACGGTGCCGAGGCGGGCACTGTCGTCGGACAGAGCGTCCCCTCCGGCGAGGAGGTCGACCCGGGCTCCACTGTCGACATCCAGGTCGCCAAAACCGTGGAGACCGTGCAGATCCCCACCGACATCATCGGCAGAACCCTCGCCGAGGTCCAGAACGAACTGGGCGGGCTCGGGCTCCAGGTCAGCGTCGTCTCCGGGTACTCCCAGGCGTCCGACGCCGTGGTGACGTCGAGTTCCCCGCAGGCGGGAAGCGAGGTCGAGGCCGGCAGCACCGTGATCGTCGTCACCGAGGACACGAGTGACGAGTCGTCGGACGACGAGACACCGGCCGACGACACGGCGACGGCGGCGACTTCACCGACGGACGGCGCTCAGTAGAACCTCACCAATGCCGGACGTCACCGAGCCCTCAAACGGACCGTGTGCGGTTGAGGGCTCGGGTGTGCGACGACGGCGTTGGTCCCCAGGGCTTTCCCTCGTCAGCAAAGATCGGGCAGGGGGCGCCAGGCGATTTCACGGGCGTCCTCCGGCGGGACGCCCAGCATGCGCAGAAGCATTTCCACCAGGCTCGACGCCGCCTCGTCGCCATCGCGCTCGGGGTAGGCGAACCGGAGCTCCACCAGCGCCAGCAGGGAACCGCCCAGGGCGGTCACCGCGGCGGTCGGGTCGGTGATGGTGAAACGGCCGGAGTGCATGCCGGCCTCCACGTCGCGGATGGCGCGCGGAGCCAGGCCCGAGTCCGAGTGGAGGTGGCTGAGGGCGCGGTGACGCAGGACCTGCATCAGTTCGGGCCGGGAGTTGGCCAGACGTGCGGTGAGGCGGAAGCCACCCGCAAGGAGTTCCGCAGGGTCGTCGATGTCCCGCAGGTGCTCGTCGAAGGCTTGGCCGAGCTCTTCGAGGGCGTCCAGCACCGCCGCGTCGAACAACTCGGCCTTCGACTCGAAGTGGTTGTAGAAGGTGCCGAAGCCGACGTCCGCCCTGTCGGCGATCGCCTGGATGCTCGCGCTGGTGTCGCCGGTCTCGGCGAGTATCTGCCGGGCCGCGCGGACGAGCGCCTGACGCGTCTCGGCGCGGCGTCGTTCGAAGCGGTTGCGAGGGGGCGCTGACGTGGGCATACGGGCGACTCTACCAATGTGACCCATCCGCCACAGTTCTGATGAGCTGGTCAGTACATTGCTGATGTATTCATCACCGCCTTGAGGCCGGCGGCGCCCCACGAGAGGCGGCCCGGCGGCCAGAGCCGGGCTGAGGTCGCGGTTGGCCGCCTCGAAGAGACCGACTTGACGCAGCCGTGTCCGTCCCGTCGGCGTCAATGTGTCCGTGCCGTGGCCGGGCAGCCCGGGTCCGCTGTGGTGGGGCAGGGGCGGAGGCGGCGCAGCGTAAGGATCAGCAGCGGGGGAAGCAGGGCGCCCTGCACCGCGATCGCTGCCCAGAAGAGTCCGGCGTGACCGGACCGCTCTGCCAGTTCGTAGCCCTCGCCTCCCGCGATGCCGCTGGCGAACGCGCCAACTCCGGCCGCCAGACGTTGGTGGCCGAAGATGACGGCGGGACTGCGGCTGGACCGCCTCAGGGCTTCGAGGTCGTTCTTGAGGAAGAGGATGATCTCGCCGAGGCAGATGAGCAGGGCTCCGGCAAGGATGGCGACCGGGCGGCCGAGCGCGAGGGTGACCATCCCGGTGGCCAGAGCGGCGAAGCCGAGTCGCAGGGCGCGGGCATAGGGCTGGCGGGCTATCCAGTCCGACATGAGGGGCTGTGCGACGACCAGAAGCAGGGCGTACAGCGCGAGGACCAGGGCGTAGAAGAACGTCGAGGTCCGGGGTACGGCGTAGACCGCGAGGTAGTGCTGGAAGAACATGAAGACGTACACGCTCAGCACGGTGATCGCGAAGGGCATGAGGGACAGTCCGGCGAGTGTTTTCTCCCGGCGCCGGGGCGGCCCCTCGGTGTCGACTCTCCCTTCGTCCGGTCGGCGGTCGGGTTTCTCCACGGGGAGCAGCGCGTGCCCCACTGCGATCGCGGCGAACAGCAGGGAGACCACCGTGAACAGCCCTGCCGAGGAGTTGAGGACGAAGGGCGCGGCGGCGATCGGGCCCAGCGCGACACCGGCGTTGAGGGCGGAGCTGCTCGCGGACAGCAGCAGTGGGCGCTGCTCCTCCTCCACCTCGTGCACCAAGTACCCCTTGTTGGCAGGCAGATAGAGCGCTGCGCCACAGGACACGAGGAACAGCGCGGTGACGGCTGCGGCCGGCTGACTCAGTCCCGGCAGGAAGCAGGTGAAGCCCGCCGTGCGGATGGCCAGGGCGAGCAGCATGGTGCGCTGCAGCCCGATCCGCTCGGCGATCGCCGCCCCGACGACACCGCCGGCGAACTGCACGAGCGAGGCGACGGCGAGCACCACACCGACGGTTCCGAGTCCCATGCCCAGCCGCTCGTGCAGCAGGATCGACATGAAGGGCAGCACGGCGTAGCTGCCCAGAGGGATCAGGAACGATCCGGCCAGCAGGAAGTACTGCGGGCCGGTGAGCGACTTGAGCGGAGCCAGGCGGGAGCGCGGACGACCGCCCGCCTTCCGCGACGAGGTCGTGGTCATCCCCGGTCTTCGTCGTCCGTCGAGATGACCGGCCGTACGCTCCCGGCGGCGCTGAGCGCCCGGTGCAGGGCGAGCTCGGCCGTCGCCGCCTCGGCCAGGACGATGCCTGTGCAACTGCGCTGGTCGCTCAGGTGCTCCACGCGCCGCCCCGGCACGGCAGTGGGGTACCACTCGGGCGAGCCGGGGAAGGCGGACAGACCCTCCAGGCCGGTCCAGCCGGTGAGGGTGCCGGGCCGGTCGGGGTAGACGAGCACGAAAGCGGTGGCAGGACCGGGCATGTCATCGACGGCGACGGCGTCCAGCAGCGCGGGACGGCGGCCGAGAGCCGTGTCGACCATGGCGTCGTAGACGTTGGTCCCCAGGGCGCGGCAGAGTGCCTCGCCGACGAGCGCGCCGCCGATACGGCGGTTGATCTCGACGAGTTCCGGGCCCTCGGCGGTGAGGACGAACTCCACGTGTGCGAAGCCGCTGTCGTGGCCCGCGATCTCCAGTACGCGCGCCACCCAGTCCTGGATCAGGTCGAGTTCGAGGTGGGGGAGGGCGACGGGGAAGGCCGCCGCCTCCTCGCGTACGGAGGGCTCGGGGGACATCTGCCGGCTCAGGACGCCGAGCAGCTTCGTCTCGTTCTCCCAGCTGAGGGTTTCCGCGCTGTAGACGGGGCCGGAGAAGAAGGGCTCGGCGAACAGCCGCCCGTTGAGGGGGCGTTGGGCAGCCTCGGTGAGGGCCGTGCGCAGTTGGTGTTCGTCGCGTACCGGCCAGACGTTGCGGGAGGAGGTGCCCGCGGAGTCCTTGAGGATGGCGGGCAGACCGATCTCACGGAGGATCTCGTCGGCCGCCGCGGAGGGATCGGCGGGGACGGCGAGAGCGCCACCGCGGCTCAGCCCGCGCTCGTGGAGGAGGTTACGCACCCGGCTCTTGTCCCGCAGTTGACGGACTGCGTTCGGGTCCGGTCCCGGCAGCCCGTATTTGGCGGCGAGGTCTGCGCCCGGGACGCTCCAGGTGTCGGTCGAGTTGATGAGCCCGCGCAGGTCGGGCACGGCGGCCAGAGCGGCGGCGCATGCGGCTTCGTCGGTCGTGTCGAGGTCGACGATGTCGAGTGCCTTGGGGGCGAGGTGGGCGAGTTCGTGGCGGTAGACGTCCCGGTTGCCGGTGAGCAGACACAGGCGGTGTCCGGCGTTGTCGGCCGCCTCGATCAGACGTCCCAGGCCGAAGGTGAGTGCCTCCAGGGCGGCGATGGTCACGATGCCTGGTCCTCCTTGGTCGGTGCGGCGAGCGAGGCCGTTGCCTGCGCGGGAACAGCGGTAACAGCGGGAACAGCAGGAACAGCAGGAACAGCAGGAACAGCAGGAACAGCAGGTACGCCGGGTACGGCGGGAGCAGAGGGCACGACGGGAGCGGAGGACACCGCGGATTGCCGTACGTCGTACCGTCGCCGCTGCCAGTCCATGACCGACCAGGGCAGCGCGAGGTCGGTGAGGCTGGTGATCTGGTGCGGCTTGAGCGTGCGAGGGTCGAGGGCCTCGTGATGGCGGGCGAAGACGCGTTCGGTGTAGCGGTGGCCGGTGTCGGCGCCGATGACCAGGTGTGTGCGCTCGGGGTCGCGGGCGGCCTCCCAGCCGGCGACGAGGTGGGCGGCTCCGGTGGACAGGCCGGCGAACACGGCGTGTTCCCGCAAGAGGCCGACGGCGCCGGCCATGGCGTGCCGGAAGTCGAGCCAGTGGAGGGTGTCGTAGAGGTCGTGGCGGACGTTGTCGAAGGGGATCGAGCTGCCGATCCCGGCGATGATCGCCTCGGGGTCGCTGAACCCCTCGCTGCCGAAGGTGACGCTGCCGAAGGGCTGGAGTCCCAGCAGGCGTACGTCTCGCCCGCGTCCGCGCAGCGCCTCGGCCAGCCCGCCGCTGGAGGAGCCCGTGCCGACGGCTCCCACGACGGTCAGCGGCACATCGGGCAGTGCCCGGTCCACCAGGTCGGCGAACTCCTGGTAGCCGGTGTAGTGGACGCCGTCGTGGTACTGACGCATCCAGTACAGGCCCGGCCGTTCGGCCAGCAGCTGCCGGACCCGGCGGACCCGTCCTTCCTGGTCGAGTCGCAGGTCCTTCGAGGGCGGCATCTGGTCCACGGTGGCGCCGAGGATCTCCAACTGGGCGCGCATCGTGGCGTCGACGGTGGTGGAGGCCACGATGTGGCAGTGCAGGCCGTAGCGGTGGCAGGCCATCGCGAGGGCGAGGGCGTAGATGCCGCTGGAGCTGTCGACGAGGGTCTGGCCCGGTTTCACCGTCCCGCGCTCCAGCAGGGTGCGGACCGCGCCGAGGGCGGCGTACACCTTCAGCGTCTCGAAGCGGGCGAGGACAACGTTGCCGGACAGCCGCAGCAGGTCGGGAGCCTTGATCGCGTCGGTGATGTGCTCGTGGACCGGGGCGGCGGGTGCGATACGCGCCGAGGTCACCGTCATCGCCCGACCGAACGCAGGTAGCGGCCCAGGTCTTCGGCACCCGTGACATTGCGCGGGCCGCTGACAGCGTCGCCGTAGGACATGACGAGGAAGTGGTTGCCCTTCACCGCCGGTATCGACTTCAGGCCGGGCAGCGACTTGAGGTAGGCGATCTTGTCCTTGGCCGGCTGGTCGGCGTAGTCGATGATCACGATCACCTCGGGCTTGGCCTCGATGACCGGTTCCCAGCCCACCGTCGTCCAGCCCTTGTCGAGATCACCGAAGACGTTGGTGCCTCCGGCCGCGGTGATGATGTCGTTCGGAGCGGCGTGGCGGCCGGCGGTGAACGGCTGGTCGGTGCCCGAGTCGTAGACGAACACCTTTGCCGGGTCGCCCCCGGCGGGCCAGGTCTTCTTCAACGCGGTGACACGGTCCTGGAGGCCGGTGACGAGTTCGTCGGCCCACTTCTCGACGCCGAAGATCTTCCCCAGGTTGTCGAGGTCGGTGTAGAGCGCCTCCAGCGGTGTCGCGTCGACGCTCTTGTCGCCGTAGTCCCAGCAGGTCTCGGTGTGCAGATAGCTGGCGATGCCGACCTTGTCGAGCAGGGCCGGGGTGATACCGCGTTCCTCGCTGAAGC
Organism: Streptomyces sp. NPDC005808; assembly: GCF_042871385.1. Lineage (NCBI taxonomy): Bacteria > Bacillati > Actinomycetota > Actinomycetes > Kitasatosporales > Streptomycetaceae > Streptomyces > Streptomyces sp. NPDC005808. Next base: position 154,879 of record NZ_JBIAIK010000014.1, on the reverse strand, counting down.
CGGAGTTCCAGCCGGCCAGTACCCAGTCGGCCTTGGCGTCGACGACGATCTCACGGGTGATGCGCTCGGTGCCCAGCCGTTCGACCTCGGTGTAGTCCTCGCGCCAGGGCGAGCCCTCGATGGACGGGTCGCCGAGCTCGTTCATGACGTAACCGCGCATCTCGTCGGCCAGGCCGAGGGAGAACATCTTTTCCGCCCCGCTGACGTCGTAGGCGACCGGGCGCTCCGGGCGGGTGTACGTGACGTCCTCGCCGCAGTTGGAGAGGGTGACGGTGTCCGGCTTGGCGTCCGCCGCCGGTTCGACCTCGGCGCCACAGCTGGTGGTCAGCAGGAATCCGGCCGCCATCAGTCCGGCGGTGAGGGCGCGGGGGAGCGGTGGTCTGATCACGAGTGTGGTCCTTCCGGGGGAGCGTCGGCTGGTGTGGGGGTGCCGGCGGGCGCCGGATCGAGGTCGTAGAGCAGTTGGGGGGTTCCGGTACGTGGATGGGGCACGACCATGGCGTCGACGCCGAACACCTTGCGGACCAGCTCGGGCGTCAGGACCTCCGCCGGAGTGCCCGAGGAGACCAGACATCCGGAGCCGAGTACGGCGATGCGGTCGCAGACCTGGGCCGCCAGGTTGAGGTCGTGCAGGGCGGTGAGGACGGTCAGTTCGGATGAGCGCAGGAAGGAGAGCAGCTCGACCTGGTGCCGTACGTCCAGGTGGTTGGTGGGTTCGTCGAGGACCAGGACGCGGGGCTCCTGGACGAGGGCGCGGGCGACGAGAACGCGCTGGCGCTCGCCTCCGGACAGGGTCAGCACGCTGCGGTCCGCGAGGTGGGCGATGTCCAGCCGGTCCATCGCCTGCCGGCACAGCTCGCGCTCGCGAGCGGTCAGCGGATGGTTGCCGCGTGCGTGCGGAGCGCGGCCGAGGGCCACCACCTCCTCGACGGTGAAGTCGAGTTCGGTGTGGCTCTCCTGGGTCAGTGCGGCGATCGAGCGGGCGCTGTCGCGCAGCTTCAGCGAGGTGAGGTCGGTGCCGTCGAGCAGGACGGCTCCGGAGGTCGGCTTCAGCGCCCGGTAGACGCAGCGCAGGGCGGTGGACTTGCCGCTGCCGTTCGGTCCGACGAGCCCCACGATCGAACCGGCGGCCACGTCGATGTTCAACCGGTCGACGAGCGCCCGCCCGGCCGCTTCGACGGACAGGTCGCGCAGCGAGAGGACAGAGGGGACAGAGGGGGCCATCTACTGACCCCCGAACAGATAGCCGCGCCGCCGCATCAGCACGACGAACACGGGCACCCCGATCAGCGCGGTGATCACTCCGAGCGGCAACTCCTCGGGCGCGAAGGCGGTACGGGCCACCAGGTCGACCCAGACCATGAAGCAGGCCCCGGCCAGCGGCGCGACGGCCAGCACCCGCCGGTGGGTCGAGCCGACCCAGATCCGTACGACATGGGGAAGCACCAGGCCGACGAAGCCGATCGCGCCGCTGACCGCCACGATCAGGCCTGTGACGGCTGCCGTGAGGACGAACAGTCCCCGGCGCAGGGCGTCCGCGTCCACGCCGAGGCTTGCCGCCGTCTCGTCCCCCAGCGACAGCACGTCCAGCGACCGGCTCTGCCGCAACAGCACCACGACCGCGACCAGAACAGCCGCCGCCACCAGCGGCAGCGACTCCCAGGTCGCCGACCCCAGGCTGCCCAGCAGCCAGAACAGCACCGTCCGTGCGGCCTGCCCGTTCGGGGAGAGAAAGACCAGGGCGCTCATCAACGCCTGGAATCCGTACGCCAGCGCCACCCCGGTCAGCACCAGCCTCAGCGGTGTCAGGCCCAGCGGACCGCGTGCGGCGAGGTACACCAGCACCGTCGCACCGAGGGCACCGAGGAACGCGGCGGCCGACAGGGCGAACACCCCGAGCCCCGCGAAGATCCCGAACACCACGACGGCCGTCGCCCCCACGGACGCACCCGACGAGATGCCCAGCACGAACGGATCCGCCAGGGCATTGCGCACCAGTGCCTGGATGGCGACGCCGACGACGGAGAGCCCGGCGCCGACGACCGTCGCGAGCAGCACCCTGGGGGTGCGCACATGCCAGACGATGGAGTACCCGGTCACCTCGTCCGCCCCGATGCGGCCGCCGGTGAGAGCCGCCCACAGGAAGTGCACGACGTCGGCCGGTGGTACGACGGTCGGCCCCAGCGCGATGCCGGCCACGACGGAGACCGTCAGCGTGACGGACAGCGCCACGAGTATGGTCAGCAGCCTGCCGCGGCCTGCGGGGCGCTCCTCCGGATCCTGGTGCGGCTCCCTCTCCGAGGAGACGGCGGGACCTGCGGAAGAGGTCCCGGATGAGGCCCCGGTCATGAAGTCCCTTCATTCGCACGGAAATGGTCGTCCGGGCGCCTCGAACTCCGCCCACTGATCAGTAGTCGGAGCGGGGTGCCTCAGAGTTCCCGCGTATCGACGGTGAGTTCGGCCGTGTTCCGCGCACAATCAGCCGCCGCGCGTGGTTGTCGTACGGGCCACCGTCGAAGTCGCCGTAGCACCGCACGTCGGTGAAGCCGGCCGCCTCGAACAGGGCGCGCAGTTCGGCCGCGCTGTAGAGGAAGGAGGTGATCGACGCCTCGCGCGCCTCGCCGTCGCGCACCAGCGTCCAGTCGGTACGCAGCCGCGTCCAGTCGTCCAGGACGGTGTCGCGCTGCACCACGTACGCTCCGCTGTCGAGCTCGACGAGCTGGGGCCGGCCGATCCAGCCGGCGAGGACCTCCTTGCCCAGCAGGTCGATCAGCAGCAGTCCGCCCGGTGCGAGCGAGTCGTGGGCGTTGCGTAACACCCGTGCGTTGTCGGCCGGTTCGTCGAAGTAGCCGAACGATGTGAAGACGTTGAGTATTACGTCGTACGACTCCGGCTCGACGTGCGTCAGCATGTCCGCCTGGATCAGCCGGACTTCGACCCCGGCCGCCGCGCAGGCGGCTTCGGCCCGTTTCAGCATGACCGGGCTGAGATCCACCCCCGTCACCTTGTGACCCCGACGGGCCAGCGGCACCAGATACAGGCCGGGCCCGCAGCACAGGTCCAACACCCGGCTTTCGACCGGGAATTGCAGCAGTGGCGATTCGGCGACGACGTCCGCCGTCTCCGCTCGCCTGCGCTCGGAGAACATGGTCTCGGAGAAGTCCGACCAGAATCCGTCGTCCTCGTACCAGTGCATACGGCTGCAACCTCTCACCGGGGCCGGGTGGGGCCGGGCGCCGGGGCGCCGCGACCTCGCGAGTGCGGGGCGTCTCCTGCAGTTGTCGGATGCCGGTGGGCTCTGGTTCCCGGCCGGCTTCGAGAGGGGGGCGGGCCGAACGTCCCCCGGCTTCGGGAGGGTTCGAGGGCCGCGGCCCGCACGCCCTCCGGATTCCGGCGTCGACGAAGAGGCGGTGCGGTGAACTCGGGCGTGCCCTCTCGGCTAGGACGGGCAGACGATGACCTCGGCGCCGTAGGCCCGCAGTACAGCGATCTTTTAGGCTGCCACCGGGATTGACGTACTCCAGTTTCATGTAGACCGGCGTGGACACCGCGCCGGTGACACGGTTGAGCCACACCAGTGGGGTGTTGCCGACCACGTCGGCCAGGGATGCGTGGACGTCCGAGGCAGTGCTCCTTGCGTCAGGCTGTGCCGCCGAATTCGGGACACCCGCACAGTGCCCGGGCCACAGTGGGGTCCGGGACGAACGCGACGAGGCCGCCCGCGTACGGCGGCGGAGGCCTCGCGTCGGACCACTCGGCTATGAACTCGTCCGGCAGCAGAGTCGCGGTTCCAGACGGCCCGAGACCGGCGCCCGGCCGGCCGACCGGCCTTCCTCCGCGACGCCGGCCCACTCTTCCCCGACGGCGGCCCGGTCGTACGGATCTCATCGCACGGCCTCCAACTGCGCGGGCTGCCAGCCCAGTTCGGGCGCGACCAGGTGGCGTACGTCGTGCAGGATCTGCTCGTACTCCTCCCGCCGGAACTCGTACGGCAACTCGATACGCAGCTCCGACACCGCCGAGACCACCGGGTCCGCCGCCAGCTGTTCCAGGATCTGCTCCGCCGTGCCGACCACATCGGGGGCGAACAGGATCCGCTTCGGGCCCTGCGGGGCCAGAGTGCGGGCGTGGCGGCTCGCCGCGTACTCCAGGTAGCGGGTGCGGGTGGCCCGGTCGGCGCTGTCGAACGGCACGATCACGCGGCCCACCGCGACGCGGGCGGTGGACCGGGCACGCCGGTATTCGGTGAGGAGGTTCAGCTGGGCCGTGGTGAAGTCGTCGGTGTTCTCGCCGGTGACGATGTTGCCGGACAGCAGGTTGAGGCCGTTCTCGGCGGCCCAGCGAACCGAGCGCAAACTCCCCCCGCCGTACCAGATGCGGTCCACCAGGCCGGGGTTGTGTGGTTGCAGGCGCGGCCGTTGCGTGTTGCCCGGCGACTGGATCACCGTGTCCGGGCCCCCGAGATACTCGCCGCGCAGGTTGTCGACGACGCGGAGGACCCTGCCGTAGGACAGGTCGTAGGAGCGCCAGTCACCGTCGTACACGAGGTCGCCGAGGAGTTCGGCGTGCGGCATTCCCGTGCTGAAGCCGACCTGGAGCCGGCCGCGGGACAGCACGTCGGCCAACGCCAGGTCCTCAGCCAGCCGGAACGGGCTCTCGTAGCCGATCGGGATGACCGCGGTGCCCAGCTCGATCCGCTGGGTACGCTGGCCGGCCGCGGCGAGGAACACCGCGGCCGAGCCCACACCGTGTTCGAGATGGCGTTGCCGGATCCACGCGCCGTCGAAGCCCGAACGCTCGCCGTACTCGAAGAGTCGGAGGGTCTCCTCCAGACCGGTGTACGGGTCGTCGTCGGCGAAGTTGCCCGGGGTGAGGAAGGCCAGCGTACTGATCGTGGAGTTGCTCATGCGGTGTTCGTCCTCGTGTGGTGTCCGGCGCGGCGTTCGGTCCTCATGGCAGTGCTGTCCGGAGGCATCACCGGCTCATGTCCTTGACCGGGAGGTCCGGGGAGATCAGGTCGGCGGACTCGCTTCCGTCCGAGGACCGTCCGGCGGCGACCGCCGAGGCATGCCGCCCGCCGGGGATCGCCGCGAGCAGCTCGCGGGTGTAGTCGTGGCCGGGGCGGGTGAACAGCTCTTCGCTGGTGCCTGTCTCGACTACGCGGCCGGCGCGCATGACGGCGACCTGATGCGCTATCTGGCGTACGACGGCCAGGTCGTGCGAGATGAACAGGTACGCCACTGCGATGTCGGCCTGCAGTTCGGCGAGCAGGTCGAGGACCTGGGCCTGGACGGAGACGTCGAGCGCGGACACCGGTTCGTCGCAGACCACCAGGTCCGGAGAGAGCGCGAGGGCCCGTGCGATCGCGACGCGTTGCCGCTGCCCGCCGGACAGCTCCGCCGGGCGACGGCCGAGGACCGAGGCGGGCAGCGCCACCCGGTCGAGGAGTTCCTTCGCCCGGCCCGTCCGGGAGGCGCGGTCGCCGACCTTGAACGCGCGCAACGGCTCGGTGATCACCTCGCCGATGGAGAACCTCGGGTCCAACGAGGCGTACGGGTTCTGGTAGACGAGCTGGGCCCGTCGGCGCAGCTGCCGGGCCTCTGCTCCGCGGGCGGTGGTGACATCGGTGCCGTCGAACAGGACGCGCCCGGCGGTCGGGTCGGCGAGGCGGAGCAGCAGACGGGCCGTGGTGGACTTTCCGGAGCCGGACTCGCCGACCAGCGCCAGTGTCCGCCCGCGGTGGAGGGTGAAGCTGACGTCGTCGACCGCGCGGAGTGTGCGGGCCGAACCCGCCGCGTTCGGCAGCCGGAACTCCTTGACCAGGTTGCGGACCTCGACCAGCGGTGCCTCCTTCTCTGCTGCTGCTGCTGCTGCTGCTGCTGCGGCGGCGGGCGGGAAGGCGACCGTGGCCCGGCGGCGTGCGGTGGTGGTGGCGGGGACAGCGACCGAGGCCCGGGGGCGTGCGGTGGTCAGGCTGGGAGCGCCGGCCAGCAGTCGTCGGGTGTAGTCGTGCTGCGGGTTCTCCAGGACGTCGCGGGTCGGACCGGTCTCGACGACCCGCCCCTGCGACATGACCACGATCCGTGCGGCCCGGTCGGCCGCGACACCGAGGTCGTGGGTCACCAGCAGCACTCCGGTGCCGGAGGCTTCGGTGAGGTGTTGCAGGTGGTCGAGGATGACCCGTTGCACGGTGACGTCCAGCGCGCTGGTCGGCTCGTCGGCGATGATCAACTTTGGCTCGGCGGCTATGGCCATGGCGATCAGGGCTCGTTGCCGCATACCGCCGGACAGTTCGTGCGGGTACTGCCTGGCGCGGGTGGCCGCGTCGGGCAGCCCGGCCCGGTCCAGGACGGCGACCGCGTCCAAGGGCGCGGAGCGTCGTGTCGCCAACCGGTGGATGCGCAGGACCTCGGCGACCTGCTCACCGATGCGCTTGACCGGGTTGAGCGACACCGACGGGTCCTGGGGCACGAGGCCGATCCCCGCGCCGCGCACCGTGCGCAGCTCCCGCTCCGACAGCGAGGCGAGGTCGTGCCGGCCGAAGCGGACGGTCCCGGCGTCGATGGCGCCGTTCGCGGCCAGGAGCCGGATGATCGCATGCGCGGTCGTGCTCTTGCCGGATCCGGACTCGCCGACCACCGCGGTCACTTCGCCCGGCCACACGTCGAGGTCCACGCTCTGCACGGCCCGTACGGTGCCGCCACGGGTGCGGTACGACACGGACAGGTTCCGTACCTCCAGCAGCGGTTCCTGAGGGGCAGGCACCGGGGTCGTCCCAACCTTGTTCGTCACTGCGTCATCCGTTCCGGGTCGGTTCGTCAGCGGGCCCGTCATCGCTGCCGGGACCATTCGCCGTCCAGCGCCCGCGCGATGCGGTTGGTGGCCAGCACCGTCGCGGCGATCACCAGGCCGGGCAGCGCGGTGAGCCACCAGGCGTTGCCCAGGTAGTTGCGTCCGTCGGAGATCAACGTGCCCCATTCCGGCGCCGGTGGCGGCGCTCCGTAACCGAGGAAGCTCAGTGACGAGACGGCCAGAACGGCGGTGCCGAACTCCAGGGTGGCCAGCACGATCACCGGTCCCATCGCGTTGGGCAGCACATGCCGGCCAAGGACCGAGTACCAGCGGGCCCCGCAGGAGCGGGACGCCTCGACGAAGACCGCCTGCCGTACCCGCAGCACTTCCGCACGCATCACCCGGGCGAAGCCGGCGACGCTGGCGATCCCCACGGCGACCGCGACCTTCACCGTTCCATAGCCCAGAGCGGTGACCAGGGCCAGGGAAAGGAACAGCGCAGGGATCGACAGCAGCACGTCGACGAAGCGCATCACCACGTCCTCGACCCAGCGGCCCACGAATCCGGCGACCAGGCCGAGCAGGCCGCCGATCAGGAAGGCGACGCCCACCGCGATCAGCGTCGCCTTCAACGACAGTTGCGCACCGTGCACCACCCGGGAGAACAGGTCCCGTCCCAGTTCGTCGGTGCCGAACCAGTGCGCGCCGCTCGGGCCCTGGAAGTTCTGCGACGGCACCCCCTGCAGTGGGTCCTGCGAGGTGAACAGCCCCGGCCGGAACGCGGCAAGCACCACGAGCACCACCGTGAGGACCGACGCGAGCAGGCCCGGTCGCAGCAGGAGGAATCGGGTCACCCGCCTGGGCCCGAACCCGCGCACCGGATCCGGCCCGACGCCCGGCTCGACGGGTCGTGCCAGGCCGAGCGCGGTACGTGCGGTGGCATCCTCGACAAGGGTTTCGCTCATACGGTCCGCACCTTCCTGTTCGAGGCCACCACGATCCGCGGGTCCAGCAGCGGATAGACGAGATCGACGAGCAGATTGGCCACCACGAAGATCAGGGCTCCGAACACCACCACCCCCTGGACCAACGGGATGTCCTGCGCGGTGACCGCCGCGGCCGTCACCCGGCCCAGGCCGTCGCGGGAGAACACCGTCTCCACGACCACCGAACCGGCGACGAGTTGTCCGGCCAGCAGCCCGACGATCGTCAACGCCGGCAGTGAGGCGTTGCGCAGCGCGTGCCGCAGGTGGATGCGCAGTCGGCCGGCGCCCTTGGCCCGCGCGGTCTCCACGTAGGCCTGGTCAAGCGCCGTGAGCAGGCTCTTGGCCAGCACCTGCGCGACCAGGGCGCCGGTCGGGATCGCGAGCGTCACCGCAGGCAGCACCAGACCCGGCAGCCCGTCGTTGCCGAACGCGGGAAACCACCGCGCCCGGAAGGAGAACAGCTCTACGAGCACCAGCCCGACCCAGAACGTCGGCACCGACACCCCCAGCGGCGACAACGACAGCAAGAGTTGCCGCAACCACCGCTGCGTGGTGTAGGTCGCCAGCACCGCCAGACCGCCGCCGAGAACCACGGCGAGCAGCAGCGCCGCTCCGGTCAACTGCAGCGTCTGCGGCAGCGCGTCGGACAGCGTCGAGGTGACCGGCCGGCCGGTGGATACCGAGTCCCCGAAGTCACCGCGCACCGCTTTGCCGAGATAGTCGGCGTACTGCACCAGCACCGGTTTGTCGAAGCCGTACTCGTGCCGGAGCGCGGCGAGCTGCACCGGATCGATCTGGCCCGAGTCCGCTCCGGCACCGGCCATCGCCGAAACCGGATCACCGGGCAGATAGTTCAGTACGAAGAAGGACAACGTGTACGCCGCCCACAGCACCCCGAGCGCCTGCGCGAGACGCTTGATCACATAGCGACGCATTCCCTGCGCACCTCCTGCCGTCGGCGACCGGACCGGACGCTCCCTCGCGCTTCCACCGGTTGCTAACCGATCCAGGTGTCGTGCAGCTGGATCCGGCTGGAGGCATCGAACTCGAGGTTGTGCACCTTCTTCGACACCCCCAGTTGGGTCTGCAGCTCCACCACGGGAATGACGTAGGCGTTGCCCACGATCAACTGCTGTGCGCGGCCGACCAGTTCCTTTCGCTCGGCCGCGTCGGTCGTTGCCGCCTGCTGGGTCAGCGCCTCCTCCAACGGGCTCGTCGGCAGGTGGTAGAAGTTGGCCAACTCGGTGGAGTACTGGCTGCGCAGGATGTCAGGGTCGGCGCGGGTCAGGTTGCCCCAGGACGCGTCGAAGTCGCCGGACTGCAGCATCGTCGCGAACTGGGCGGTGGGCGTCTCCTTGAGCACCACGTCGACACCCACGGCCTTGAACTGTTGCTGGATCAGCTCCAGCGTCGGCTGGTTCGTGGCCGCGTTGGCGAACCACCGGACGATCAGACGGAGCTCGGTGCCGTTCTTCGACCGGATGCCGTCACTGCCGACCTTCCAACCGGCCGAGTCCAGCAGGGACTTCGCCTTCGCCGCGTCGAAGGCCAGATCCGAGCCCTGGTCCGCGTAATCCGGTGTCGTGTACGCCAGGATGCTGGTAGCCGCCCTGGTGCCGGTCGGGAACACGGTGTCGACGATCTGCTGCCGGTCGATGGCGAACAGGAGCGCCTGACGCACCCTCACGTCCTTCAGTAGCGGGCGGGAGTTGTTCAGCCCCAGGTTGAACACCGCACCGGGATTGGCCCGCCCTTGCAGGTTCACCTGGCCGCCCGTGAGGGCCGCCTCGTTTGCCTTGCCGACACTGCTGATCGCGTCCACCTGACCGGACTGCAGGCTGCCGGTGCGCACGCCCGCCTCGGGCACCACCTTGAACACCAGCTTGTCCAGGTACGCCTCGCCCGGCTTGGTCCACAACGACGAGCCCCAGGCGTACTTGCTGCGCTTGGTCAAGGTGATGGACTGGTTCTGTACGTAGCTCTCCAGCGCGAACGGGCCGGACCCGACCACACCCTTGCTGCACTTCTCCTGCGGGCTCTGCTTGGCACTCGCCGACGACTCGATACCCAGCGAGTGCGTCGACGTCGCCTGCAGGAACTGCGCGTTCGGCTGCTGGAACCTGACCCGCACCGTGAGCGGGTCGATCACCGTGGTGCTGTCCAGGCCGCTCAAGTACCCCTGGGCCAGCGACCCCAGGGCGCCGAGCTTCGGCACCGCGTCGAAGTTGTCCTTCACCACCTGGGCAGTCAACGGTGTCCCGTCGCTGAAGGTGACACCCGATCGCAGGTGGAAGGTGAACGTGGTCGTGTCGGAACTGATGTCCCAGCTCTTCGCCAGCCACGGCACGATCTTGCCGGTCTTGGGATCCTGGTCGGTCAGCGAGTCCACGATCTGGCGCAGCGAGTAAATGGTGTCGTTGCTGCCCACCTGCTGCGGATCCACGCACCCTACGTCGGAACCCACCGCGAAGGTCAGTGTGCCGCCGGACCTGGCCGGGCCGCTGTCGCTGGTCGAGCTGCCGCTCGACGCGCAGGCGCTCAGCAGGAGGCTGCTTGTCACCAGTGCGGCGAGTGCCGCCCACCGGGTAGGTCGGGAATCCGGATGCGATATCACGGAACGGGTTCTCCTACTCCAAAGTCACCGCGCACGTGCCCGCGCATGCCAAGGCGAAGCGGCCCTGTGCAGACCAAGGCGGAGTGGCGGAAATATTCGGAAGGTGCCTGGGGGAAGGGTGCCGACGAAGGCGTGACGGCACCGCGGACTCCGACAGCGCTGTGAGAGCCCGCACGGAGTCGCCCGCGGCGTCAAAGCCGTCGGCGAGCGTCACCCAGAGAGCGGGAGGCAGGGTCGCAATCAGCCGTGACACAGGCAGCTGGTGAAGAGCTGCAGGTCGATGTGGCGTCGGCGGGAGAATCCGGAGAACACCGCAGCGGCCGCGATCGAGGCACTCAGCTCACTGCTGTACCGCACGCTGGTCCTCCCGATCTCAGGCCCGATCCAACGGTCAGGCGCTTGCGCAGTCGGTGACTCTGCCGGGCTTTCACCCGGAGCACCCCACCGCGGTGAGGAGTTGCCGGTCAACGAGCCAGGGCCTGACGCTGACACTCGATACCGCTGGGAACGCTAACGAGCGCCGCCATGATCCGTCAATGGGGACAGGCGAGTTGGGCAACGCAGGGCACGGCGGATCGAACTGCGCGAGGCTCGGCAACGGCCGGCCGAACTGTCCTGACCAGGCGCCGGCCGGGGCCTGCCGTGCCCCGACTCGAGAACTCGCGGCCCTGCCTGTTTTGTCCCCCAGGCGGCCTTCGTAGTTTTTTCCTGAAGCCTGGGTAAGGTTTCGCCCAAATATGTGGCTTTATGCGAGATGTAGGCACATCCTGAACGGAGATAAATGTGTACCTAGCAACTAGTCGGGGCGAGCTCCTGACTCCGGGCGCTTGGAGGAAAAGGCATGCAATGGAGCAGCCTGCAAAAGGCTCACGGCCGGCCGTCTCGACTCGAACGTTCTCAGGGCACTCAACCTGTCGCCCCGACCCTGCCGGTCCAGGGCGGCCGAGGAGCCGAACCTGTGGATGACCGGCGTGTGGACCTGGCCGCCGCGCACGCGACTCCGGAGCTACTGGCGATTCGAGACCGGCTGCTGGTCGCCCTGGCATTCTCGTCAGGCGTTTTCGAAGCGATCTGCTTTCTTTCTTTCGGGAAGGTCTTCACGGCGTTCCAGACCGGAAACCTGGTGTTTCTCGGACTGGGCGTAGCCGGTACCCGGCCGCCCGACGGTCCGGATCCCGTTCGCGTGGTGATTTCCCTTGCCGCGTTCGCCGTGGGGGCCGCGCTGGCAACAAGGATCCTGACCGCGTTCAACGGCGACGAGGAGATGGAGGACTCCGAGATCTTCGAAGCGTGGCCGCGTCGTGTCTCCATCGCGCTCTGCGTCGCGACGGTGGCGCAGGTCGGTTTCCTCGTCGTGTGGATGGCGACGTCCCCGTCCAGCCTTGTGTCCAACATCCTGGTCGCCCTCAACGCCTTCGCCATGGGTCTGCAGATGAACGCCATTCGGTCGCTCCATGTGCCTGGCATTTCCACCACGGCGGCCACGGCCACCTTCATCAGCTGGGTTTCCGGTATCACCACCTGGACTCTCAAGCCCGCCGCGGCACGTCGCCTCACCGGGGTCCTGGTGGGCATGGTGGCCGGCGCCTTCGTCGGAGACTGGATGCTCAGCCACGCGCACACCTACGCACCGGTGGTGCCGGTGGCCGTGATCGCAGTCGTCATCGCGATCGCCTCCGGGATGCTGAAGCAGAAACCTGCGCGATAGAGCGCCGACGAGCGGGATCCTCGCCTCGGTGCCGGTACGGCCGGCGTTACGGTCGTACCGGCTTGGGCTGACCGGCACTGTGGCCGGGATCCGGCCGGCAGAAGATGTTGAGCTCCAGCGCACGAAAAGCCAGTGGGGATGGGTACCGGGGCCCGCGCTACGTACTGACAGCGGGGCGAGTGGTAGGCCGGGAGCGCACGCGGACGCCCGTCGTCGTGCCGGATCCGGGTCAGTGCTTGCCGAAGTACATGAGTTCCCACAGAGCCGGCGCGCTCACACTGTCGACGGCCTCGCCGTGTGCGAGGTGCTCGACGGTCACCTGGCCGGTGAAGCGCAGATAGCCGCCGTTGAATCCGGCGAGTCTGGCCAGGATCCGCTTCGCCCCCTTGAGGGATTCGATCATGCGGCCCTGGACGATGGTGTTCTCGCGGCGGAAGGTGACCCGGAACCCTTCGCCGCCCTCGGAGGTGGCGTCGTAGTCGAACACCAGAGTGTTGGCCACCGGCTTCCCGGTGACCGGGTCGGAGTGTTCGTCCGACTTGGTGAAGCGGACCAGGCTGGCGCGGTCGGCGAGGATCTCGCCGTTCTTGGCGAGCATGAAGAGGGGGACCTCGGCGGAGCCGTACTTCTTCGCGGCGGTGATGTAGGAGGCAATCACGGTGTAGTCGCCTGCTTCGGCGCGAGCCCAGTACCAGTGGTGCATGAGACGCGCCATCTCGGCGTCGCCCCAGTTGTGGTCGTGATATCCGGTGCCCGTCCGGGTCTCGGTCGTGCCGTCGATGGTGAGGGTGGCCTCGACCCGCCCCTGGGGGACGGAGGGCAGCCAGGCGAAGTACTTCGGCTTCTCCTCGCCGAACGTGACGTGGCCGGTCTCCGGCCGCCAGGAGGGGACCTGTCCGGTAAGGATTACGTCCGCGACGACGCCCTCGACGTCCGCGTGGATGCGGTAGGTGTGCAGGTCACCGCTGATGCGGTTGTCGCCGATGCGGACGTCGCACCGGTCGGTGGCGAAGGCGTGGTCGTCCGGATACTCCGGTGAGGTCCGTTCGATGTGCGTGCCGTCCGGCCGGTCCAGTTCGATGGTGACCACCGGCGCGGGCGGCTGGTTGACGCCCTTGCCGACCCGGAAGTCCTTGGCCATGAAGTTGATCACCAGGGTGGATCCGTCGTCGAGGACGCAGTCGAAGTACCACCACTCGAAGGTTCCGGGGCCGCCGGGGCGCGAGCGGAAGCCGTCCTCCCAGGGCGCGATCTCGCCCCTGGTGATCCCCAGACGCTGATAGTCGGCCGGCCGATCCGCCATGCGGCAATCCTGTGTGCGGGACATCGTCGCCTCCCTTTCTCGTGGCAGTCGTGCGGTGGGTTCACCGTTGGTATCGGCTCATCCGATGCCGACGTTGACCCCTTCCCTTCGCACGTCCGCGCCGGGCTCAGCCGAGAGGCGTAGTCCTTGAGGCGTCGGCGAACGGGGAGAGAAGACGTTTCCGGTCGACGAGGGTCTTGGCCTGGTCCTCCTCGGCCTGGAGGGGCCGGCACCATCGGCGCGACGCGGTCGGGCTGGGAGAGGGCCCTCCGTAACTACTGTGTCGCATCGCCCGGGCCGGCGCAGAGCCAGGTCCTGGTCGGTACGCCGTTACCGGCGGCCGGGCCTGTTGGGTGAACCGTCCGCCCCCGCTGTCCACAGGCAGGCCGCGAATGACCGAGCCTCCTGCCGGCCGCACGTCATCGCGCGGGCCAGGGAATCCGACGGTGAGACTAAAACGTCGTGACCATGGCGCTAGGCTGCTGTGCCGTGCAGCAGACGCCGGACGGTGTCCCATCCCGGCCGTCCTGGAAGACCTTCTGCTGGTTGCCGACGACGCCGTCCTGGTGCGGGAGTCGTCGATCATCGCCGGTATGCGAATGCTTTTCGACCACGCCGGCCTGGTCGTCGAACCGTCGGCCGCGCTCGGCATCGCGGCGATCCTCGAAGACCGTCCTGATCAGGCACGACGGCACTCAGCTTCTGAGGTCGAGGGTGGCCAAATACGACGCTCAGGGGCCAGCCGGCACGCTCAGGCACAGGTGACAGTCAGAGCGGTGAGTGCAGTCGGTGCGCGATAAATCGAACACGTGATTGAATTACGGCATGGCCCGCCGAGAGGACTCGGTGCTGCCGCTCATGCCGACTCGGGCAGACGGGAGAGGGTGACGCCTCCGAAGGTCCGGCGCTTCCGAGTCCTGCCCTTCGAGGCCGCAGCGCGCCGCACCGGGGAGTGAGGAGGCCGCGACGAACACCCGGATCAGAGTCCGACGCGGGCATCCGGATCCGTGTCCAAACCGTACGAACGGGGCTGGCTCCATGTCCGCACCATTGCCTGTGACCGTGGCTCCGCCCTTGCCCAAGGGCGGGCGCCGAGTTCGCGTGAACGGCGAGAACCTGGGGGTGGCGTACAACCTTGAAGACCTCTCCGAGTTCCTGCGGCGTGCGGGGCTGGATGTGGATCCGGTGGCCGCCGCGATCTCGCCGTTCATCGACTGGCGCGGCGTCGGGCCGGAGTTCTGGAGTCCCGAGGGCCGGAGTTGACCGATCGCACAGGTTCGGTGAGTGAGGGTGGCATGGGGGCGGCGACCGCCGCGTTGGTCGAGTGGGCGATCCCGGATGCGATGGCGCTGCTGGAGGAAGTCTGCAAGGGGTGGCCGCTACGACATCGTGGCTCACCCCTGGATCCCGGACATCCTGCGCAAGCAGACCGCCCGTGGCGCCGATCAGATCTGGGAAGCACGGCCGAGATGGTTCCGCCCGAACTCCCTGCCGGGCAGCACGAAGTGACCGCGAAGAGGTACGCCCCGTTGACGTCGAGGGCGCGGCGCGCCAACCGCTCGCCTCCGTGCCACGGTGCGGCGGCGTGATCAGCCGAGGCCGATATCCGCACCCGCGGGTTCAGAAATTTGTGGAGTGTGCGGCACGGCGGGCCGGGAGCACGGGAGCGCGGGAGTACGGGAGCGCGGGAGCGCGGGAGCGCGGGAGCGCGGGAGGAGGGCGGCACGCGCCGTGCCCCGATCCGTGCATCGTGCTAGGCTTGATCCAGTTGCAGTTGTGGTTCCCGTTGACTTCAAGTGCCTTAGACGAATCAATTTCGTCGGGCATTTTTGTATTTCCGGTGCTTTTTGCCGGACGGGGTTCATCTCGGCGACGCGGGGGTTCACACAGTGCGAACCCCTGGGCTTGGCCTCGAAGGAGATTTGACATGGCTACCGGTACGGTTAAGTGGTTCAACGCGGAAAAGGGTTTCGGTTTCATTGAGCAGGACGGCGGCGGCCCGGACGTCTTCGCCCACTACTCGAACATCGCCGCCCAGGGCTTCCGCGAGCTCCAGGAAGGCCAGAAGGTGAACTTCGACATCACGCAGGGCCAGAAGGGCCCCCAGGCGGAGAACATCACTCCCGCCTGACGCTGAAGCGTCTGAGGCAGCTGGGACCCCCACCCTCGCGGGTGGGGTCCCAGCTTGTTGCTTTTTGCAGGGTTCTGCCGGACGGGCAGTGATGGCCCGATTCGGACTCCTGCGACCCGGTAGACCGATCCCGGTGGATTCGGAGAAGTCCGATACCGGCGGCTGTTTCTTACCGTGCCGGCCCGACCGGCCTATTTTTTTTGGTCTTACATTCGGCTCGTGCTTGCAATTCATTCGGCTTATGAACGCCGGGAATTCCTCGATGCGTGCCATATCGAGGAAGGTTCTCCATGAACCGCTCAGCTCGCACGAACGACCGCTACTCCAAGACTCGCAAGGACGGCTCCGCCGGTTCCGACCGAGGGGCCCGCTTCCGACCGCAGGCCCAGGATCGCCCCGGCGCCCGCACGGGCGGCAACGGGCGCCGACCGTCCGCGCCGCAGGGAGAGTTCGCGCTGCCGGTCACCATCACCCCGGGACTTCCCGCGGTTGCGGCCTTCAGCGAACTGGACATCCCCGCCGAGTTGTTGAAGGCCCTCGCGGACCTCGGCGTGACCGAACCGTTCCCGATCCAGGCCGCCACCCTGCCCAACTCCCTCGCGGGCCGTGACGTCCTGGGGCGTGGGCGTACCGG
The DNA here is from genome assembly GCF_042871385.1 of Streptomyces sp. NPDC005808. Taxonomy (NCBI): domain Bacteria; kingdom Bacillati; phylum Actinomycetota; class Actinomycetes; order Kitasatosporales; family Streptomycetaceae; genus Streptomyces; species Streptomyces sp. NPDC005808. The sequence continues at coordinate 138,711 of NZ_JBIAIK010000014.1, read as the reverse complement.
ATCGGGCAAGACACTCGCCTTCGGCCTGGGACTCCTGGTCCGCACGGCGGGGCAGCGTGCCGAGGCGAAGAAGCCGCTGGCCCTGATCCTGGTCCCCACCCGTGAGCTCGCGCAGCAGGTCACCGATGCGCTCACCCCGTATGCCCGGCTGCTGAAGCTGCGGATGGCCACGGTGGTCGGCGGGATGTCGATCGGCAGGCAGGCCGGCGCACTGCGTACCGGGGCGGAGATCGTTGTCGCGACTCCGGGCCGCCTCATGGATCTCATCGAGCGCAGGGACTGCCGTCTGGACCGGGTGAGCATCACCGTCCTGGACGAGGCCGACCAGATGGCCGACATGGGCTTCATGCCCCAGGTCACGGCACTGCTCGACCAGGTACGTCCCGACGGCCAGCGCATGCTGTTCTCGGCCACGCTGGACCGCAACATCGACCTCCTGGTCCGCAAGTACCTGCATGACCCGGTGGTCCACTCGGTCGACCCGTCGGAGGGCGCGGTCACCACGATGGAACACCATGTGCTGTATGTGCACGGCGCCGACAAGTTCGCCACCGCCACCGAGATCGCCGCCCGCGACGGGCGCGTGCTCATGTTCCTGGACACCAAGCACGCTGTCGACCAGTTCACCAAGCACCTGCTGCACAACGGCGTCAAGGCCTCGGCACTCCACGGCGGCAAGTCGCAGCCCCAACGCACCCGCACGCTGGCACAGTTCAAGACCGGTCACGTCCCGGTCCTGGTGGCCACCAATGTCGCCGCTCGCGGTATCCACGTCGACGACCTCGATCTCGTCGTCAACGTCGACCCGCCCAGCGACCACAAGGACTACCTGCACCGTGGCGGCCGTACGGCGCGCGCCGGTGAGTCCGGCAGCGTTGTCACGCTGGTCACGCCCAACCAGCGCCGTGACATGACGCGTCTGATGTCCGACGCCGGTATCAGGCCGCAGATCACCCAGGTCCGCTCCGGAGAGGCCGAGCTGAGCCGCATCACCGGTGCCCGGACCCCCTCCGGTGTCCCCCTCGGAGGCGGCGGTGGCAGTAGCAGCGGGCTGGTCGCGGAGCGGCCCAAGCGCGGCGGAGGCCCCTTCCGTGGCATGGGCAGCCTCCCGGGCCGGGCGGGCCGCGTCAGTGGTGAGTCCCGCAGGGCCGCCGAAGCCCGTCAGACAGCCGAGGCCCGAAAAGCCGCGCGGGTCCGTCGCGGCGCATAGTCCGAGCGCCTGCCGACCGGGCGTTGCACCTCAAGTTCGTCCACCCGCGGCCTGCCGGGCACGTCAGGCAGCCGGGGTGTCCAGAGGCCGCAGTTCGTCCGCGTACGAGACGGAGAGCCGGCGCATCAGACCGTCGTCGGTGATGTCGTACTGGCCCAGGCGCCACAGCGGTGGCGAGTACGCGTGGACGGAAACCGCGTCGTCGGTGGCGCCGGTGAGACGGTGGATGTGTTCGGGCCCGAAGCAGAAGGAGCTGCCCGTGCCGACGGTGACGGACAGGTGGCTGCCTCCTATGCGGGGGTTGGACTCGTTCAGCGCGCCTTGGACGACGGCGACCGCGCCGGAGGAGATGTCGTGGTCGTGCCAGCCGGTGTCGTTCTGCCTGGTCCAGCACAGCAGCCAGACGTCGACGTACTCGTCGCGGTACAACGAGGCGTAGTGCCGCTCCTCGTCCGAGAAGGCCACCTGTTCGCGCCAGAGGTCGGGACGGCCGGCGAGTTCGTCGACGAGCGCCTGGAGTTCACGCTTGTCGAGGGTGCGGTCCGGAAGGCGCTGATACGTCATGGGGTGGCTCCTTTCAGCAACCGGGCGGGGTTGACGGTGCGTAGCGCGTGGACGGCGGCGTCCGCGCCGAGGTCGGGGACGACGAGGGGTGCGTAGGGGCGGTCGCTGCCGCTGACGATCACGTCGATGCCGGCGGCCCGGACCAGCGCGTCCACGGCGCGTGTTCCGTAGGACGAGGTGTCGTAGAAGGCGTCGAAGTCGATCTCGCCGCGCCCGCCGCCGCGGGCCGCGAGTCGCTCGCCGTGCAGTGGGGCCAAGCCCGCCAGAGCGGCGAAGCAGACACGCAGGCGTGGGTGCCGGGCGCGGCCGAAGGCGCGGAAGGCGAACCAGGACGTGTGCATCTGCTCCACGTAGGGGACCAGGGCCGGCCACCAGGACGGGACGTCGCGGGTGGGCGGAGCCGCGCCCGGGTGGATGAAGAGCGGCTTGTCGTGTTGGGTGAGGACGCCCAGGAGGGGTGCGCACTGGTCCCAGCCGGTCGCGTCCAGCAGTGCGGTGGCGGGGAGTTGGAGGCCTCGGCAGCCACGGCGGAGTTCCCGTTCGACTGCTTCGACCGCCTCGTGGATCGGCGATGACAGACAGGGCGAGGCCCAGACGCCGAAAGGTGCCGGCAGGGCAAGCGCGCCGTCGTGGAAGGCGGCGAGGAGCTGAGTGGACTCCGCGGGCGGCAGGTACTCGATGCCGAGCGGGCTGGACAGCGAGACCAGGGCCAGGTCGAGGCCGTCGGTCCGGGTCAGCGCGGTGCGCGCCGCGATGTCGTGGTCGGCCGGATCGACGTCGTAGGGCGGTTCACCCGCCAGGTGCAGGGTCCAGCCGTCGAGGTGAGGCGGCGCGGTACGGGCGCGCAACACCTCGACGAACTCGGGCGGCCAGATGTGCTGGTGGACGTCGGTGGGCACGCGGCAGTCCTTGGAGAGTGCTCGGGAGATTCGGTTCGAGGGTCAGGTTAACCGCTTCACTTATGCGCTTAACTTAAGCGCTTAACAAGGCGGCGTGTCAAGGGTGGGCCGCAGAGCGGACAGGTCCCGGTAGGCTTCCCGATATGGCCAGGCCCAATAAGCGCACCACCCTCCGGGAGGTGGCCGAGGCCACGGGCCTCTCCACCGCAGCCGTCTCCTATGCCCTGCGTGGCAAGCACGTCTCGAAGGAGACCGAGGAGCGCGTGCGCAAGGCTGCCGCCGAGCTCGGCTACGAGGCCGACCCCATCGCCCGCGCACTGGCCAGCGGCCGCACCAGCATGGTCGGCGTCATCGCGGGCGACCTCCAGGACCTGTGGCAGCAACAGCTGATGGCGGCCATCGGCCGGGAACTGCTCGCCGGCGACCGCTATGCGCTGATCCTGGACGCCGGCGGCGATCCCGACCGCGAGCTGGTGCTCGCCAAGCAGCTGCTCGATCAGCGCGTCGACGCGCTGCTGGTGTCGCCGGTGAACCCCGCGGCCCAGGGATGGGCGGCGATCGCCGAGGCGCTGCCGGTGGTGGCGGTCGGGGACTCGCTCAGCGCGACCCGTACGGCGGGTGAGGTCATCTTCGACAACAGGGCCGGCATCGACGCCGTACTGGAGTATCTGCACGATCTCGGCCACCGGTGGGTGACCGTGCTGACCCCGACCCGGCCGAGTACGCCGGACCGGCCTGCCGACGTGTATGCGCGCGAGGCCGCCGAGCGGCTCGGGCTGCGGGCCGAACTGGTGCCCTGCCCACAGGAGTTGGGCGAGGCTACGGCGGTCGCGCGCCGCGTCCTCGAGGGCTCGAGGCCCGCGACGGCCGTCTTCTGCTTCTCCGACTCCCTGGCGTACGGCGTGTACGCGGCGGCGGCCGAGGCCTCACTCGAGGTAGGTCGGGACGTGTCCGTGGTGGGCTTCGACGATCACCCGGTGTCCCGCGTCCTCACGCCACCGCTGACCACGGTGGACTGGGGACTGGCCGGGATCGCCGACGAGGCGGCCCGGCTGGTCGTCGCGGCGATCGAGGGGAAGCGGGTGCGGAGGAAGCGGATTCTCTGTGCGCCGCGGATGAGCGAGCGCGGCTCGGCGGTCCGGGTGCAGGGGTCCTGAGCCTGCGCCCGCGATATGTTCCGTAATCTCCTGTCCGGCCGGTTCCGACACGTCCGTTACCGGAATACGGTCACCAGCTGACGCGGGCCGCCACCGGCCGGTGGTCGCTCCCGGTGGCCGGCAGCACCCACGAACTCCGCGGCTCCACGCCCCGGGTGAGGATCTGGTCGATCCGTACCATCGGGAACTTCGCCGGCCAGCTGAAGCCGAAGCCGTTCCCGGCCGCGTCCTGGGCCGAGTGCAGCTGCGAGGTGATGCCGTCGAACGCACGGTCGTCCGTGGTGCCGTTCATGTCGCCGAGCAGTACCACCCGCTTGTTCTGCTCGGCGGCGACGGCCTTGGCGAGCGCCTCGGCGTTCCTGTTCCGGCTCGCCGTCCAGAAGCCTTCCCTGGGATTCACGCGAACGGATCCCAGATGGGCCACATACACGGCCAGCGGCCCGTGATCGGTGGCCACCGTGGCACGCAGCGCCCGGTTGTAGGCCAGCTTGACGTCGGCCGGCTTGGCGTCCCCCAGCGGCCCGGCGTCCTGCGCGATGTCGACCGGCCGGATGTCCGACAGCGGCAGCTTGCTCCACAGCCCGACCGTGCCCTGCACCGAGTGGTACTGGTACGCCTTCGCCAGCTCCTTCTCGTACACCGGCTTCGCCTGTGCGGTGATCTCCTCCAGGGCCAGGAGGTCCGCGCCGGAGGAAGCCAGGTCGCGGGCGGTGCCGGCGGGGTCGGGGTTGTCGGCGCCGGCGTTGTGGCTGACCACCGTGAGGTCGCCGCCCGCGTGCGACTTGTCGATGAGCAGCCCGCCGAAGAGGCTGACCCACATCACGACCGGCAGCAGCAGCGCGACCACCGCGGAGGCGGACCGGCGCCACAGCGCCCCGGCGAGGAGCACCGGGATGAACACGCCGAACCACGGCAGGGCGGTCTCCACCAGACTGCCGATGTTCCCGAACCGGTTCGGTATCTGCGCATGCAGCAGCAGGAGCAGGCCGAGCAGCAGCGCCGGCGCCGCGAGCACCCGGCCGCGCTTCCACGGCCCCGGCCGGGACAGGCTGCCGATCGCCCGGTGGATGACCGAACGCTTCAGGGCGGTTTCGGCGTTCTCGCTGGTTGCGGCGCGCCCCTCCGCCTGGCCCTGCTGCTGCACGTCCGCAACGTCTTGTCTTGCTTCACTCACTGATCAAGTTCCTGAACTGGTTGGCTGAATCCGGTGCTGGGGCGGGTAGTTGAACGGCGATGTGCAGGCCGCCGTCGGCGCGCGGGGTGAGGGTGAGGGATCCGTCGTGTACGTGGACGATCCGCTGGACGATGGCGAGGCCGAGGCCGACGCCGGCGTGGTCGTTGTGGATGCGTTCGGTGCCGCGCTGAAACGGTTCGGTCAGGGTCGAGACCAACTCTGGGGAGAGCTTCTCGCCGCTGTTCTCGACAGTGAGGAACGCGCTCCCGGAGCGGACGCCGGTGCGGACCCACACCGAACCGCGTTCGGGCAAGTTGTGCACGATGGCGTTGTGCACGAGGTTCGTCGTCATCTGAAGTAGCAGCGCCGGCGCCCCGGAAGCCGTGGCGATGTCACCGGAGGCGTCGATGGCGACCCCGCGCTTCTCGGCGAGCGGGAGCAGTGTCTCGGCGGCCTCTTCCACGAGCAGGGACAGGTCGACGGGCTCGCGGATGAAGGCCTGCTTGTCGGCGCGGCTGAGCACGAGCAGCGCCTCGGTGAGGTTGATCGCCCGGGCGTTGACGACGCGGAGGCGCTCGACGAGCTCGTCGACGTCGCGGTGCGGATCGTTGCGCGCCACGTCGAGAAGAGCCTTCGTGGTCGCCAGCGGCGTGCGCAGTTCGTGCGAGGCGTTGGCGGCGAACCTCTGCTGCTCGGCGACGTGTGCTTCGAGCCGCTCCAGCATGATGTCGAAGGCATCGGCGAGTTCGCGGAACTCGTCCCCGCGGCCCGGCAGCCGGATGCGGTGGGAGAGCGATCCGTTGGTGGCCATGCGGGTGGCGTCCGTGATGCGGGTCAGCGGAGCGAGCATGCGGCCGGCGAGGATCCACCCACCCACAAGGCCGAACACCAGCAGGAATGCCAGTACTGCGGCTGCCCTCGGAGCGAAGACGCTGAGAAGAGCGGACCGGACGGGGAAAACACCGCCACTGGGCCTGTCATCGGGGTTGTAGAGCATCGCACGGTCGGGGACGTACCTCAGGAGGAACACCCACACCGCCCCCATCAGCAGGGCGCCGGCCAGCATGAGGAATCCGGCGTAGCTGAGGGTGAGTTTGACGCGCACGCTCACACCAGGCTGCCTATCCACGGCTCTGCCCCTTGTGTCCGGTGCCGGTTGCGGTGTCGATGCGGTAGCCGACGCCTGGCACGGTGGCGATGCTCCAGGGTTCGCCGAGCCGTTTGCGCAGGGCTGAGACGGTGATCCGTACGGCGTTGGTGAACGGGTCTGCGTTCTCGTCCCAGGCACGCTCCAGCAGTTCCTCGGCGCTGACGACCCCGCCTTCGGCGGCGACGAGGACTTCGAGTACGGCGAACTGCTTCCTCGTCAGCGGGACATGGCGGCCGTCGCGGTGGACCTCCCGGCGGAACGGGTCAAGCCGCAGACCCGCGATCTCCCGCACGGGCGGCCTGCTGTGCGCGCGCCTGCGGTCCAGTGCCCTGAGCCTGAGGACGAGTTCCTGAAGCTCGAACGGCTTCGTGAGGTAGTCATCGGCGCCGAGCTCGAACCCGGTGGCCTTGTCGTCGAGACGGTCGGCAGCGGTGAGCATCAGGATCGGCATGCCACTGCCGGAGGCGACGATGCTCTTGGCGACCTCGTCACCACTGGGCCCGGGAATGTCCCGGTCGATGACGGCGATGTCGTACGTATTGATGCTCAGCAGCTCCAGCGCGGTGTCGCCGTCACCTGCGATGTCCGCCGCGATGGCTTCCAGGCGCAGGCCGGCGCAGATGGCCTCTGCCATATAGGGCTCGTCCTCGACGATCAACACACGCATACTCCGAGGCTACGAGCCCGGACATATCGTCGTCGTATCGAAAACCGCGAGTCATCCTTGAGGATCACAGGAGCGCGGTACCCCGGTACCGTCCGCGCGCCGGAACCAGCCCGCGGTACCGGGTTTCCAACCTTCCCCGTTCCTATCGTTGAGGCACGGCCCCCGGCGGCACCGCGCCCGGACCGGCCTCGATACGCTCACGCAGGGACGGAACATGATCGAGATACACCGGCTGGTCAAGAGGTACGGCGAGAAGACAGCCGTCGACGGACTCGACTTCACCGTCAAGCCGGGTGTGGTCACGGGCTTCCTCGGCCCCAACGGCGCCGGCAAGTCCACCACTATGCGGATGATCGTCGGGCTGGACGCGCCCACCAGCGGCTCGGTCACGGTCAACGGCCGCCGCTACAAGGAGCATCGAGCCCCGCTGCAGGAGGTGGGGACGCTGCTGGAAGCCAAGTCGATCCACCCCGGCCGCTCCGCCTTCAACCACCTGAACGCGCTCGCGCTCACCCACGGCATCCCACGCCGCCGGGTGCAGGAAGTCATCGAGATGACCGGTCTCACCCAGGTCGCAGGCAAGCGCGCGGGAGCGTTCTCACTGGGCATGGGCCAGCGCCTGGGCATCGCCGCGGCACTGCTCGGTGATCCGCAGACCGTGATGCTGGACGAGCCGGTCAACGGACTCGACCCCGAGGGCGTGTTGTGGATCCGCCGCCTCCTCACGGGCCTCGCCGAGGAAGGACGTACCGTCTTCGTCTCCTCGCACCTGATGAGTGAGATGGCGTTGACGGCCACCAACCTGGTCGTCGTCGGGCGCGGCAGGCTCCTCGCCGACACCACCGTCGAACGGTTCATCCAGGAGGCCGGGGGTCACAGCGTGAAGGTCCTGACGGGGGACCCCGCCCGGCTGCGGGAGCTCTTGCTCGGTCCGGACGTCGAGATCACCGGTGCCACGGGCTCCGAGGAGCTTCACGTCACCGGCCTGGACGCACGTCAGATCGGTGCGACGGCCTTCGAGCACTCCATTCCCCTCTACGAGCTCACCCCGCAGACCGTGTCCCTGGAAGACGCGTTCATGGCCATGACCGGTGACGCCGTCGAATACCACGGGACCACTTCCAGCACCCCCGTCGGGAGCACCGTATGAGCACCCTGACCGCCGAACCCACCGCCGCCCGGACCCGCCCCGAGTACAAGGTCACCGGCGTCCATGTGCTGCGCTCGGAATGGGCCAAGCTCTGGTCGCTGCGCTCCACCTGGATCACGCTAAGCCTGTCTCTGGTGATTCTCATCGGGTTCGGGCTGATCTTCGCCTCCACCTACTCGTCCCGGGGCGGCGACGGCCGGGGGCCGGGGTCGGATGTGCAGGACGGCATCGCCGTCGCTCTCGGTGGGATCAACTTCGCTCAGCTTGCCCTCGGTGTGCTCGGTGTCCTGGTCATGGCCGGGGAGTACTCGACCGGCATGATCCGCTCCACCCTCGCGGCGGTCCCGACCCGCCTGCCCGTGTTGTGGTCCAAGATCGCGGCCTTCGGTGCCGTCGCCTTCCTCGTCAGCACGGTCGCGGTATTCGTGTCGTTCTTCGCGACGCAAGGCGTGCTGAGTGGCACCGACCTCGCGCTCGGCATCTCGGACTCGGGAGTGGTGCGCAGTCTCCTCGGGGCCGGGGCGTACCTTGCGCTGGCAGGTGTCCTGGGTGTGGCGCTGGGTGCGCTGCTCCGCTCGGTCGCCGGTGGCATCGGACTGCTGGTCGTCACCCTCATGCTGCTGCCGGTCTTCACCGGACTGCTGTCGACCGATTTGCAGGACGACATCAGCCCCTACCTGCCCAGCAACGCCGGGGGCTCGATGTTCGCCTTCCACCAGGCGAGCAATACCCTCAGCCCGGGCGCGGGTCTGGCGGTCCTCGTCGGCTGGGTCGCCCTGGCCGTGGCCGGTGCCGCCTGGCGGCTCAGGCGCTCCGACGCGTGACGGGCGCAAAAGGGTAGGCGTCCGTGCCTCCGCGATCGCTCTACAGTGATCGCGGGGGCATGTGACCTGGGCGGAGCGGACCCGAAGGGAAGGTGGAAGCGCCGTGCGATCCGGCAACCTCCCGCGGGGCGAGCTGTTCCCGCCGGAACTGGACGTGCTGTGGAGCAGTCGGCTGGTGCGCCGGGCCGTCGGCCTGGCCAGTGCGGTGCGTCGGCTGGGCCGTGCACACCCGGTGCTGCTGGACTCCCTGCTGGCCCTGCTCGTGCTGGCGAACAGCCTGGTCGACCTGCTCGTGCCCAATGAGAGGCACGGCCTGGACGCCCGTCCTGACATCTCCGTGCTGCTCCTGGTGTCAATCGCCGGGCAAACGCTTCCCCTGATCTGGCGCCGCCGGGTTCCGTCCGCCGTCCTGGCGGCGGTGCTGCTCTGCTGCGTGCTCCAGTGGTCCCAGGGCGGGGAGTTCCGCAGCGGCGTCGGCAGCCTCATGATCGCTCTGTACTCGATGGCCCGCTACGACTGGATCAAGAGACTGCCGTGGGCGGCGCTCGGCACGGTGGTGGCACTCACCGTGGCCGCTTTCTGGTTCCAGCCGTTCGATCAGCAGTCGCTGACCATCCTCTTCTTCCTGTGCTGCTCGGTCACTGCCGCGATCGCAGTCGCCTTGGTCGTCCGGGTGCGCGAGGCCCAGCTCAGCGCGCTGGCCGACCGGGCGGCGCAGCTGGAGGTGGAACGCGCGCAGCGTGAGCAGCTCGCCGTCTTCACCGAGCGCTCCCGGGTCTCCCGGGAGATGCACGACATCGTCGGCCACAACCTGGCCGTCATCATCGGTCTCGCCGACGGCGCCGCCGCCGCGCCGGACGCCGAGCGCGGCGCCCAGATCCTGCGGATCATCGCGGGCACGGGCCGACAGGCGCTGAGCGAACTGCGCCGTACCCTGGGCGCCCTGCGTGAACGCCCGGATGAGCAGGAAGACACCGCCGCCCTGAGTCCACAGCCGGGAACCGCCGACCTCGCCGGCCTGCTGGAGCGTACGCAGTCCGCCGGCCCACGGATCTCCTACCGCACCGCGGGCCGGCACGACGCCATGACCCCGGGCGTGCAACTCGCGGTCTACCGCATCGTCCAGGAAGCGCTGACGAACAGCCTCAAGCACGCAGGTGCGGCGACCTCGGTCCAGGTCGTGCTGCGGGTCACCGAGGAAGCCGTCGACGTGAGCGTCCGTGACAGCGGACCACCCCTGGGCACCCCGAAGCCCGGACCCACAAGTCACCCGGGCCAGGGTCTCGTCGGCATCTCCGAGCGCGCCGCCCTCGCGGGAGGCAGCGCCGAGGCCGGGCCCACGGACAGTGGTGGCTGGCTTGTGCACGCCGTTCTTCCCCTGCTCCCGCCCCCAGCCGTTGGAGAGAACCGGCCATGACCACGGTGCTCATCGTCGACGACCAGCCGCTGCAACGCCTCGGCTTTCGCATGCTGCTCGACGCCCATCCCGACACAAGCGTCGTCGGGGAGGCCGGACACGGTGCCGAGGCCGTCCGGCAGACGGCATCGCTGCGCCCGGACGTCGTCCTCATGGACATCCGGATGCCCGGTGTCGACGGCATCGAGGCCACCCGCCGCATCGTGGCGTCAGGGAGCCGTTCACGGGTGCTCGTACTCACCACATTCGATCTGGACGAGTACGCCTACGGCGCGCTGCGCGCGGGGGCGAGCGGCTTCCTGCTCAAGGACGCGCTGCCGGACGAACTACTGGCCGGGATCCGCGCGGTGGCCGCCGGAGACGCGGTCGCGGCCCCCGCCCTGACCCGGCGACTGCTGGACGCTTTCGTGAAGAAGTCACCGGAACCGGCGGACTCCGGCGGCGCGGAAGCCGATGCCCGTCTGGCCGGTCTAACCGGGCGTGAGCAGGAGGTCCTGCTGGCCATGGCCCGTGGGCTGACCAACACCGAGATCGCGGAGCTGTTGGTGCTCTCGGCCTCCACCATCAAGACCCATGTCAGCAAGGTCCTCGCGAAGATCGGCGCCCGCGACCGTGTCCACGCCGTCATCATCGCGTACGAGACAGGCATCGTGGGGACCGAACGGCCCCGGTGACACGGCTGCCGGAGCCTTGTGGCGCCCCGGGCAGGCGACTTGATCGCCTTCCTCGTGTTGCCCCTGCTCCGGTGAGGCAGCCGAGCGCCGGACTCGGTGCGAGGCGCGCCGGGTGGCGCGTCACGGAAGGCCTGATGTCCCTGCAGCGGGCATGGTGGAAGAGTGATCGTGCTGGCTGTGCTGTTCGCTGTCCTGGGAGCCGCAAGTAACGCGGCCGGTACCGCCTTTCAGCGGAAGGCGGCGTCCACCGTCGCACGCGGCGGGGGACTCCGCTTGATTTTCGAACTGGCTCGGCGTCCGGCGTGGCTGATCGGGATCGCCGGGGTTGTCGCGGCCGCGGTTTTCCAGGCCTTGGCTCTGGTGAACGGGCCGCTGGCACTGGTGCAGCCCTTGTTCATCCTGGAGCTGCCGCTGGCCCTGCTGATCGCCATTCCGCTGCTGCACAGGCGTCTGCCGCGTGCGGGCTGGTGGGCCGTCGCCGGTGTGGTCGCAGGCCTCGCCCTGGTCCTCGGCTCGGCTGCTCCCTCCGGGGCAGGCGACCAGGCCGCCATGGTGAGGTGGATCCCGGTGCTGGTGCTGTGCCTGGGGGCGATGGGCGTACTGGTCGCTGTGGCCCGTCCGGGGCACCCTCCGCTGTTCCGGGCCGCGGTGCTGGGATCGGCGTCCGCCGTCGGCAACGCCCTGACCGCCGCGCTGCTGAAGTCGGCCACGGGCACCCTCGCCGACAACGGTTTCGCCGCCTTCCTCGGCGCCTGGCAGACCTACGGTTTCGCGCTGACCGGAGTCAGCGCGATCCTGCTGCTGGAGAACGCGCTGCAGGCCGGCGCCCTGGCGGCCTCGCAGCCCGCGCTGACCATCGGTGACGCGACGGTCAGTCTGATGCTGGGCGTCACCCTGTTCGGGGAGACGGTCCGTACCGGCTGGTGGCTGATTCCCGAGGCGATCGGGACCGCGGCGGTTCTGTGGGGCGTGCTGCGGCTGACCCGTGTGGTGCCCCACATTCGCCAGGTCACGGGGTAGCCGCTCGCCTCCCCGGGCGGTGCGGGATCAGAACTCTTCGTGCACCTCGGGGTCTCCGCCGATACGCCGCGAGGGTTGGTCGGAGACGGCAGCCAGCTCGGCGGCTGTCAGCTCGAAGCCGAAGATGTCGAGGTTCTCGCGCCGGCGACCGGGGTCCGCGGACTTGGGAATGGGGACCGCGCCGAGCTGCGTGTGCCACCGCAGCACGACCTGGCCCGGCGTCACGCCATGGGCCTCGGCGACCCTCACGACGGCGGCGGTGTCCAGCAGGCCGGTGCCTCGGCCCAAGGGGCTCCAGCTCTCCGTGACGATGCCCTTGTCGGCGTGAAAGGCCCGCAACTCCTCCTGGGGGAAGAAGGGATGCAGTTCGACCTGGTTCACGGAGGGCAGGACACCGGTCTCCTCCTCCAGCCGCGTGATGTGTTCCGGGGTGAAGTTCGAGACGCCGATGGAGCGGACCAGGCCCTCCGCGCGGAGTTTGACCATCGCCTTCCAGGACTCCACGTACTTGCCGACGCGGGGCAGCGGCCAGTGGATCAGATAGAGGTCCACGTATTCCAGACCGAGACGGCCGCGGGACTCCTCGAAGGACGCGAGGGTCTCCTCGTACCCGTGATGCCTGCCGGGCAGCTTCGTCGTGACGACGATCTCCTCGCGAGGGATGTCGCTGCGGGCGACGCCGCGCCCGGTACCGGTCTCGTTGCGGTAGTTGGTGGCCGTGTCGACGAGGCGGTAGCCGAGATTCAGTGCCTCGGCGACGGCTTGCTCCGCCTGCGCGTCGTCCATCGGATAGGTGCCCAGGCCGAGGGCGGGGATCTTCGAACCGTCGTTGAGCTTGTGCGAGGGGACGCTGATCACGGAAGGGCCTTCCCATGTTGCCGGTGAAAGCGGGGTGTTGATGCGCTGAGGAAGTGGACGGGCGCCGACAGCGGCCGGGCCGGTGGTCCGGTCAGGGCTGTGGCAGCCAGGTGGGGGCGCCGCTGCCGCGGGGGACCAGGACCGTCCGGAAGCGGCCCGGGGTGGCGGACATGACGACCTGGTCGGCGACGCCGGTGTACTGGCCGCAGGGGGTCTGGGCGGTGAACTGCTCGGGGGCGAGGTAGGCGTGGGCTGAGTCGGGGCCGCCGGTGCCGGCTACTTCGTGGGCGTACGCGCGGTCGAAGACACCGAGGCTGAGGATCCAGGCGGACACCCGGCTGAGACTGAGGCTGACCCGGTAGCTGCCACCCTGGGTGGCCCGGAGGATCAGGGCACGGATGATTCCGGTGGTGGCCAGCCAGGACAGCACATAGTCGTTGACGACGCCGATGGGCGGCAGCGCCGGGCGCCCCTCGGTTCCCTCCCGGAGCATGACTCCGCTGACGCAGCCGGCGGTCTGGTCGAAGCCCACGCGGTCGGCCCAGGGTCCGCTGTCACCGTGCAGGCTGACGGTCGCGTAGACGAGGCCGGGACGTACCGCCACGGCTTCCTCGGGGGAGAGGCCGATCTTCTCCAGGAAGCCGGGCCGGCGATTGGCGTAGAAGACGTCGGCCTCGCGCAGGAGATCGCGGATCCGGCTCTGCCCTTCGGGGGAGTACGGATCGACAGTGGCCGACCGGGCTCCGACGTTCGCGGAGTAGTAGGTGACGTCGTTCTCCCACTCGGTGGGACGCCACAGGTTCAGGACGTCCGCGCCGTGCTGGGCGAGGTCGCGGCCGATACCCGCGCCCGCGATGACGTGTCCCATACCCAGCGCTCGCAGACCGTCAAGGGGCTGGGAAACGCCCGGCGGCAGGGGCTCGGGCTCGCTGTCGCCGATTTTCTCGATCTTGATCAGTGGCTCGTGGGCGAGGTGATTCCTGTACTGCAGTTCGGCGAGAAACTCCTCGGTCGTGCGCAGCATCGGCATCACGACACCGGCGTCCGTGCCGGCCGTTTCCAGTTCGGCCGCGTCCCAGGTACTGATGGCCTTCGCGACGGCGGATTCGTCCGGGTAGGTCCCCAGCAGCCGGAGCGTGGCGTCCTTGATCTTCGGATACAGGTTGAGCGGCATGACCCAGCGCTCGTCGCGGGTCTCGTAGAACCGCAGGCTGAAAGGGTTGTCGGGGTCATGCGGCCGGCCAGGACTGAAACCGTTGAGCTTCTCCCACTTCTTGTCGTAGAAGGGGCACAGGCGATGCGGGGCCTTACGCAGGTCCATGGTGATGTCCTGCCCTCCACCGCCGCGGTGCCGCCACATCGACGCGAGGGCCACGGACTTGGCGGTCATGCCCAGCGCCGGGACTGCTCCCAGACGGAGGGTGGAGGGGACGATCGGGTCGGCTCCCAGGAAGGTGATCGCGCCACCGCTGTCCTTGGCCCGCATTCCGATGTCGGCCAGGACGTCGTGCAGGGCGTGGTGGATGTCGAAGTCGTCGTCGCCGGTGAGGGGGTGGGCTACGGCCTGGGAGATCTTTTCGGTGAGTGGGTTCATGGTGGGGGGCTTTCTCCACAGGGGGGAAGGGGGGAGGCCGAGCCGCGCAGGGCTGCGCCCGCTGGATGTCCTGTGCCAGGGGTGCCCTGGGCTGTGCCCGATGCTGGATCGCGTTCTACGCCTCGTGCGCGCCGGGGGTCTCGGCGAGGGCACGCATCAGGAGGACCTGCCTGCGGTCGCGTTCGGCGGCCAGCTCGTCGATCCCGGCGCCGAAGTTCCGCGCTTGTTCGCTCAGGGTCGCCACGGTGGCGTCGTCGAAGGCGACGTGCTCCTGAGCCATCTGGTCCCAGCGCTTCTCCATGCCGGGGCCCAAATGCGTGACGAAGTGCTCCAGGCCGCCTTGTCCTCCGCCGAGGTGGAACGTCTGGAAGGGCCCCGCGACCGCCCAGCGCAGGCCGATGGAGGAGGTGACGATGGCGTCCAGCTCCTGTTCGGTGACGACTCCGTCGGCGACCAGCTGGACACATTCCCGGAAGAGTGCCGATTGCAGGCGGTTTGCCACGAAGCCGGGAACCTCCTTGCGGAGCACCTGGGGGCTTTTGCCCAGTGCCGTGTAGAAGGCACGGGCGCGCTCGACCGTCTCCTCGCTGGTGAGCTCACAGGGCACGATCTCCACGAGCGGTACCAGATGCGGCGGGTTGAAGGGGTGGCCCACCACCAGACGTTCCGGCCGGCGCAGCACGGTGGCGATGTCGGTGGCCGGGATGCCGGAGGTGGAGGTGGCGAACAGGGCGCCCGCCGGCGCGTTCTCCTCGATCGTTCGCCACATCTGCTGCTTGACGTTCAGCCGTTCGGGGCCGTTCTCCTGTACGAGGTCGGCCTCGCGCACGGCGATGGCCAGGTCGGGTTCGAACCCGAGGCGCTCGGTGAGGTCCGCCGTCTCCAGCCCCAGGCCCTGGAGTACGGGCACAGTGCCGTCGATCAGTTCGCGCACCTGGTTGTCGATGCCGGGCTGTGGGTCGCTGAGGGTGACCTCCAGGCCGTGGGCGAGAAACAGTGCGGCCCAGGAGGCGCCGATCACGCCTCCGCCGACGACCGTGACGCGGCGGATTCCGGCGGCGTCGGTGGATTCAGTCATGGCGGGGTCCTCTCTGAGGAAGGGACGGTCATACGGGTGCGGTTCTGAGGAAGGGACGGTCATACGGGTGCGGCTGACCCGGAACGCGAGGGCTACGCGGCTCAGGCGAGGTAGTCGTGGACGACTTCCGCGCGGCCAAGGGTGAGGTCGGCGAGGATGTGGCTGGCGGAGACGACTTCGAGTACGGGCAGGTCGGACAGCGGTGCGAGTGCGTGGGCGAAGAGTTCCAGGCGTGCCGGCCCTGTCCAGGCGCCCTTGATGGTCACGTCGGAGATCTGGGCGCGGACCAGTTCGCAGATGCGGGGACTGCCGTCGTAGTCCGGCAGCTTCTTCAGCATGAACGTCGGCAGGGTGACTTCGTCGCGGGCCTGGGAGGGGTCCAGAAGACGGTGCTTGTAGCCCATGGTGGCGGTGGCGACGCGCAGGCTTCCGTAGTCGAGGGTGCCGACCAGGGTGTCGGAGTCGACGTACAGCCGCGGCGCACCCAGTTTCTTGGGGAAGGCGCTGATCTCACGTCCGCTGGCGATGGCCGGGAAGCTGTCGACGTACATCGCCAGGCTGTACTCGCCGCGCTCGCCTTCGTGCTCGACCGCCACGACCTGGCCGGACTCGGTGTAGTCGCCAAGACCCGTCACGTCGGGCATGCGCATGACCTCGAAGCGAACCAGGGGTTCGGGAACACGCAGTGGTTCCGGTACGACGGCACTGAGCGCCTGTGGGTCGGTGCGGTAAGTGATGTTGAGGTACTCGCGGTTGGTGAACCGGTAAGGACCCGTCGGGAAGGCAGGGGCGTTCAGGGGAGTGGTCGGAGACCGCACGACGTCGTCCGCGCGCATACAGGATCGCCTTTCTTTCTCTTCTCAGCTGCCAGGAACTCTCTGCCGGACCGGATCCCACTAGTTGCTATATACAACTTGTTGTTAGGTGCAACGGTAAATCGCAGTGACGTATTCCTGCAAAATCCATACTGACGTCTGGAGGCAGTCGGCGCTCAGGGGAGCCGGGGCGGATCCGGGCGGTCACAGCCAGCCGCGGCGGGCCGCGGTCAGGCTGGCCTGGAAGCGTGTCGAGGCGCCGAGTTCGCTCATCAGCCGGTGAATCCGCCGCTGGGTGGTGCGTTCGCTCCAGCCCTGCGAGCGGGCGATGGCCGCGTCGGTGAGGCCGGAGGCGAGCAGAGCCAGCAGGGAGCGGGTGTCCGGATCCGGCTGGACGGGAACGGCTCCGGGCTGCTGAGTGACGTTGTCGGCAGGAGGTTCGCCCGCGTGCGGCAGGGCGACGGCGCGCTCCCACTCGGCTTCGAACAGGGACTCCAACGCCACGAGCATGGGGGACTGGTGGATGAGATAGGCCGCCGACTGGCCGCCGACCGCGAGGCTGAAGGGAATGATGGCCGCCTGGCTGTCGCTGATCACCAGCTTCAGTGGCAACTCGGGCCGGACCCGGGCTTTTTCGCCGGCTCTGATGCTGGGTGCTATGTCGTTGTGCATCCTGCCCGGCCAGGCCACCGCCTCGCGGTCGTAGATCACCCGGTGCGCCACACCGTGCCGTTGGCGCTCGATCTGCCGGTCGAGGCCGCTCCCCGGGCGGTCGACGTAGGGCGGCCGGTCGAAAGCGCGCAGTTGGTGCCGGGCGTCAGCCGTCAGCCGCCCCACCGCGGAGCTGATGTCGTCGTGCTCGGTGAGCAGTTCCACGGCCATCTCGGGGTGCGCGATCCGGGCGGCCTCCCGGTAGGTCTCCATCAACTGGTGCACCAGTGATCGCGCTTCGTCGAGGCGGTGCTGCTGCTCGTCGATCAGCGCGGTGACCGCGACGTCGGGGGCGGTGGCGGAGAAGCGGGGCGGCCGTCCGGTGGTCCGGGTCGCGAGGCCCTCCTTGACCAGCACCGACAGCAGCCGTCCGGCGCCGGCCGGAGACAGTTCGCACGTCTCCGCCAGTTCGGAGGCGGTGCAGCGCGGATGCTCCACCAGGGCGGTGTAGACGTGCTCTATTTCCTCCGTAAGTCCCAGCACGTTAAATCTCATGAACCCTCCGCCGTGCACGTGGCGACTGTCCGCCACCCGGCGTATTTCGGCCACCAAGATTGCCTTGCGTCACTTCCGACTCCGTTGACATCTTCCATCAGTAAGAAGGCGGCCTGTCGCCTACCCCCGTATGCGGCAGCGCGTCCCGCCAGGCAGCCTGCCGTGCTGAACCGGAAAGGCCTGCCCGTGCTCCAAGCGCATGCCCGCCACAGACGGCACACCGCCGCGGCTCTCGCCCTCGCGGCATTGGCCACCGCCGTCGTCACCGGCGCGGCGTCAGCGGCCCCGTCGCCCGACGGAGCGCCCGTCGCTTCCCCCGCGCCCTCCGGTCCCGAGCAACCGACCATCGGCAGGACACCGTTGGACGGTGCTTCCAAGGGCGCCGCCGAGCCGCCTGCGCAACGCCAGGGAGTGGTGCCGGGCCAGGTGCTGGTCACCCTGGACCCGGACACCTCCGTCACCGGGGCCGCCCTCTCCGGCAAGGCCCAGCGCCGGCTGGACGCCCATGCGCCGCAGACCAGCGACAAAGCGCTGGACACCAAGCTCCACGCGGTCGGTGCCACCTCTCTGCAGCCGCTGCTGCCCTCGCTGTCCGCGGCCGACACCGGCTCCCTGACCGCGGCCGCACGCGGCCAACTGGGCGCAGAGGCACCCGACTTGTCGCGTACCTACGTGGTCAAGGTCAAGGAGCAGGACTCCACGGCCGTCGCCGGTGACCTGCAAGGCACGTCCGGAGTCGCGTACGCAGAGCCCAACCGCTACGTGAACACCATGAACGCCGGAGCGCAGCCGCTGCCCGCCTCGGCCGGTGCCGCCAAGGCTCCCGTGACACCGCCCGGCGCTGCGAGCGCTTCCGCGCCGACACGTGACGCTGCGAATCCCCCCGCGCCGATACACGACGCCGGGGGCGACCCCGCCGCCCTGCCGTCGAACTACGCCGTGTCCTCCTCCGCCCAGGCGTTCCTCAACGCAGGGGGAGTCAACGCGATGGGCGCCTTCTCCACTCTCCAGGACGGCTACGGCCAACTGCCCGGCACCGGCCAGACCATCACCAACGTGTCCATCGGCGACCTCACCGACCAGTCGATGGCGGACGCCGGGGACAGCTACGTCAAGAGCAACGGCCCGACCACGGTTCTGAAGGACGGGCAGCGGTACCTCGATCTGCCCTCGATGCCGTTGATCCCCACCTACGTGGCCGGTAGCGACGGCACCCTCGACCCCTCCGGCTCGACAAAGAACCAGGATCCCTCGCTCGGCGAGGTGCTCCTCGACTTCGGCGTCATGGCCCCGCTGCCTCATGACCAGCAGCGCGAGGACGCCGTCGGCAGCGGGTACACCGACCTGCTCGGCATAGCCCCGGGGGCCGACTACCGACTGGTCGTCCCCCAGGAGCCGACGATCGAGCAGATAGCCGGCGCGCTGCTGGCCGCCGCCCACCAGTCGCCCCGCCCCGACGTCATCACCGCGAGCCTCGGCTTCGGCACGGACTCGGTCGGATTCCCGGGCCGCTACCTGGAGGACGACCCCTTCGTCCGCTCCGTGGTCGCCTCGATCGTCCAGAAGGACGGCATCGTGGTGTCCATCTCCTCGAACGACGGCACCCGGCTCTACACCCCCGCCGCGGTCGGCCCCGACGGCGGCAGTACCCCCACCGACACGGCCCCGAACGCCCGCTCCGCCACCACCATCGACGACGTCGCGCTGACCACCACCCCGTCCAAGGTGCCCGACACCGGCGCCATCGCCGCGGGCGGCACGACCCTGGACGACACCCTCGCCGTACCGGCGAACGCCGACAGCCCCTACGCAGCCACCGGCACCTTCGCCGAGACCAGGATCAGCGGCTTCGGCACCTTCGCCTCCGGCTTCGGCAGCCGGGTGGACCTGTCCGCCCCCAGCGACAACCTCATCGCCTTCCAGCACAAGGGAGGCGGCAGCGCGCAGGCCGTCACCGCGGTGTTCAACGGCGGTACGTCGGCGTCCGCGCCCGAGATAGCCGCAGCCGCCGCGGTCGTCCTCCAGGCCGGCCGGCTTGCCGGGCGCGACCTGAGCCCCCAGCAGGTGCGGGACCTGTTGGAGAAGACCGGCCGCGCGGTCGAGAGCCCGCCGCAGATCGACCGGACGCTGCACGTCGGACCGCAGATCGACGTGACCGCCGCGACCGAGAAGGCGCTGGGCAGGAAGCTCAAGAGTGACGGGCCCGCGGTCGTACGGTTCTCCGTCGCCCACCGGGTCACCGTGGGCGCGCTCGGCGGCACTTTCCTGGAGACCACCGACCAGAACCGTATCGACCTCGGTGACATGGCCTCAGGCGGCACCGGCGAGGGACTGGTCGGCCCGGTGACCTTCGCCGCCGACGTCACCGGCCTTCCGCAGGACGCCAAGCCCCGGTACACGCTCACCGTCGCCGGAGACAATCCGGTCACCTTCTCCTCCGACACCCCGGCGATCCGGGTGACGCCTCGCCAGTTGCTGTCGGCGGCAGGGCTGCCGGTCGTCTCCACCACCGACCGCGACATCGAGCTCACCTTCAAGGTGCTGATCGGCGGCAGAACGCAGGCCACCGTGCACCGCACCCTGGCCATCGGCCCGAGCGACGGCCGGTACCTCCAGTCCACCGCGCCGCTCGCCCCCGCCACCGCCCAGGCCGGGAAGGCGGTCACCGTCTCCTACGACCTCACCGGCGTCACCACGGCGACCGCCCCCGAACTCGTCGTGTCCACCGTCGGCCACTGGAACCCGGTCCTCGGTCCGGTCTTCTCCGCCGGCTGGCACCAGACGCTGACCGCGACCACGGGCACCGTCACCATCCCCGCGGACGCCTTCAAGGGCGGCGGCGGAATCTACGGCATCGGCATCGCCCTGTCCGGCTTCGGCGGCAACCCCAGTCTCATGAAGTACGGCGAGTTCGCCCCGATCCGGATAGCCGGCGGCACCGCCGCCACCCGGCCGGACGCGCCGACCATCGCCGCGTCCGCGACCGACAGCACGTACGGACACACCGCCGAAGTCACCCGAACCGACCCCGACTTCCGCCTCCGCTACGACGTCCGCAGCGTCCCCGGCGCCAAGTCCGCGATCGTCGAGTTCTCCGCCCCGGCCCCGACACTGTTCGGTTCGCTGAACACCTTCAGCAACGCCAACGGCTCGGCGCTGGACGACGACGGAGTGAACTCGCCCTCCACCGCAAGCAAGAAGCTGTCCGCCACCTCTGGCACCGTCCCTCTCGACGCGTTGTCGCTGGGTCTGAGCACCTCCGCGACGTACAGCGTGCGGGTGCTCGCCCTCGACAGCCAGCAGCGGGTCATCGGGCAGGCATCCTCCGTCTCCAACCTGGCCGTTGACGACGGCCTCGCGCCCGACGGCAGTACGGTGCTGAGCTTCAGTGCCGCCGGCAAGGACTCCATCGCCGCTCTGCGTACCGCCGCCGGCGGTACCGAAGTGCGGCACTACTCCACCTCTACCGGCTCTTATGGAGCCGTACTGACCTCCGACTCCGGAAGCGGTTCGGACTACCAGGTGATCGGCGTCGCCCCGGGCACGAACCGGGTGCTCCTGGGGCATGTGAGCGAGGCCGGCGGTGATGTCCGGCTGGAGACCTGGAACACGGCGACCGACACACTTGTCGCCAAGTCGACCCTGCGGGCCTCTGAGTACCTGGTGGTCTCCGGACGGGTCGACGCCCAGCGCGACCGGGCCGCCGTACTGCTGCGCGCCAAGGTGGGCAACACCGACTCGGTGCTCCCGGTCGACCTGGCCACCGGCACCACCGGTGACCTGATCCAGGCCGACAACAACGGCAAGATTCCGACCGGTACGTACAGCCTGCTGGACATCGACCAGTCCACCGGTGATGTGTTCCTGGGCAAGATCGCCACGAACATCATCTGCCTGGGCGGCGTCGCCCCGGCCCGGGTGGACCTCGACACCGGAACCGTGACCACGGCGGAGTCCGTCTCGGCCTGCGGCCACGGCATCGCCTCGGACGGCGCGGGCACCCTCTACAGCGCGTCCGCCGTCGCGGTCAGCACCAAGGTCGCGCCGACGGCCACCCTCACCGCGTACGACGAGGGCAGCCAGACGACCGGTGACGCCTTCGCGTTGCGCAAGGGCACGCCCGTGTCGCTCGCCGTGGACGGCATGCACCACATCGCCCTGGTGTCGTTCGCGGCCCCGGAGGGCACCGTGTACTTCGGTTCCCAGCAGGGCGTCGTCTCCGACAACAACGCGACCAGCCAGACAGCGGTCGTCGACCTCACCACAGGAGAGGTGATCCGTACCCTGAACGGCCTGAGCGTCACAGGCTGGGGCGGTCTCCTCCTGCACGGCGTGCAGGACCCGTCGATCCAGCTCGATTCGACCACCCGCACCGCCTGGACCTACGGTCCGAACGGCAGCCAGATCCAGCAGTTCTCCTACTGATGACCTGTTGACCGCCACCTCATCCGCAGGGGCGGACAAAGGCCGGGGAGTTGTCGCACATGGTGTGACAACTCCCCGGCCCTCGCCGGCTTCCTCGCGTGTCTAGGTCGATATGTCTCCGTGTCTTTGCTGTGAAAGGGAGTTGAACTCGCCCGTCACCCCATCACCTCACGGGACAGTGGTCCCATTGACGAGCCCCTGACAGAATGCTGAAGCCTGTAAGGCTGAACTTCATCGGTTCTCTGCTGACCCCACCAAAGACAGGGACAACAGTGCTGCGAGCAAGACGTAAGAGTTCTTCCATGACCGCCATAGCCGGGGCGTTGACGCTTGCGGCGGCCATGACGACGGGGCTCACCATCGCACCACCGGCCGCCGCGGACGGCGGGAGTACGGCGGTCGCCAAAGCCACGACCGCCGGCCGGACAGTCACGCTGATCACCGGCGACCAGGTACTGCTCGGCCAGGACGGAACGGTCGAGGGAGTCACCCCGGCCAAGGGACGCGATGCTGTCCCCATCCAGACCATCGAGAGCGACGGGCACACCTATGTGATCCCCGCCGATGCCGAACCCCTCATCTCCACCGGGAAACTGGACCGGGAGCTGTTCGACGCGGCCGAGTTGGGCCGCTCCGAGTACGCCGACCTGGCGGGTGGCGGATCCCCCGTGATCGTCGAGTACTCCAGGCAGGACCCGGCCGCTCGCACGAGCCTGCACGCGCAGACCAGTACGCCCGTCCGGGAGCTCGACGCGGTGGACGGCGAGGCACTTGTGCTGCGCCCGCAGGAGACGGCCAAGGCATGGTCGTCGCTCACCGACACCTCGGGCGGGATGAGCGAACTGGCGCCGGGAGTGGCCTCCATCAGCCTCGACAAGGTGGTCGAGGCCGCACTGGACGTGAGCGTGCCGCAGATCGGCGCGCCGGAGGTGTGGAAAGCGGGCTACGACGGTACCGGCGTCAAGATCGCCATCCTCGACACGGGTATCGACACGACTCACCCCGACGTGGCCGGCAAGGTCGTCGCCCAGCAGAACTTCACCACCGACGCGGACGCCCAGGACCACCATGGGCACGGCACGCACGTCGCCTCGACCGCTGCCGGGACCGGCGCGGCCTCAGGCGGCAGTTACCGGGGAGTGGCGCCGGGCGCCGAACTGCTCAACGGCAAGGTGCTCAACTCCACCGGTTCGGGCCTCACCTCCGACATCGTTGCCGGCATGCAGTGGGCAGTCGAGCAGGGCGCCGACGTCGTGAACATGTCCCTGGGCGGCTCCGACAGCCTGGGGACCGACCCGCTCGAAGAGGCCGTCAACGCACTGTCCGACCAGGCGTTGTTCGTGATCGCCGCGGGCAACTCCGGCCCCGCGGCGACCACCCTCGGGACGCCCGGCGTCGCCGAGTCCGCGCTGACCGTCGGCGCCGTGGACAAGCAGAACGCCCTCGCGTCCTTCTCCTCCCGTGGGCCGCGCCTGGAAGACGGGGGCGTCAAGCCCGATGTCACAGCGCCCGGCGTGAACATCACCGCCGCCTCGGCCGCCGGCACCATGCCCAACTCCCCCCACCCCAGCCCGGAGTACGTGACGATCAGCGGCACCTCCATGGCCACCCCGCACGTCGCAGGTGCGGCGGCCCTCCTCGCCCAGCAGCACCCGGACTGGAGCGGACAGCAGATCAAGTCGGCGCTGGTCGGCTCGACCGTGCCGGGCGACTACAGCGCGTACGAGCAGGGCACCGGCCGGGTCGACCTGGTCCGCGCGACCGGGCAGACCGTCGTGGCGGAGCCCACCTCGCTGAACTTCGGTGCCGTGGCATGGCCGCACACCGACGACGAGCCGCTGACCAGGACGATCACCTATCGCAATGACGGTGACCAGGCGGTGACCCTGGACCTGGCCGCCACCGGCACGAGCCCGAACGGTACCGCCGCACCCGAGGGGTTCTTCACGCTCAGCGCCGCACAGGTCACCGTGCCCGCAGGCGGCACGGCCGGCGTCGGCGTGAGTGCGGACACCCGGATCGGTGGCGAGGCCACCGGCGCGTACAGCATCACGGTGACGGCCACCGGCGGTGACCAGACCGTGCGCAGCGTCGGCGGCCTGGACCGAGCGGCGGAGACGCACGACGTCACCTTCAAGGCCACGGCCCGGGACGGCTCGGCGCCCGGCGTCTGGGACTGGGCCGGCTACCTGGTCGGCATCGGAAACGACGCCTTCGAACTGGTCCGGGGAGCGGACGGCACGGGGACGGTACGCGTGCCCGCGGGCGACTACACGGTCGTGGGCAAGAACTTCGCGAGGGGCGGCACCGGCGGTTCGGGCCTGGATTACCTCATCGCGCCGAAGCTGACGGTCGATCACGACATGACCATCGAGATCGATGCCCGACAGGCGCAGCCGCTCGACGTGTCAGTACCGGACGCCAAGGCCGTCGGCTTCACCTCGTTCATGGCCACCACCGTCAAGGAGGATGGGGCCACGACGAGCACCACTGTCGGTCTGACGGCGAACCCGGCGAGCACGCGTACCGCCCAGATCGGCGGCCCTCTGCCGCCGGGCGAGGTGACCTCTCACCTCCTGTCGCACTGGTACAACGGCGACACCGAGTACCACATCGCCGACACCCTTGAGGATGCCTTCTACACCGGCCACACGCAGCATGTGACCTGGGACGACCTGGCCGAGCTGACGCTGCGGCAAGGAGCCTCGGTCGCCGGGGCCCTGGGGGTGAACTGGACCTCCACGCCTGATATCGCGTTCGGCGCGGTGGGGTTCTATTCCAACCTGCCGAACACCAGGACGGTGTACCTGCAGGGCGGTTATCGCTGGGGCGAGTTCTCCCAGCAGGTCTCGCCCACCAACGGCACCGTCCAGGCGGCGTACCGGCTCCCTGACAAGACGTACGCCGGCGCCGGCACTCACACCGCCACCGTCAACACCGGCGTCTTCGGCCCGGTGCTCGGAGAGGGCCTGGGACTGGTCCGGGACGGTGACACCCTCACCGGCAGCATCGTGCCCTTCGCCGACGGCGAGGGCCACAGCGGAGGAAGCGTGTACGACACGGCGTCGACCACGGTCTATCGCAACGGTAAGGAGTACGCGACGGCGGACGGCGTGCTGGACGCGGCCGCCTTCCAACTGCCCGCGGACAAAGCGCGATACCGCGTGGTGACCACCGTCGAGCGAGCCGAGACCGGGGTCGCGTCGGTCAGTTCGACGGTCACCTGGCAGGCCGAGTTCACCTCGGGCCACACTGCTTCAGCCGTCGCGCTGCCGACGAGCGTGGTCCGCTACACCCCGGAACTCGACCTCGACTCCACGGGCACCGCCGGTGCCAGGCAGTCGGTGCCGGTCACCGTGCAGGGCTCGGCCGCCGGACGCGGTCTGGGGGCACTGCAGGTGTCCGTCTCCTACGACGGCGGCGGGACCTGGCGCCCGCTCGTCGTCCGGCAAGGCACGGTGACGGTGGACAACCCGGCCGCGGGAGGCTCGGTCTCCTTCCGCGCCCGGCTGACGGACCGCAAGGGCAACACCTTCGCTCAGACGATCATTGACGCCTACCGCACGAAGTGATTCCTCATGCCCGCACGGCCGGCTTCAGCCGGCCGTGCGGGCATCAGCTCGGACCGCGAACTCGCCGGAACGAAGCAGTGTTCGCGTCAGTCGGTCACCCGCACCACCGCCGTCGCCCCCGCCCGCACAGTCGGCGTCGCATAGGTGTAGGTCACCCCCTCGACCTTCTTGGTCCGCACCCGCTGCGGGACACCATTGACCGTGATCTTCTTGTGGGCTCCCTGGAAGCGGGCTTCCCACTGGTAGGCACCGCTGCGGGCGTTGTTCGTCAGCGTGGACCTCGTCGCACCGTCGTGCCGCACGGTGATCGTGCTCGTGCCGATGGGCACGTCCGCCGTCTGGAGCCACTTCATGCCGGACGGCAGCCGCGACTGCGTGGTCACCTTGCGGTTCGCCGCGTCCGGTGCGATGCCCATGAGGCCTTCGACAGTCTGGCTGACCAGGGAGAACGACACCTCGGGATAGTCACCGTCGGGACCCTGGCTGGAGTTGATGTGCTGGATCTCCCGCTGGCCGTAGATCTTCTTCATCCACGTCCAGGCGGTGTCGTTGCGGTTGTTCTTGAAGAACATGTCGGGCAGGTACGTCGTCGACTCGATGTTGGGCGATCCCTCCGGCCCCAACTCCTGCGCCTGGATGTAGTCGAGGTAGATGTCGTTGCGCGGGCCGGGATCGAGGAGCTGCTTCATGGGTACGAACACGCTGTTCTCCTTGCCCCAGCCGGTGACCGGGGTGCCGGACGTGGTGTACGCGCGGACCATGTCGGCTCCGCTGCCGCCGCCGCTCCAGTCGTCGTTGTAGTACTCCTTCAGGTCGGCGGCGCGCCGGTCGTATGTCCTGGCCAGCGCGGTGTCCCCCTTGCCGCGCGCGAGTGTGGCCATCGCCAGATACGCCTGGTACTGCGCGGCGATGCCGTCACCGGCCTCGGCGAGGCCGTCGCCGTCCTGCTCGTTGTAGCTGGCGGCGCCGGCGAAGATGCCGTTGCCCGTGCCCTCGGCGACCTCGACCTTGCCGTTGGGTACGGCGCTGTTGTGCAGGTCGATGAACTCCTCGGTGGAGTGCCGGTAGAAGTCCCACAGCACCGGGTCGTCGACGTAGGACCTGTCTCCGGTCCAGAGGTAGGCCTGGCCGGCCTTCTCGACGAGTTCGAAGACGGCCGGTACCTCGCGCACGAAGTTGTCCGGGCTCTTGTAGTCGATGCTCAGATAGGTCCTGGCATCGAAGTTGAGGGCCCACACCGGGAAGTACTTGTGCTCCGCGGTGGACGACGACGCGTACGAGCGGAGCATCGTCTTGTTCTCGGCGTCGAGGCCGAGGATGTGGGCGCCGACGAGTTGGTGGGTCATGTCGCGGGAGTAGTAAGCGCTGCGGTTCGCGTAACCGGCCCAGTAGGAGGCCGCGTAGGGGGCGGTGCCGGTGCCGCCGGTCTGGTACTCGTCGACGTTGATCGGGCCCACTGAACCGGGCAGCTGCACCCAGCTGTTGGCCTTCTTCTTGGCCCAGTCGAACATCTCGACGACCTCGGGATCGGACGAGGTGACCTTGGGGTCGGCGGGCGCGGCGGGCGAGATCATCAGGTCGTCGGCGTTGACCCAGGCGGTGCCGGACCCGAAGGAGATCTCCAGCCGGTCGCCGGTCTTCAACTTGACGCGGCTGATGGTGTACCGGGCGTACGAGCGGCGTTCCGGCAGGGTGATCGTCTCGACGGTCCTGCCGTTGACGCGGACCGCGTACGTGCCGCCGCTGCCGGCGCTTCCGATCCAGGCGGAGAAGTCATAGCTGCCGTTCCGGGGTGCGAGGAGGGTCAGCTCGGCGCTCTTGCCGGCTCCGGCGTCGAGATAGAGGAAGCGGGCGCCGCCGTGCGCGTTGCCGGTGCCGACCCCTGTGCCGGCGCCGAAGGTCCAGCCCGTGCCGCCGTTCTCGAAGCCCGGGTCGTTCAGGGCCAGTTGGGGCGGGGAGACGGCGGCGGTGCCCGACGCGATGGCGCCGTCGGCTCCCGTCGCCGCCGTCGCCGCCGTCGCCGACAGCGCGGGGGCCATCGGCGTCAGCAGGGCAACAGCGGTGAGCAGCGCAAGCCTTGAGGGCTTCATCGGATCTCCCGGTCTTCGGTGACGGCGGGCGGGGCGGCCAAGCGGTGGCGGCAAGCTAGCAGGAGCGGAAGCGGCGGTTCAATGGTCATGCGCAGGAAACGCGCAAGAAATGCAGGCTGTCCGCGATGATTCACGGATCGCCAGATGGAAAGTTTTCACTCAACTCTTGCAAGTTGGAGAGGACGCTTGTTAGCTTCCAGCCGCGCCACAAGAGCCGCGCACTCGCCGGACCCCGGAGCAGCCATGGACGCCTCGCCCCTCAGCCAGCCACCGCCGGAGAACCGCCCGCGGCTCGGTCCGGACCGACGGCGCCTGCTCGCGCTGGGCGGTTCGCTGCTCGCCGCCGGGACCGGGACCGCGCTGCTCGGCGCCTGTTCGGTGACCGGTGCCACCAAGGCGGGGAGTCTCGGCGACCCGGACCGGGCCGAGATCACCGTCTGGAGCTGGCAGGGACCTGCCGCCGCCATGAAAGCGCTGGTTCCCGCCTTCGAGGTGCAGCATCCCGGTATCGAAGTCACCGTGCAGGACATCGGCAATCCGGCGATCTGGGACAAGATCACCACGGCCATGGCGGCGGGCGGCCAGGGTCTCGCGGACGTCCTGCACATCGGCGTCGACTATCTCCCGGCCTACACCGAGAAGTTCCCCGATGGGCTCGCCGACCTCGGTCCGCTCGGCGCCGACCGCTACCGTGACGCCTTCGCCGACGGCATGTGGCAGACCGTCACCCGCAAGGGCAAGGTCAACGCCCTTCCCTGGGAGGCGAATTCGGCCGGGTTCTACTACCGGGCCGACATCTTCGAGGCCGCAGGCGTCGACGGCGAAACACTGGCGACGTGGGACGACGCCATCGACGCCGGGAAGAAGATCAAGAAGAAGACCGGAGTGCACCTGCTGGGCATCGACAAGCCCGCCTCCCAGCCGGACGCCGCCAACTTCTTCCAGATGCTGCTCCAACTCCATGGCACGTTCTACTTCGACGCCGAGGGCCGGATCACCCTCGGTTCCCCCGAGGCCGTGACCGCGATGACCCTCATCAAGGAGATGAACGACGCCGGCCTGGTCAGCGATCTGGCGGGCGGCTGGACCGCGCTGGAGAACTCCATCAAGGCCGGCACCGCGGCCGTACTGCCCTGGCCCACCTGGTTCGGCAGCATCATCGAAGGCCTGGTCCCCAAGGAATCCGGCAAGTGGAAGGTCCGCCTCCCCCCGGCGGTGAAGCCCGGCGGCACCACGGCCGCGACCGTCAACTCCACCCATCTCGCCGTCGCGGGCTCCAGCATGCACCAGGCCGCCGCCTGGACCTTCGTCGAGTACGTCCTGACCAGACCCGCCTCGCAGGAAGCCATCTACCGCAGCAACGGCATCGCCCCCGCCCTGCTGAAGGCGTACGAGGCCCCCGTCTTCCACGAGCCGTCGAAGTTCTTCAGCGGCCGGCGCAAGGGCGAGATCTTCCTCAACGCACTCAAGGCACGCTCGCCCGCCGTCAACTACTCCGCCGACTACGCCCGCGCCCTCAAGACCGTCGCCGACGCGCAGACCCAGGTGCTGCTCAAGGGCGCCGACCCGGCCAGGGCCCTGCACAACGCTGCCGACCAGCGCGCCCGCCAGACCGGACGGGAGCTCGCCTCATGACCACGACGACCCCCGACGGCATCCTGAAAACCGCCGGCCCCGCCCGTCCCGCAACCGCTCCCCGCCCCACCGCGCGGATCCTGCGCCGACGATCCGTTCCGTACCTCTTCGTCCTCCCCGCACTCGTCCTCTTCGCCGTCTTCAAGCTGTACCCGATCGGCTCGTCGTTCCTGATGAGCCTGTACGAGAACGTGAACGGCACCCAGGAGTTCGTGGGCGCGGGCAACTACACGCGGGCACTGGACGATCCGCTGCTGTGGACCGCGCTGAAGAACACTGCGATCATCCTGGTCGTCCAGGTCCCCGTCATGCTGGCGCTGGCCGTCGGTATCGCCGTCGCCCTCCACTCCACACTCCTGCGCGGCCGCGCCTTCTTCCGGCTCGGCTTCTTCCTGCCGACGGTGACCGGGCTCGTCGCGTACGGCATCATTTTCGCCGTCCTGCTCAACACCCAGTACGGACTGGTCAACTGGCTGCTGGGCTTGGTGGGCATCGGAGAGATCCCCTGGTTGACCGACCCGCTGTGGGCCAAGGTCTCTCTCGGCCTCGCCCTGACCTGGCACTACACCGGCTACAACGCGGTGATCTTCCTCGCCCGGCTCCAGTCGCTGCCCGCCGAACTGTACGACGCGGCGGCCGTCGACGGCGCCTCCGCCTGGCAGTCGTTCCGCCATGTCACGCTGCC
Organism: Streptomyces sp. NPDC005808; assembly: GCF_042871385.1. Classification (NCBI taxonomy): domain Bacteria; kingdom Bacillati; phylum Actinomycetota; class Actinomycetes; order Kitasatosporales; family Streptomycetaceae; genus Streptomyces; species Streptomyces sp. NPDC005808. The sequence goes on along the minus strand of NZ_JBIAIK010000014.1, from coordinate 108,847 downwards.
GTGGCTGCGGCCCGCACTCCTGCTGACCACGGTGCTGTCCACGATCGGCACACTTCAGCTCTTCGACGAGCCGTACGTCCTGACCGGCGGCGGCCCTGACAACGCCACCCTGACCATCGGCGTGTACCTCTACCAGAACGCCTTCAAGTACTTCGACTTCGGCTATGCCTCGGCCGTCGCGTACATCCTCACCGTCCTGATCGGCATCCTGGGCATCGTGCAGTTCCGCCTGCTGGGAGAGAAGTCGTGACCCTCACCGCCATCCGGCCGCGGTCCGGCCGCACGCCCCGCTCGCGCTCACTCCTGCTGACGTCCTCGCTGGGCATCGCCGTGGCGGCCGTCCTGCTGCCGTTCTACTGGCTGATCATCGCCGCCACCCACAGCTCCAAGGAGATCTTCGACAGCCCACCGCCGCTGCTGCCCGGCGGGCACCTGATGGACAACCTCTCCACCCTTGAGTCGTCGGTGCAGTTCAGCCAGGTCATCGTCAACTCGCTGCTGATCACGGGCACCTACACGGTCGCCGCGGGAGCCATCTGCACAATGGCCGGATACGGCTTCGCCAAGTTCCGCTTCCGCGGCAGCGGCGCGCTGTTCGGGCTGCTGATGCTCGGGCTCGTCATCCCCACCCAGATCACGCTGATCCCGCTGTTCAAGATGATGGTGGACCTGGAGTGGCTGGGCACCTACCAGGCCGTCATCATGCCCAACCTCGCCCTGCCGTTCGGGATATTCCTGATGCGTCAGTCGATGGCCGCGCTCCCCGACGAACTCATCGACTCCGCACGGATGGACGGCTGCGGGGAGTTCAGGCTCTTCCTCAAGGTCGTGCTGCCGCCGATGAAACCGGCGCTCGCCGCCCTCGCCATCTTCCTGTTCCTCTTCCAGTGGAACGACTTCATCTGGCCGCTGGTCGTGCTGCGCGACGCCGGTGAGTTCACGATCCCCGTCGCGCTGGCGTCCCTCCAGGGCCTGGACCAGACCGACTACGGCGCCCTGCTCACCGGCACGGCCCTCGCCGCGATCCCGATGGCCCTCGTCTTCCTCGCACTCCAGCGCCACTTCGTCTCCGGGCTCCTCGCCGGTGCCGTGAAGGAATGATCCCCGCAATGACCCCCAGCACCACTCAGCGTGTCACCCACGATGTGACCACCGGGCCCGTCACCACGGCTGAACTCCCCCCGGCACGCTACGAGCCACTCCTCGACGGCGTCCGTGTCGCGGTCCTCGCGCACGCGCCGGACACCCGCGCCCACTGGACGGTCACCGAACTGGGCGACGGACAGGCACTGTTGGAGATCCGGACGGACGGTGGTCCGGCCCCGACGGAGGTGCGGATGAGCGTGCCGCTCGGCGACTCGGCCGGCTACTGGCATCCGGGCGCAGGCTGGGAGCGCACCCTCGTCGCCGACTGGGCAGGCCGCTCGCGCGTCAGCCTCGTCGACGGCACCGCCGCGGGCTGTCTCTACGACCACGACGGCCGCACCCGCCTCACCTTCGCAGTCACCGACCCGGTCCCCGAGACCGATGTCGTCTTCGGGGTCTCGGAGGAGAACGACACCCACGTGGTGCACCTGCACCTGGCTCCCGCACCTGACGGCGGCGCGCGCCGCATCCTGCTGGCCCGCTCGGCGCCCACGGTCGCCACCGCCATGCGCGGGCTGCGGGAGTGGTTCGCCGCACAGCCGCAGTGCGCCCCCATGCCGGTCCCCGACAGCGCTCGGGCGCCCGTCTACTCCACCTGGTACGCCTTCAACCAGCGCGTGGACGCCGCGTCGGTCGAGGCCGAGGCCCGCGCCGCCGCCGCACTCGGCTGCGAGGTGCTCATCCTCGACGACGGCTGGCAGGAGTACGGCAACGGCCGCGGCTACGCCGGTTGCGGCGACTGGCGCCCCGACCCGGCGAAGTTCCCCGACTTCACCGGACACGTGTCCGCCGTACGCGCGCAGGGCCTGCGCTACCTGGCATGGGTCGCGCCGCTGCTGCTCGGCCCCGGTGCGGACTGCGCCGAGCGGCTCGCCCCCTACGCCCCCGCACCCGCCGGTGTCCCGGGCGCCCAAGTCCTCGACCCGCGCCGCCCCGAGGTCCGCGACCACGTCATCCGCCTGTGCACCCGGCTGGTCGCCGACCACGGTCTCGACGGCCTGAAGATCGACTTTCTGGACGAGGCCATGGCGTACCGCGGCAACGGCCCGCACGCCCACCAAGCAGGCACCGACATCAGCGACGTCGGCCAGGCCATGACCGTCCTGCTCACCGATCTGCGCGCCGCGCTCGAAGAGCTGCGCCCCGACGGCGAGTTGCTGCTGGAACTGCGCCAGCCCTACGTCGGCCCCGGCATGGCCCCGTTCGGCAACATGCTGCGCTCCTTCGACTGCCCGGGTGACGCCACCGGCAACCGGGTGCGCACGCTCGACACCGCGATGCTCGCCGTCGGCGGCGCGGTCCACGGCGACATGCTCCTGTGGGACCGGAATGCGCCCGCCCACGCAGTGGCCCGGCAGCTCATCGGCTCCCTGCACAGCGTTCCGCAGATCTCCGTACGGCTGACCGGCCTGTCCCGCGAGCACCGCGAGACGCTGGCGTTCTGGCTCGCCGAGTGGCGACGGCTGCGGCCGGTGCTGCTGCACGGAGACGTCGAGCCGGGCCGGCCCGACGATCTCTACACCCTGGTCACCGCGGTGCGCGGAACCGCCTGCGTCACCGCCGTGCACAGCGACCGCGTCGTGCCCGTCAACACCACCGCGTACGACGACATCACCCTGGTCAACGGAACGGCGTCGGACCGCCTCGTGATCGAGGTGACCGGTGGCCTACGCCCGTTGCGCATGACCGTCCGTGACGAGCGTGGCCGTATCATCGACGACTGCGAACGGTCGCCGGCACCGGGGCTGCACATCGTGCCCGTACCTCGCTCGGGGCTGTTGGCACTACGGGTGGCGGAGGGAAACGCATGAAGGTCGGCATCACCGAGGTCGCGGACCGGGCACGGGTGAGCGAGGCCACGGTCAGCCGCGTCATCAACCGACGCCAGGGCGTGTCCCGCAAGACCCGAGAGGCCGTCGAGCAGGCCATGGCCGACCTCGGGTACGAGCGCCAGACCCGGGGTCAACTCATCGCGGTCATCACCGAGTTCGTCTCCAACCCGTTCTTCGCCGACGTCTGCGAACGGATCGAGTCCACTCTCGCCCCGCACGGACTCAAGACCATCCTGTGCCCGTGCTTCCCGGGCGGAGTACAGGAGTTGGACTTCGTGACCTCGCTCGCCGACCGGGGCGTCGCCGCCGTCGTCTTCCTTTCGGCCAGCAACACGATCGAGGGCGCGGACCCGGAGGCGTACGAACTCCTGCGCTCCCGGCGGATCCCGTTCGTCGGCGTCAACGGCCAGTTCGAGGGTGTGGGGGAGGCGCCGGTCTTCTCCACCGACGACCTGCTGGCCGCCGAACTCGCTGTGGACCACCTCCACCGGCTCGGCCACCGGCGCATCGGCATGGCATCGGGCCCGGTCGGCAACCGCCCGGCCGACCGCCGGGTCAGCGGCTTCCTCGCCTCGCTCGCCAAGCGCGGTGTGGAGGACCCGGAGCAGTGGGTGGTCCGGCAGTCCTACACCGTGGAGGGCGGCCAGTCCGCGGCCATCTCCCTCCTTGGCCGCGGCGCCACGGCCATCGTCGCCGCCAGCGACTACATGGCTCTGGGCGCGATCCGCGGCGCACGCCGTCAGGGGTACGACGTCCCGCGCGACGTGTCCGTCGTGGGCTACGACGGCGCCATGATCATGGACTTCGTCGATCCCCCGCTCACCACGGTCCGCCAACCGGCCGACCGCCTGGCCTCGGAGGTGGCCCGAAGCGTCATCGCCCTGGTCGGCAACCGCGACGTCCCCGTCGGCGAACTCCTCTTCGACCCCGAACTGGTGATCCGCGCGAGTACGGCGGCTCCGCGGGCGGAGTGAGGCGGGGCAGCGGGGCGGGGAGGCCGCTGAGCACTGCGCGTGGCGGCCGCGATGGGGCGTAGGGCCCCAGAGGCGTCTCAGCGGCCCGGCCTGATCAGGCGTTCGGCTCAGGGCCCGCGAACGTGGCCAGTATGAGGTCGATGAGCGCCTGGGCGGCGGCGGACGGGCGCCGGTCGGCCGCCGTGACCAGGGAGATCTCGAACGCCGGTTGGGGTCGCACCGGCCGGAGGGCGACCGCGCGGGAGCCGGAGGCCAGCGACTCGCTCAGGAACGCGAAGCCGAAACCCGCCCTGACCAGTTCCACGACCGTGGGGACGTCGGCCACCTCGACGGTGACCTCCCGCCGCACTCCTGCTTCCAGGAACAGCCGGTCGACGCCGAGGCGTGTGCCCCATCCCGGTGGGAAGTCCACGAACCGCTCGCCGTCGAGTTCGGTGAGCGGGATGACGCGGCGGAGCGCCAGCGGGTGGTCCTCCGGGCAGGCCAGCAGCATCGGCTCGGAGGCCAGCGGGTACACCGTCAGGCCGGGCGGATAGTCGCTGGGAAGCGCGGCGAAGGCCAGATCGAGCCGGCCGTCGATCACCTGGCGCGCCAACTCGGTGGAGCCACCCTGTGCGGCGCTCGGGACGATCTGCACCTGCGGCCGTTCCCGGTGATAGCGGGTCAGTACGGCGGCCAGGTCGATCAGCGTCATCGAGTGCATGATGCCGATCCGCACGGTGCCGCGGAGCCCGCCGTGGACGGCGGCGACCGCGTCCCGGGCCGCGTCGACAGCGGCCAGTGCGTTGCGCGCCTCGACGAGCAGCGCCCGGCCCGCGTCGGTGAGCTCGACGTAGTGGGTGGTGCGGTCGAACAGCCGCCCGCCGAGTTCGCGTTCCAGTGCCCGGATCGACACGGACAGCGCCGACTGGACGAGGTGCAGGCGCGCCGCGGCACGGGTGAAGCTGCGCTCCTCGGCGACAGCGACGAAGTGCTCCAGGTGCCGCAGCTCCACGTCATGCTCCAGATTCATTACCGTCATGCCCAGTTTTCGTTGGACAGCATAACCGTGGCGGGGGGAGGCTCGGGGGAGAGACGCGGCGGCGATGCCGTGCTCACCCCCTTGGCAATGCGAAAAGGAACCACGTCATGACTTCTGTCATCACCGTCGGACACGAGCAGGGGGAGGGACACCCCGCGCATGCGCGGCGCCGCCGGCACCATTCGTTCGGGTTCTGGGCCGCCACGGTGGCCTTCCTGCTGAACATGGGATTCTCAGCAGTACCGACGCCCCTCTACGTGCTCTACCAGCAGCGTGATCACTTCTCCACGATCATGCTGACCGTCGTCTACGCGGTGTACGCGGTCGGGGTGATCGCCAGCCTGTTCTTCGGCGGCCATGTGAGCGACTGGGTGGGCCGCAAGAACGTGTTCGTGCCGGCGCTCCTGATCAACGTGGTCAGCGCGCTGATCTTCCTCTTCGAGCCGAGCCTGCCCGGACTGCTTGTGGCCCGGGTCATCAGCGGGGTGTCCGTCGGCCTGACAACCGCGACGGCCACCGCCTACCTCGCCGAGCTGCACCACGGAGCGTCCGGCGGCGACAAGGGCTCTCCCCGGCGTGCCCAGGTCGTGGCCACCGCGGCGAACCTGGGCGGCATCGGCGTCGGGCCGCTGGTTTCCGGACTGCTGGCCCAGTACGCGCCGCAACCGCTGCGGCTGCCGTACATCGTGTTCGCCGTGGTCCTGTCCGTGCTCGCCGTGCTGGTCGCGGTCTCACCCGAGACCGCAGACCGCCCGGTCCCCGCGCCGCGTTACCGGCCGCAGCGTGTCGCGGTGCCGGTGCACGCCCGCCGGACGTTCTTCGCCGCCATCGCCGCGGGCATGGCCGCGTTCGCGGTCTTCGGTGTGTTCAACTCGCTCGCTCCGTCGTTCCTGGCCGGCACCATGCACCAGGACTCGCACGCGGTGGCCGGAGCCGTGGCGTTCGCCGCGTTCGCCGCCGGCGCGCTCGCCCAGATCGCGATGAGCCGAGCCGGGCTGCAGCGCACGCTCCGCGTCGGCCCGCTGGTCCTCATCCCGGGTCTCGCGCTCCTGGCGGGCGGGATGTGGCTGCCCAGCCTGACGATGTTCGTGATCGGCGGAGTGCTCAGTGGCGCCGGCGGTGGCCTGGCCTTCCGCGGCGCGCTCAGCGCCGCGGGATCCACCTCCCCACCCGAGTCACGCGCCGAGGTCCTCGCCGGCTTCTTCCTCGGTGCGTACATCGGACTGTCGGTTCCCGTGGTGGGCCTGGGCATCGCCTCCCAGTACGTGGCCGCACGCACGGTGATGCTGGTGTTCGTGGTGATCGCGGCCGTCGCCGTGGTGCTGTGCACCCGCGTCGTGAGCGCGGAACTCCACCGAACGGACCGGGAGCCGGCCGGTGAGCAGATGGGCCCCCGCTGACTTCTGGCAGCGGGGTGTGCCGCCCGTGTCGGCACAGCGAGTTCTCCGCTGTGCCGTATCGAGGCACCGGCGAGCCGCCCTGCTCTGTACGACGGACGGGCCTGGACGTCGGTCGGTATCGGCTGCGCATGCCGACGGCGAAGGGTGTCGTCTGCCGGGCCGAACCAGGTCAGCGCCTGCGGCCGACGTGCAGTTCCAGCTGCTCGGCTGCGAAACGCGCACGGAAGTCGCGATCGTGCGAGACCGCGACCACCGCCCCTGGGTACGCCGCGAGCGCCGCCTGAAGGTCCTCGACCAGGTCGAGTGCGATGTGGTTGGTCGGCTCGTCGAGCACGAGGAGGTCCGCGGGCCGGGTCACCAGAATCGCGATCTGCAGCCGCCGCTGCTGTCCCACGGACAGGGCGGCGACCGGAACATGCAGGTCCTGTTCGCGGAACAGGCCCAGGGACAGGAGCTGTTCGGCGTACTCGTCCGGCAGCCCGGGCCGCCCGGTGGCGAACGCGGTGAGCAGCGGCACTCGCGTGGCGTGCGCGGGCAGTTCCTGAGGGAGGTAACCGACGCGGGCGGGGCGGCGGGCCCTGCCCGCGTCCGGCTGCAGGTCGCCCGCCAGGACGCGAAGCAGCGTCGTCTTGCCCGCTCCGTTCGCGCCCGTGACAAGGAGGCGCCCTCCGGGCTCGATCGCCAGGAACCCGTCCAGGCGCAGCCGTTCCCCGACCCGTACGTTGTCGAGTTCGGCGAGGGTGTCCTGGGCCGGGCCGCCGGCCGCCGACGACAGCGCCGTCGTGAACCTGAGCGGTACCGGCGGCTTCGCCACCGGATTGCGCCGCAACCGGTCCAGGCGCTCCCGCACCAAACGCACCTGCCCGCCGAGCTTCGCCTCGCTGGAGCGGCGGTGCTTGCCGAAGCCCTGCTTCGGATCGCGGCCGGTGGCGGCCAGCCTCCTGCCTGCGGCCTCCAGCAACTCGTTCGTGCGGGTCACCTCCTCGACCCAGTCCGCGTACCGCTGCTCCGCACCGCGCCGGGCGGCGGCCTTCGCGGCGCGGTAGCCGGCCCAGCCGTCGCCGTACCGGTGCACGGTGTGCTCGTCCCGGTCGACCTCGAGGATCGTGGTGGCGATGCGCTCCAGGAAGCCGCGGTCATGGGTGACCGCCACAACGGTGCCGCGGTGTGCGCGCAGGTGTTCCTCCAGCCATTGCACGGCAGCCGCGTCAAGGTGGTTCGTCGGCTCGTCCAGGAGCAGCAGCTCAGGTGCGGCGGCCAGGACGCAGGCCAGCGCGAGGCGCGACTGCTCACCGCCGGACAGTGAGCCGAGCAGGCGCTCCCGGGTGATCCGGGCCAACCCGAGCCCGTGCATGGCGGCATCCACACGGGCGTCCGCCTCGTAGCCGCCGCGTTCCTCGTACGCGATCAACAGCTCGCCGTACGAGGAGAGCTCCTCGGTCGACGCGTCGGCGAGGGACTCCTCTGCCGCACGGAGCCTTCGCTCCATATCGCGCAGTTCGGTCAGAGCAAGGTCGACGGCGTCCTGCACGGTGCAGCCCGCATCGAGGCCGAGGGTCTGGGCGAGGTGGCCGGTTCCGCCGGTAAAGCGGACGGTGACCTCCCCGGTATCGGGCATCTCGTCCCTGGCGAGCAGCCGCAGCAAGGTGGACTTGCCGGCACCGTTCTCACCGATGACGGCGGCCTTCTCACCCGGCCGGACGGTGAAGGAGACCTGGTCGAGAACGGTCCGGGTGCCATACGACTTGGTGACGGACCTGACGGACAGCTGCGCCACAGCGGGAACGCTGGTGGGCAGGGAGGTTCGGGCGCGGTCGCGCATAGGGCTTTCCCTGGGCATACGAAGGGTCTACGGGCAGCAGAAACGGCGGTGTCAGCCGTGCCCGGACTCAGACGAAGAAGAGGAAAGCCATGGCCCCACCATAACAAGACGAGTCGTCTCGCCTCAATACGGCAAGGGCACTCGCGTGGTCACAACCGCTGCCGCTGCGGCTGCCGAGGCTGTCGACTGCCCGGAACTGTCGCGCGCCAACGACCGCGGTCCCGCCCCGTCCGTCGTCGCCCGGCCCGACGCCCTAGGCTTCGACCCGACATCAGCCCCGGACCCGATCCCAGGAGCGCGCCGTGTTCGACCCCGTCGGAGTACCCGTACCCCGACGGCCATCGACCGGACGAGGCGCCCGCCCCGCACGCGTTGCTCTCGCCCGTGATCGGCCTCCTGGGTACCTGGTACGGCCGGGGGAGCGGCGAGTACCCCACGATCGTCGAGGACTTCACGTACGCGCAGGAGGTCACCTTCAGCCACGACGGCCGCCCCTTCCTCCGCTACGAGGCCCGTGCCTGGCTGCTGGACGCCGACGACGCACCGCTGCGCCCGTCGGCCCGGGAGAGCGGCTGGTGGCGGCTCCAGCCCGACGGCCGGGTGGAGGCACTGATCACCCAGCCCACCGGGATCGCGGAGATCGCGGTCGGCCGGGCGACCGACAGCGGGGTCGACCTCGCCACCCACGAGGTGGCCCTCACTCCCACCGCGGAGGAGGTGAACGCAACTCGCCGCCGCTACACACTGACCGACGACGACACGCTCACCTTCGTCCACGATCTCGCGGCGGTCGGTGAGCCTTTGCAGCACCACCTCTCGGCACGGCTACGCCGCAGGGGTTAACCGGCGACCGCTGCAGAGCCGGTGGCGGGCTGTCAGGGGATGCGTGCGACGGCGGCGTAGATGCCGCTGCCCTCGGGCTCGGGCGGCGGCGTTGTCTTGAACCATTCCGGGGCCGTCGTCAGGCCGGGATCGATCAGTTCAAGGCCGTCGAAGAAGCGGTTGACCTCCGGGCGGGTGCGGAAGCCGAGCGCGATGCCCCCCTTGGCGTACTGCGCGGTGACCTCGGCGGCCAACTCCGGGTAGAGGTCGGACGCGGCGTGCGAGAGCACGAGATAGCTGCCCGAGGGCAGCGTCGCGACCAGATTGCGGACGATGCCGTGCGCGTCCTGCTCGTCGGTGATGAAGTGCATCAGGGCGATCAGCGACAGCGCGATCGGCCGGTCGAAGTCCAGTACGGCACGGGCGCGTTCGAGAATCGCGTCCGGCTGCCGCACATCGGCCTGGATGTAGTCGGTGGCCCCTTCGGCAGTGCTGATCAGCAGCGCTTCCGCATGACGCAGCACGATCGGGTCGTTGTCGGTGTAGACGACCTTCGCGGCCGGCGCGATCTGCTGCACGACCTGGTGCAGATTCGGCTGCGTGGGGATGCCGGTGCCGATGTCGAGAAACTGGTCGATGCCCTGGCCGGCGAGCCAGGCGGCCGCCCGGTGCATGAACTGACGGTTCTGCCGGGCCGCGTCATGGGCTTCGGGCGGCAGCTTCTCGCCCAGGGCCTCGTCAACGGGGTAGTTGTCCTTGCCGCCCAGGAGCCAGTCGTAGACCCTCGCGGGATGCGCCTTGCTGGTGTCGATCTGCGGAGGGTGCGGGGATTCGGTCGTCATGGCAGGCTCCGGCGTGAGCAGGGATCAGCAACGAGGTGATCACCGTAGTCTGGCACAGCATTTCGACCGACTGTAAAGGGACTTGGCGGTTGTCAGCCGGGTGATCGCCACGCCGTCGTCGACTCTGCTCCGGGTCGCTGTCGCTGTCGCTGCCGGCGCCGGTTCGGGGCGAATCCGGGCACCCTCCGCGGGGCGGGGGGGGGGGGGGGGGGGGCGCCCCCCCCCCCCCCCCCCCCCCCCCCCGCGGGGCGGCGGGGGCGGGGGGGGGGGGGGGGGCCGCCCCCCCGCCCCCGCGCGCGGGGGGGGGGGGGCGGGGCCCCCCCCCCCCCCCCGGCGGCATCACACGGTGGCGATGTCGAACTGCTCCCAGTTGCCGATGCTCGTGCGGTTGGCGATCAGCGGGTCCGTCCCCTCGTTGTCCGCGGTGACGTACATGGCGTTGACCTTGGCGAGCAGGCTGACCGTGCCGCTGGAGTTGGTGATCAGCTGGAAGGTCTCGTACGAGCCGATCGCCGTGCGGTTGGCGATCAGCGGCTTCGCACCGGCGTTCTCGGCGGTGACGAAGTTGTTGTTGGCCTGGGAGCGCAGCGCGATGTTGCCGCCGCCGGCGTCCAGCACGTCGAACTTTTCCCAAGGGCCGACAGCGGTGCGGTTGGCGATCAGTGGCGAGGTGCCCTCGTCGTCGGCGGTCACGTAGGCGCCGTTGGCCTTGGCGCGCAGAGTGATCGTCTTGCCCACGTACGAGTTGACGGTGCCCGTGGTCGTGGCCGTGGAGGAGACCACCGGCTTGGTGGGACGGGTCGCGGTCAGCGCGATCGTGCCCTTGAGCATCTTCCCGCCGTCGCCGGTCAGACGCAGGTAGTAGTCGGAGGAGCAGGCTGTGCCGTCCTCGTTCAGGGCAAGCATCCCCGAGCCCGCGTTGGTGGGCACCCAGGACAGCGTCTCGGCGGTCTTGGCGATCTGGTTGCCCTCGTTGTACTCGTCGAACATCGAGATGTAGATGCCCTGCACGCCGGCGCGGACCATGTTGTAGAACTGCCGCCACATGAAGTCGCCGTGGGCACGCTGGCGGACGTTGAGACCGCCGGGCAGTACGCAGGGCTGGTAGTCGATGCCGTGCGCGGCGCATTCCTTGACATCGGGCACGGTGGCGTTGGTGTAGAAGTTGTCCGCGTCGCTGACGTTGCCGATCCGGCCGACCAGCCACGGCGAGATCATGTTGAAGGCGTGGTAGACGTCGCTGAATCCGGCACGGGAGTCGTTGTTGCCGTTCCGCCACCAGGTCGGCACGCCGCCGATGACGTAACAGCCCTGCGACTTGAACCAGTTGACCACGTCCAGGCAGGGCGCGGGCTCCCAGGGCCGCTTGGAGTCGTTGAAGCCGAAGCCCCAGATGCACACCACAGGCTTGCCGTTCTGCTTGGCGTACGCCGAAGAGGCGGTGTGCGCCTTCATCTTGTTGGTCCAGTCGGTCTTGATCTCCGACTGCATGTTCGTCCAGCTGGTGACGTCGTACATGATGTAGAACTTCCGGCCGTACGCCTCCGCGGCGCTGCGCACCTTGGTGGCCATCGCGTCGCGGATCGGGCCCTCGCTGCCGGTGGGGTTGAACCGCTGGAGTGCCGCGGTGTCGATGCCGTTCTGCTGCATCCACAGGAAGTGCGTGTTCACCGTCTGCTGGTCGTAGGACGAGAACAGGTTGGCGGCCTGACCGTTGCCGAGGTTGGCGTAGCCCGACTTGTACGTCTTGGTGTACTCCCGCATGTCCGGCCAGGAGACGATGTTGGTGTTGGACGGCGAAGGCGCCTGAGCCTTGTTCGCAGCCCAGTGCCACCAGGAGTTCATCGGGGATCCGTCGCCGGTCGCCGAGAACCAGCCCTGGTAACCGACGCTGACCTTTCCGACGACATCGCCGACGGCGCTGGCGGTGGTACCGGCCATGGCCGCCCTGGTGACCCCGAAGGCGCCGGCCGCGGCAGCGGCGGAACCGCCGAGCGCCGTGGTGAGGACCTTGCGGCGGGACCAGAACTGCTTGCGGTGGTTCTCAGACATTACGTGGTACTCCGTGGGGAGGGTCGGGCGCCAGGCACCGGCGGCTGCCGTACGTTGCGTTCAGCAGCGGACTTCGTGGGGGGTGGGGACGGAGAGGCGCGTCGAGCTTGTGGCTGCCCACCGTGCGCCAGTCCTTTTTGAACGGGCGATCGCGGCCGTCGACCGGATTCAACTTGGGTGAGTGATCGGCGGTCAAGGCGGGCCGGGCGGATGTGGGAAGTAGCTCAATCGGCCAGATTTCTGTTATCTGCGGCAGCGGCGCCGACGCGTGGCATCGACACCTCCCAGTTCACATGGATGAACCCCTGTCATGTGGGTGTACGTCAGAGTGGTTGCCATGCAAAACTCCTTCAACTTCCCTACAACGTTGTCCAGTTGGAGAGGCAGGCGACTGTGAGTATTTCCCGGCGAACGGTGCTGGCTACGGCAGCCGGCGCTACGGCGGCGTACGCTTCCGCACCGCAGGTTGCACAGGCGGCAGCCGGACAAACACCGGCGGCGACTGTGCGCACCTTGCGCGAGGCGGCCGACTACGCCGTGGACAAGATCCGCGCCGTCGCACCGGCGGTGAGCGCCTTTCCCGTAGGGACGAAGTTCGAGAAGTGGACCTACTCCCAGAACGGCGACTGGGTGGGCGGATTCTGGCCGGGGACCCTGTGGATGGCATGGCTCTACAGCGATGACGACCAGTTCAAGACCCTGGCGATCGACTCGGCGAGAAAGCTCGCTCCCCGTCAGTACGACACCACCACTCACGACCTCGGTTTCCTGTTCTCTCCGTCCTGGGTGACCGCATGGCGTCTGACCGGCGACGACACCTGGCGGACCGGAGCCCTGACGGCGGCCGATTCGCTGATCCAGCGGTACAACCCGCGCGGGCGCTTCCTCCGGGCGTGGGGCGCACTGAACGATCCGAACAACGCGGGCCGGGTCATCATCGACACGATGATGAACCTCGACCTCCTGGCATTCGCAGGCGAGCAGACCGGCGACGGCAAATACCTCGACATCGCCGTGGAGCACGCGAAGACCGCTCAGCAGGTGTTCCCGCGGCCGGACGGATCGACCCCGCACGTGTTCGACTTCGACCCGGTCACCGGCGCCCCGGTAGGCCCGGGCACCGTGCAGGGCTACAGTCCCACCTCGTGTTGGTCGCGCGGACAGGCGTGGGGACTGTACGGGTTCACCACCATCTACCGCCGCACCGGGAACCGCCAGTTCCTCACCACCGCACGCAGACTCGCCGACTTCGCCATAGGGGCGCTCACCCCGGACAACGTCCCCGTATGGGACTACCTCGCGCCGCAGCACCCCCACGACATCAAGGACGCGTCGGCCGGCGCGATCATGGCATGCGGTCTGCTCGACCTGGCGGCCGTGACGGGCAGGCAGGAGTACCGCACGGTCGCGCTGCGGATCCTCACCGCCCTGGCCAACACCTGCCTGACGGACAAGTCCTCCCGTGCCGATGCGGTCGTGGCCCGCTGCACCCGCAACCGGCCGGCCGAGGACGGGATCGAGATCTCGCTTCCCTACGCCGACTACTACCTGCTGGAAGGCATCTTGCGCGTGCTGCAGCCACAGGACGTCGACCGGGCGATCGACCTGTCCACCGTCTGACCGCGAACCGTCTCCCCGGCGGACGGTGAGGCCCGCAAAGACGCCACCCGACTCGTCTGCCGGAGCGGTGCGCTCCGTTGACCGGGCGGCTGAGCCGGGCCGGCGGGCGAGCGGGGCGTCAGCAGCAGCGGGAGGCCGGTCCATCCTCGTGCCGGAACCAGCCGGCGTCGACCTCCCTGCCGTCCGGCAGGGTATGCCGGGGCGGGCCCTCGTCCGCAACGAAGCCCGCGCGCCGCAGCGCCCGCAGGCAGGCGGTGTTCTGCGGCTCCGTGCCTGCTCGTACGGTGTCCATCCCGAAGTGGGCGTGGGCGAGCAGCGCACCGGCCCGGAACAACTCCGAGCCGAGGCCCTGTCCCCGGGAGCCGGGCGCGAGCCAGCCGCCGAGGCGGCCCTCGGGACGGTCCACTTCGAGGGCTCCGGCATACCTGCCGTTGTCGAGACGTACGCAGACAAAGAAGTCGGGCTGTCCGGGTACGGGCTCGAACGGCTCGGTCAACTGCCGGGGAATCCTGTGGCCGGCATCGGTGGCGGGACCCATCAGCAGGAGGGCCTCCTTGGTGTCGGCCGAGGGGACGATTCGCTCGGCATGGTTGCCGAGCCACCGCTGGGCCTCGGGATCCGAGGCCGCCGCGATCGCTGCTGCCGCGTCCAGCTGAGTGCGCGGTGTGAAGAGCAGCAGTCGTTCCGTGGCCACGCTGTGCCGGCCGTCGGGCGTGCACTTACCGGGAACGGGGACGGGAATTCCGGCTGCCGCTCGGCTGCGGCGTACGCGCGGCCAGACCATTTGCGAACCTCCGGCGGAAGGAGTGGCACGAGAAGCAGTCGAACCCAAGCAGCCGGCGTCGCCGGACAGACGACGGTAGCGGGTCTCATGGCAGGGCGGTCCACCGCCTGCTCCGCGCCGATGGTGCGGTGCGCGAAGGTTCACGTGAGCCAAGACGGGCGTACCGGCGCGATGCAGCCGGGCGTGCCATCCGGCGTGTGGTGAGCCTGGACTCGCCCTACGGCACCCCTCTACGGGCAGGCTGCCGTGCAGAGGCAACACGCGTCGACGAAGACTCGTACGGCTTCGCGGTGGTCTCCTGTGCGCCAGATGACGGCGAGTTCGCTGGGAGAGAGCCCCGCCTCGGCTTGCTCAGTGACTCTTCCCTGAGCTCGGCGGACGCGGACCTGAGCCTTGAGCGGTCCACGCGGCACGCGTCGCGCAGGTGCGCGGCCAGACGCTGCCGGCGCACAGGAGGCAACCGCGGAACATTTCTCCACCACGCACCACCGGCCTGAAGGCCGATGAGCGCGCCGGAGCCCAGGTCAGCGCCGCGTGCGACCGGCTCGCGCGCCCCTCCGTGGCACCGCACATCCGTGTTAACTCGGATCGCAGCCCCTTGCCAAGCGGGATAGTACGTGTTCGGATTATCTCTGTCGGGCGGCCCCCCACCGTCCCGAATCCGTTGCTCGACGCCTGTACGGCGGGGTGGGTCCGCCCTGCCTCCGCTCCCTCATCCCTCCCGGTATCGACGCGTCCCGAGTGTGGCCGCAGTGTGCCCGCGTTGATGCGGAGACCGTGTCCGGTACCCACGAGCGAGTCCTTGGAGGAACCCGTGTTCGATCTTTCGTCTGTCGATCTGCTCGATGCGTTCATCCGTGAGCTGCGGCTGTGCAAGGTGCGCAGCGGCGAGCATGTCGTCGTGCTCTCCGAGCCCGGCAGTCGCGGTGACTACGTGGAGGCCGCGTTCGGCGCGGCCAAGGCGTGCGGCGCGCATGTCATCGCCGCGACCGTGCCCGGCGGCAGCCCCGCTCCGATGCCGAGCACCCACACCGGGGCCGGTCCGGGCCTGGTGTCCGTCCTGAACGACACCGCCGCGCAGGACCTGCTGAAGTCCGCGGACCTGGTCGTCGACCTGACTCGCGAGGGCTTCATCCACGCGCCGGTCCAGCAGGAGATCCTGCGCGCGGGCACCCGCATCATCTTCGTCTGTGACGCCCCGGACGTGCTCATCCGCAACCTTCCCAAGGAGGGCGACAAGGCCGAGGTCCAGGAGGGTGTCGACCTGCTGAAGCGGTCCTCCGTCATGCGGGTCACCTCCGACGCCGGCACCGACCTCACGGTTCAACTCGCGGGCGCCAAGCCGGAGTTCCAGTGCGGTTTCGCCGACGATCCGGGCCGCTGGGACCACTGGCCGAGCACCATGGTGCTGTGCTGGCCGGAGATCTCCGACGGACAGATCGTGCTGGCGGAGGGCGACATCCTGCTGCCCTTCAAGGAGTACGTCCGCGACCGGGTCACGCTGGAGATCGTCGGCGGACACATCGAGAAGGTGTCGGGCGGCGCCGAGGCCACACTGCTGTCGACGTTCTTCGAGGACGCACAGGACCAGTGGGCGCGCAGCCTGTCCCACATGGGCTGGGGTCTGATGCGCACGGCTGACTGGTTCGCCACGGCGATGTACGGCAAGGACGACCTGATGGGCATGGACGCCCGCGCCTTCGCCGGCAACTTCCTGTGGTCGACCGGCCCCCACCCGGTGCTGGGCCGCGAGTCGTACGCCCACCTCGACATCGCCATGCGCGGATGCACCGTCTCGGTCGACGGCACCGAGGTCGTCACCGACGGGAAGCTCACCGACCGCTGAGGTCGCAGAGCGCTCAGCTCACTGAACCCTGAGCTCACCGCATCGCGCACGAACCACCCGTACACGCCCATGCGTTGGAGGAAGAGTGGCGTCCAGCCAGTCGTACGAAGTCACCGTCGTCGGGGGAGGTCTCGGCGGGCTGACCGCAGCCCTGGCGCTGCGGCAGCGCGGCCTGCGCGTCACCGTCCTGGAGCAGGCATCGCAGCTCGGCGAGGTCGGCGCGGGCATCCAGACCGCACCGAACGCCAGCCGGATCCTGATGGGCCTCGGGCTGCGCCGGCAGATGGAGGCCATCCACACGGAGCCGCTCGACCAGGTGCGGCGCCGCTGGAAGGACGGCAGCATCGTCGCTCTGACCTCACTGGGGCAGCGCTGCAAGGACGAGTTCAACGCCCCCTACTGGCACTACCATCGGGCCGACCTGCACCGCATCCTGCTGGACGCGTGCCTGGACCCCTCGGGTCCTGGCCCCGTCGTGGAGGTGCACACCGGGAGCAAGGTCGTCGAGTTGGACCGCACGGTCCCGGAACGCCCGGTCGCGGTCACTGAGGACGGCCGGCGCTACCCCTGTGACGCGCTCATCGGCGCCGACGGAGTCCGCTCCCAGGTACGCGACCTGATGGGCGCGCCCGACACCCTGCTGTTCTCCGGCGAGATGGCCTACCGGGCGCTGATCCCCGGTGACCTGATCGCCGCCGACCCGGCGACGCGGTGGCTCGTGGACCGCTACCAGAGCACCATCTGGTACGGGCCCGACCGGCACCTCGTGCACTACATGATCCGCGGCGGCGAGTACCTCAACGTCGTGGCGTGCGTGCCGTGCACGGACGAGGTGCGCGACAAGTGGGCCGCCCCCGCTACGGCACAGGATCTCGTCGACGCCTTCCCCGGCTGGGACGACCGCGTGCCGGCGATGCTGT
This sequence comes from Streptomyces sp. NPDC005808, assembly GCF_042871385.1. Lineage (NCBI taxonomy): Bacteria > Bacillati > Actinomycetota > Actinomycetes > Kitasatosporales > Streptomycetaceae > Streptomyces > Streptomyces sp. NPDC005808. Next base: position 91,766 of record NZ_JBIAIK010000014.1, on the reverse strand, counting down.
CCAAGGCGAAGGAGGACGTCTCCGTCTTCGCCCTCTACCACCGGCGGCGCGATCCGGTGTGGATGGACGGCCGTGTCGCCCTCCTCGGCGACGCCTGCCACGCGATGCTGCCCTACCAGGCGCAGGGTGCCTCGCAGGCCATGGAGGACGCCGCCGTCCTCGCCGAGGAACTCGGCGCTGTCACGGCCGAGGGCATCGAAGGGGCGCTGCGCCGCTATGTCGACCGGCGCGCCAAGCACGCCGGGATGGTCCAGGACGCCTCGCTGGAGAACAAGACCTTCTACCACTTCCCCGACGGTCCCGAACAGCAGGCCAGGGACGAGAGCCTCAGGCGCGGATTCGACGGTGAATCCGACCTCTCCTACGACTGGCTGTGGAGCGGCACTCCGCTCAACGACCCCGATCTCGGCGCGTTCTCCTACCGCTTCGCGCGCTGAAGCCACCCGCCTCGCCCTTGGTTCCCGGCACCCGCAACCGCCGTACTCCGTCCCCGACGCGACCCCGTGGAGCGAACGTGAAGACAGGCGATCAGATAGTTCAGGACCTCCCCTGGAAATGGCCGGTCCAGGGAAAGATCTTCATCATCGGTGGCCTCGGTTACCTTTTCGACGCGTACGACATCGCGCTGAACGGGTTCCTCATGCCGCTGTTGGGCGCGCACTTCGACCTCTCGCTCGGCGGGCGGGGTCTCGTCGCCACCGCCAACCTCGTCGGCATGGCTGTGGGTGCCGTCGCCTGGGGTTCGGTCGCGGACCGGATCGGGCGCAAGCAGGCCTTCAGTGTGACGCTGCTGATCTTCGCCCTGTTCTCGGTGCTCGGCGCGCTGGCACCGACGTATCCCGTCTTCCTCGCGCTGCGCTTCCTCGCCGGTGTGGGCCTCGGCGGCTGCATTCCCGTCGACTACGCGCTGGTGGGCGAGTTCTCCCCGCGCAGGTACCGGGGCCGGGTGCTGACCGCGCTCGACCTGTGGTGGCCGATCGGGGTGACGCTGTGCGGGTTCGTGTCGACGGCCATGCTCTCCCTCGACGGGAACTGGCGGTGGATGCTCGCGACGATGGTGCTGCCCGCGTTGCTGTTGTTCTGGGTGCGCCGCGGCATCCCGGAGTCGCCGATCTATCTGACCAACAAGGGCCGGGAGGCCGAGGCCAGGCAGGTCATCGACGACCTCGTCGCCCGCACCGGCGCACCGGTCGAGCCGTACGTCATCCCCGAACCCGTCGCCGAGACCGGCGTGCGCGGAGTCGCCGCCGCGGCCGAACAACTGCGCCGGGTCTGGAAGTTCAGCCCGCGCATCACCTCGGCGGCCTGGCTGCTGTTCGCCACGATCATGCTCGTCTACTACGCGGCGCTCAGCTGGATGCCGTCCATTCTCAAGGAGGAGGGCCTCGGGGACACGGCCGCCTTCATGAGCACCACCCTGATGAGCGGTGTCGGCATCGTCGGTGTGGTGGTCTCCACCGCGCTCGTCGACGTCGTCGGCCGCAAGTGGCTCATCGGTGTCTCGGCGCCGGTCGGGGCGCTGGCGCTGGTGGTGTTCGCGCTGGTGATGAAGATGCCGACGGGGTCGGTCGTCGCGATCGCCGTGTTCGGCTTCCTGATGCAGCTCACCATCCCCGCCCTGTACGCGTACGTCTCCGAGCTGTACCCCACTGCGCTGCGGGCCAGCGGCTTCGGCTGGGCCTCGTCGGTCAGCCGGGCCCTCACCGGCTTCGCGCCGCTGCTGTTCGGCTCGGTGATGTGGCCGGTGCTGGGGCTTCCGGTGACGTTCGCGGTGCTGGCCCTCGCCGTGCTGGTGGCCGTCGGATGGATGGCGGTCGCGGCTCCGGAGACGAAGGGCCGGGCGCTGGACGGCGAGGACGAGCAACTCCCGGTGCCCGCGCCCCGGGTGGTGGCCGAACAGACGGCTCTCTGAGCGCCCCGGCCCACCGCACACAACGTACGACAGGAGGACCATGAAGCCCGCCCCCTTCCGGTATCACCGGGCGCCCGACGTCGACGGAGCCGTTCGGCTGCTGGCCGAGCTCGGCGACGACGCAAAGATCATCGCCGGCGGGCAGAGCCTTGTCGCGATGATGAACTTCAGGCTGGCCCGCCCGCGGCATCTCGTCGACATCGGCGGCATGCGGGAGCTCGACCGCTTGCACCGCGACGTCGACGGCGGTCTGCGCATCGGGGCGCTCACCACCCACCACACGGTGGAGAGCGACCCGGCGGGGATGCTCGGGGCGGGCTTCGAGGTCCTGCGGGATGCCATGAGCTGGATCGGGCATCTGCCGATCCGCACCCGCGGCACGGTCGGCGGCAGCATCGCGCATGCCGACGCCACCGCCGAGTGGTGCCTGCTCGCGATGGTCCTCGACGCCGAGTTGGTGGCGCGCGGCCCACGCGGCGAGCGCAGGATCCCGGCCGCGGACTTCTTCCTCGGCTACTACACGACGGCTCTCGACCCGGACGAGCTCCTCGTCGAGATCGTCTTCCCGCGTCCCGCCCCGCATGCGGCCCTGACCGAATTCGCCGAGCGGCGAGGTGACTTCGCGATCGTGGCGGCCGCCGTGGATCTCGACGTCGACGAAGGAGCGGTGCGCGGCGGCCGGGTGGCGCTCGGCGGAGTGGCGGCCGCGGTGGTGCGGGTGCCCGAGGCGGAGGCTGTGCTCGCCGGCGGCGGCTCCTTCGAGGACTGCGCTTCCGCAGCCGCGGCGGCTGTCGAGCCCCCCGCCGACGCGTCCGCCAGTACGGACTACCGCAAAGAACTCGTCCGGACACTGGTCCGGCGCGCCTGTGAGGAGGCGATGGCCCGATGAGCCGGAAGAAGCTGGTGGGTACGTCGGTCGCGCGCCGTGAGGATCCGCGGCTGCTGTCGGGGCGCGGCCGGTTCGTCGACGACATCGCACTGCCCGGCATGCTGCACGCCCAGTTCGTACGCAGCACGGTCGCCCACGGTGAGATCGCCTCCGTCGACCTCTCGGCGGTACGCCAGGTCCCGGGCGTCGTGGCCGCGTTCACGGCGGACGACCTGGAGCTGGGCGACATCACCGCCCAACTCGGCCGCCCCCTCTCGGAGTTCGTCCCTACCGCGATGCCTGTCCTCGCCCGCGACAAGGTCCGCTACGTGGGCGAGCCCCTGGCCATCGTCGTGGCCCGGGACGCCTACGCCGCCGAGGACGGACTGGAGGCGGCCCGCGTCACCTACACGACGCTGCCGCCGGTCACCTCCGAGGAGGCGGCGCTCGCGCCCGACGCCCCGCTCGTGCACGCCGAAGCCGCCGACAACACCCTCGTCGACGTCTCCCTCTTCGCGACGGACGGCATCGACGAGATCTTCGCGTCCGCGCCCTGCGTCGTCCACGTCGAGACCAGGACCGGCCGGCAGAACGCGCTGCCGCTGGAGACCCGCGGCGCCGTGGCGCACTGGGACGACCGCGAGGAACAGCTCGTCCTGCACACCTGCACCCAAATCCCGCACCAGGTAAGGACGGTGGCCTCCCGCAGCCTGCGCCTGGACGAGCGCGCGGTGCGGGTCGTGGTGCCCGACATGGGCGGCGGGTTCGGCCAGAAGTGCGTCGTCGGGCGCGAGGAGATCGCGGCCGCCGCCGCCGCACTGAGACTGCGCCGCCCGGTGAAGTGGATCGAGGACCGCAAGGACGCCCTGTCCGCGTCCTTCCTCGCCCGCGAACAGCACTACCAGGTGCGCGCCGCCTTCGACACGGACGGCAGGATCCTCGGCCTCGACGCGGACGTGGTCTGCGACATGGGCGCCTACTCCTGCTACCCGTTCACCGCCGGCATCGAGCCGCTGATGGCGTCCGCCGAGATGCCCGGCGTCTACAAAGTGCCCGCCTACCGGGTGCGCGGCCGGGCCGTCACCACCAACAAGGCACCCACCGGGCCCTACCGGGGAGTGAGCCGACCGCAGTACGTGATGGTCGTGGAGCGCCTCTTCGAACGCGCCGCGCGCGAACTCGGCCTGGACGCGGTCGAGATCCGCCGCCGCAACGTCATCACCGACTTCCCCTACACAGGCGTCAACAACATCACCTACGACCCCGGCTCCTATCTGGAGTCACTGAACCTCTGCGAGCAACTCGTCAAGGACGAGGGCTGGTACGGGAGACAGGACGCGGCCAGGGCCGAGGGACGGCACATCGGCATCGGCTACTCGTGCTTCAGCGAGCGCACCGGGTACGGCTCCGCCGCCTTCGCTCAGCGCAAGATGCAGGTGGTGCCCGGATTCGACATCTCCGAGGTACGGATGGACACCAGCGGCGCGGTCACCTTCACCACCGGAACCATGAACCACGGCCAGAGCCACGAGACGACGATGGCGCAGATCGTCGCCGACGAACTCCGCCTCGACATCGCCAAGGTGAGGATCCACCAGGGCGACACCGACCGCATCACCTACGGCTTCGGCACCTTCGCCAGCCGCTCCATCACCATCGGCGGCAGCGCCGTACGCCTCGCCGCGGCCAAGCTCGGCGACAAACTGCGCGCCATCGCGGCGGCCCGCTGGGACATCGACCCCGACGACGTGGAGCTGACAGACGGTGCGGCCCGTCGCCGGGACGAACCCTCCGACGCCCTCACCTACGAGCAGATCGCCGACATCGCCTACCTCCGGGCGCACCTGCTGCCCAAGGACATCGAACCGGGCCTGACGGCAGCCGCCACCTTCGACGTCTTCAACGACGGCACCTTCTCCAACGCCACCCACGGAGTCGTCGTCGAACTGCACGAAGGCACCGGACAGGTGGAGATCCTGCGGTACGTCTGCGTGGAGGACTGCGGCGTCGCCATCAATCCCCAGGTCGTCGAGGGACAGTGCCGCGGCGGCATCGCGCAGGGCATCGCGGGCGCGCTGTTCGAGCAGGTGACCTACGACGACCAGGGCGAACCGTCGGCGACGAGCTTCATGGACTACAAGGTGCCCACCGCCCACGAGATCCCCGACGTACTGATCCACCACCTGGAGACGCCCTCCGCCTTCACCGAGACCGGCGCGAAGGGCGCCGGCGAGGGCGGCACCATCGGGGCCCCGGCTGCCGTCCTCAACGCAGTCAACGACGCCCTGCGCGCCACCGGCGTCGAACTCGACAACACACCCATCACCCCGGAGACCGTGCATCGCGCCCTGCACCTGGAGGCCACCTCATGACCGAGGAAACAGCCCTGAGCGAGCGGGAGTTGCAGCTCCTCGTTCTCGACGTCAACGGCGAGCAGCACGAGGTGATCACCGAGCCACGGCGCACCCTGGTCGACGTGCTCCGCCACGAACTGCTGCTGACCGGCACGCATGTCGGCTGCGAGCACGGCATCTGCGGCGCCTGCACCGTGCTGGTCGACGACCGGCCCGTACGCGCCTGCCTGATGTTCGCCGCTCAGGCCGAGGGCGCCCGGATCCGTACGGTCGAGTCCCTGTCGCGAGGCGACGAACTCAGCGATCTGCAGCGGGCGTTCAGCGAGCACCACGGACTGCAGTGCGGGTTCTGCACGCCCGGCTTCCTGATGCTCGCCGAGGGGTTCCTCGCCGAGCGGCCGGAGGCGACCAAGGACGAGATCCGAGAGGTCGTCGCCGCCAACCTGTGCCGGTGCACCGGCTACCAGACCATCGTCGAGGCGATCGACGGGTGCGCGAAGGACCGGCGCCGGGCCTGCGCGAACCTCTGTGACAGCAAGGAGAAATGACGTATGCAGCTGACGAACACGGTCCCGGTCAAGGCCTCGCCCGACGAGGTCTTCGCCCTGATGAACGACGTCGAACGGGTCGCCTCCTGCATGCCGGGCGCCGCGCTCGACGGGCAGGACGGCGACGTCTGGAACGGCAGGGTGAAAATCAAGGTCGGACCGATCAGCGCCGCGTACGCGGGCACGGTCCGGTTCCTGGAGGTCGACGCCGAGCGACGGCGGCTGCGGGTCCACGCCCGCGGTGCCGACACCCACGGCAGCGGCGACGCGGAGGCCGAGGTCGCACTCGATGTGGTGGCGGCGCCCGAGGGCGCGCTGCTCCAGCTCTCCACGGACCTGGTGATCCGGGGCAAGATCGCCCAGTTCGGCAAGGGCGCGATCGCCGCCGTATCGGACCGGATCCTGCAGCAGTTCGCGCAGAATCTCGGCAGCCTGCTGGACGCGGACCGCGCCGGGGGAGCGGCAGCCTCCCCACGCGTGGGTGCCGACTCCCCGCGCCTGGGTGCCACCTCCGCCCCCGCCGCGCAGCCCGCCCTCGCGCAGGACTCCGAACTCGACGGCCTGGCCCTGCTGGTCGGTCCCGCGGCAGCCAAGTACGGCCTGGTCGCCGGGGCGTTCGCGTTCGGCCTCTTCGAGGGCTGGCTGCTGGGCCGGCTCACCGCCCAGGCACGGGAACTGCGGGCCCTGCGGAGGTCGTCGTGAGCACCGCGCGGTACGGCCAGGAGACCGAACAGACCTACGCGCGCGCCGGATTCGGCGCCCCCGTGCGTCGTGGCAGCCGGCCCGCGATCGTCGTGGTCGACCTCACGCGCGGCTTCACCGAAAAGGCGTTCCCGTCGGGCGCGGACCTGACCGACGTCGTCGGCGCCACGAGTGAGTTGATCGAGGCGGCACGTCCGGCGGGGATACCGGTCGTCTTCACCGCGATCGCCTACACGCCGGCCGAGGCGGCAGGTGACGCCGTCACCTGGCTCCACAAGGCGCCGGGCATGCGGTCCCTCGTCGAAGGCAGCGAGGAGGTCAGGGTCGATCCCCGGCTCCCGCGCGAGCCTGAGGACCACCTGATCGTGAAGAAGGGCGCCTCTGCCTTCTTCGGCACCTCGCTGGCTGCCCTGCTGACCGGCCTCGGCTGCGACACGGTGCTCGTGTGCGGGGCGACGACGAGTGGCTGCGTACGGGCGACGGCCGTGGACGCCGTGCAGTCCGGGTTCTCGGTGCTGGTCCCGAGCGAGTGCGTCGGCGACCGCGCGCCCGGCCCCCACGAGGCGAACCTCTTCGACATCCAGGCCAAGTACGGCGATGTGATCGCCCTCAAGGACGCCGTCGCCTATCTCGACGGCCTGCCGAGGAGCTCCCCGTGACCCCACCGCCCAAGGACCCCACGACTTCCGCCCCGCTCGCCCGTTGCCTGTCGCAGGCCGCGCTCGCCGATCTGGCCGACGTACCCGCCACGAGTCGCTGGGTGCGCTCGGGCGGCACGCGCCTGCACGTCCTGGACTACGGCGGCCCCGGCGTCCCGCTCGTCGTGCTCCCCGGCATCACCAGCCCGGCGATCACGATGGACTTCGTGGCGCGTGAACTGACCGACCTGGTGAGGCCGTTGGTCGTCGACATACGCGGACGAGGGCTGTCCGACGCGGGAGGTTCGTACAGTCTCGAGGAGTACGCCGAGGACACCGAGGCCGTCATCACGGGGCTCGGACTCGACCGGCCCCTGCTCTTCGGACACTCGATGGGCGCGCGCATCGCGGCCGTGACCGCCGTTCGGGGCAAGGTCGCGGTGCGCGGCACGGTGCTGGGGGACCCGCCGATGAGCGGACCGGGGCGCGGGCCCTACCCCACCACGCTGGACGCCTTCCTGGACCAGCTCGCCCAGGCGGTGCGTGGCACGGACGCCGACGAGGTGGCACAGGCGTGGCCGCGCTGGCCGCGCGCGGAACAGGCACTGCGGGCGCGCTGGCTGGCCGGCTGCGATCAGGACGCCATCGTGGCCACGCATCGCGGCTTCGAGGCCGAGGACTTCTTCCAGTGGTGGCCCTCGGTACCGGGCCCGACGGCGCTGCTGTACGGATCGGACAGCCCCGTCGTCACCGCCGAGGGCGCGCAGGAGGCGGCCCGGCTGCACCCCTCGGCCGTGTTCCGCGAGATCCCGGACGCCGGCCACATGCTGTTCTGGGACAACCCTCCTGCCGCACTCGCCGCGCTGCGGGAGGCACTGCGCCCGATGCTGACCTGACAGCCGCCCCTGTTCCCGTTTCCGGACCGCCTCGATCCGGGTGCCGCACCGATCAAAGGCCGTGCTTAAGTGGCCTTATGGCTGACGAAACCGCTACCTCGACCTCCACTCCGCCCCGGCCTCCCGTCGCGCTGACGGCCGCGCCCGGCTACCAGGTCCGGCGCCTCTACCAGGCCTACCTGGCGATCTGGATCCGCGCGGTGGACCCGACGCTCACGGGCCCGCAGTTCGCGGTGCTGCAGACCGTGGAGTCGGCGCCTGGCCACGATCAGCGGTCGCTGGCATCGGCGGTGGCCCTGGACACGTCGACGATGGCGGACGTCGCCCGACGGCTGGAGAACCGGGGCCTGATCGTACGCAAGACGGCCGCCGCCGACGGCCGCCGCAAGCTGCTCTATCTGACCGAGGAGGGTGAGCAGACCCTCCGCGGCGCGAACACCCGTGCGCGGCAGCTCGACCAACGACTCCTGGAGCCGTTCGGAGCCGAGCGGCGCGAAGAAATCATGCACCTGCTCACCTCCCTCGCCGACCACTGGGAGGGACTGACCGAGAACTCGTAACCCGCCCGCTGCGGGCACGCCACGGGTTCTGGGTCGCCACCGTACGGACACCAGACATCCGGAGGATGCCATGACCGACCACCACATCGGCCTGATCGTGCCCAGCTCGAACCTGACCATGGAGACGGAACTCCCGCGCATGCTGCGGGACCGCGAGTCCGTGATTCCCGAGGACCGGTTCGTCTTCCACAGCAGCCGGATGCGCATGCAGCACGTCACGCCCGAGCAACTGCGCGCCATGAACGCGCAGACCGGGCGCGCGGCCCTGGAGCTCGCCGATGCCCGCCCCGACGTGGTGGCCACGGCCTGTCTGGTGGCGATCATGGCGCAGGGACCGGGGTTCCACTGCACCGCGGAGGACGAGATCACCGCCGTACTCCGCGAGCAGGGCGCACAGGCGCCGGTGGTGTCCAGCGCCGGCGCCCTGCTCGACGGCATCAAAACCCTCGGGGCGCGGCGGGTCGCGATCATCACTCCGTACATGAAGCCGTTGACCCGCGTTGTCGCCGACTACATCGAGGACGCGGGCACAGAGGTGGTGGACGCGCTGAGCCTGGAGGTGCCGGACAACCTGGCAGTGGCTCGCCTCGACCCCGCCGACCTGCGCGATCACTGGCGGCGCCTGGACCTCTCCCGGGCCGACGCCCTCGTCCTGTCCGCATGCGTGCAGATGCCGTCGCTTGCCTCGATCCAGCCGGTGGAGGACGCGGCGGGCCTACCGGTGCTCTCCGCGGCCACCGCCACGGCGTACCGCATCCTGGCCGAACTGGGGCTGCCCACTCTCGTGCCCGGCGCCGGCAGCCTGTTGAGCGGCCGGGTCCCCAGCTCCGCCACGGCCTGAACCCATGAAGAACATCCTGGAGACCCTCGACGGCTGGTGCGCGGCAGGTACCCGGTTTGCTGTCGCAAGCGTTGTCGCCACCTGGTCCTCGTCCCCGAAGCAGCCGGGCGCGGCGATGGCCGTGTCCGAGAGCGGGGAGGTAGCGGGGAGCGTGTCGGGCGGGTGCGTGGAAGCCGCGGTCTACGAGCTGGCGCTTCAGGCACTGGAGTCCGGGGAGGTGGTCACGCAGACGTTCGGCGTCACCGACGACGACGCGTTCGCGGTGGGACTGACATGCGGAGGCACGCTGGAGATCTTCGTACGTCCCGTCTCGGAGGGGCAGTTCGCCCAGTGGTCGGCCCTGGCCGCGGCGCTTCGGGAGGGCCGTGCGGCGGTGACGGCGACGGTGCTGTCCGGCGCCACGGCGGGAGCATGGCTGCTCGTGCAGGACGACGGCAAGGCGACGGGCTCGCTGGGGGAACGTGACCTGGACGCGCAGGCCCTCGCGCGGATGCGACGGCTCAGCCCGTCAGGCGTGGTGGGGGAGTCGTGCTCGGGCGGCGGATGGGCCGCGTCGGCCGATGATCCGAGCGCGCGCCGGCCGGCCAGGTACGGCCGCGCGATGACCGCGGACGGTGCCGGGATCCGGGAGCGCTCAGCAACGGGCTTTCTGGACAACGGAGTTACCGGGGAGACGCTGCCGGACGGCCCCCGTCTCTTCGTCGAATCCTTCACGGAGCCGCCGCGCCTGCTGATCTTCGGCGCGATCGACTACGCCGGAGCCCTGGCACGCCTCGGAACTTTTCTGGGCTATCGGGTCACGGTGTGCGACGCGCGGCCCGTCTTCGCCACGGCGGCCCGCTTTCCGGATGCACACGAGGTGGTGGTCGACTGGCCGCATCGGTGGCTGAGCGGTGCGAGGGTCGATGCGCGCACTGTCATCTGCGTCCTCACGCACGACCCGAAGTTCGACATCCCCCTCCTGGAGGTCGCGCTGCACACGGACGCCGGTTACGTCGGGGCCATGGGCAGCAGGCGCACACACGAGGACCGGCTGCGGCGGCTGCGGGAGGCAGGCGTCGACGAGAGAGCCCTTGCGCGGCTCCGCTCCCCGATAGGGCTCGACCTGGGCGGACGCACCCCGGAGGAGACCGCGGTGTCCATCACGGCGGAGATCATCGCGCTGCGCGAGGGCGGCACAGGACGAAGTCTGACCGAGACCCTCGCCCCGATCCACGCCCTCCGGGCCTCGGCCTCCCTGATCGCCCAGCAGCTGTGAGGCGGCCTCGCGCTGCGCTCGGTGGCCCGGAGAGAGCGCCCGTGGACGTCGGAGGAAATGCGGTAGGCCAACCCTTGACGGAGAGACCCCATCGGGAGATAGTCAGCATCCGGACTAGTTTTCCGGCGTGGCGGATGCGGATGGACCGCGACCTCTGCCATCGCGGGCGACGGCCCCATCCCACTGGCCGACGCACCCCCTTCCACCGTGCCTCGGGACACCCCCTCATGAGGCCTCCCACTGCTCCGTCAAACTCAGCAGGACATGATGAGGATCGGCTCGAGTAGAACGGACATCTCCGATATGCGGCATGGTGGAAAGGCCCCGACACGGTCCGGCCTCGCCCGGCCGGCGGGGGCGTTCGGTGCCATGGCGAGTTCCGTGATCAATGAAGAGTCACGGATCACCCCCGAGCCGACTCCGGAACGAGCGGACGACTCCTCTTTGGAGTTATGAGGGACACGATGCCGAGCCGATGCCTTCGGTGAAGGCGGCCTCGCCCCCGGCCGGTTGACGCATCCGCTGCCCCGCCGTCCGACATGGGACCGCGATCCGGCCGCGGCACATTCCACGAACCCTCCCGCAGGACGAACTGCGGGTCGCCGGGCGACGACGTGCTGTCGCCTGCCCACCTCAGCGGCGCCATCACCGAAGGGAACAGATCATGACCGACATCACGCCACCCCTTGTCTCGCCACCCGTTGTCTCGGCGGTCGAACAGAACGGGGTGAACCCCGTCCCGGACGCGGAACGGCATGGCACGCCAGGCGGCTTGTTCCCCGTCTGGTTCTCCTGGAACGTGTCGATCCTCGGGGTCAGCCTGGGCATCTACGTGTTCGGAGTCGGCCTGAGCGCCTGGCAGGCAATCCTGGCGGGGATCCTGGGCTACGTACTGTCCTCGACGCTGGTGGGAATCCTCGCGGTCGGCGGTCCTCGTACGGGTCTGCCGACCCTCACCCAGACGCGCTCCGCTTTCGGCTTCCACGGCAACAAGTTCCCCACCTTCTTCGCCTACCTGTCCAATGTCGGCTGGAAGGTCACCCTCATCACGCTGGCATCGACCTCGGGTGCCCATCTCCTCGCCCGGCTGTGGCCGGGTCCCTTCGCCGACGGACAGGGTGAGGCGACTGTTCCGGCGATCGTGCTGTGGTACGTCGTGGTGCTCGTCGTGTCCGTGACGGTTGCGGTCTACGGCCATCAGATGATCCTCAAGGTCGAGAAGTGGATCGCCTGGCTCACCGGCGTGATGACGGTGGTGTTCATCGGAATGGTCGTCCCCCACATCCAGTGGGACCGGATCGGCGGAGAGGCGAACGGATCACTGGCCACGTTCGTCGGCGGGGTCATCCTGGCCATGACGATGGTCGGGATCGGATTCCTGCACTACGGCGGCGACTTCGCCCGCTACCTCCCGCGCAGCACCAAGGCGGCCGGCGTGATCGGCTGGACCACCTTCGGCATCGTGCTTCCCGTCGCCGTACTGCTCGTCCTTGGTGTGCTGCTGGCCGCGGGCGACTCCGGTCTCGGCACCGCGGCCGCGAACGATCCCATCGGCGCACTCACGGACCTGCTGCCCCTGTGGTTCTTCATCCCGTTCACGATCGTCATCGTGATCTCGCTGGTCGCCGCGGCGATCACCGGCCTCTACTCCTCGGGACTCGCGCTCCTCGCGCTGGGAGTACCTGTCTCCCGCGCCGGAACCACGGTCATCAACATGGTCATCATCTCCGCCGGCGCCTTCTACCTGCTCTTCCTGTCCGACTCGTTCCTTGCCACCTTCCAGGCCTTCCTGGCACTGATAGCCGTGGTCATGGGCACCATGGGCGGAATCCAGCTGCTCGACTTCATCCGCCAGCGGCGACTGGGCTGGAACGTCGACCTCGCCAAGCGCGCGGGGGAGGGCGGCCGCAGCGGGCGGTGGACGGCGCTGTTGTCCCTCGGCGTCGCAACCGTGATCGGCCTGGGCCTGGTCACCTCGTCCGACCCGAACCTCGCCAAGGTGGTCGGGTTCCTGCTGTCCGACTCGGCGAAGAAGGGCGTCGTCGGCAGCACCAACATGGGTGTCCTGATCGCGATGGTGGTCGGCGCCGGGATGTACGCGTTCCTCACCTTCGTGCTGAAGATCGACCCGAAGGGCACCTACGCACCGCGGCGCGAACCTGAGCTCGCGAGGGTCTCCTCATGACCTTCGAAAGCCCCGATCCGTGGCACGCGCCCGCGACCTACTGGTTCTGGCACCGGATTCCGACGGCCGACGAAATCCGGGAACAGCTGGACACCCTTGCCGCGGCCGGGTTCAAGTCCTTCCAGATCCAGACCCGGCTGTCGTTCCCGATCGAGGACTACCTCGGGCCCGAGTATCTCGCCGCATGCCGGCTCGCCGCCGACGAAGCGGCGAGCAGGGGACTGATGCTGGGCATCTACGACGAGTACAACTGGCTCTCCGGGCACGCGGGCGGACGTACCGTCGACGGACGCGATGAACTGCGCGAACGGCACATGTTCTGCACCACCGGGGAACCCGCCGGAGAGTACGCCGAGTGCGTGGTCGACGAGATCCGCGCCAAGGACGTGGACTACCTGCTGGAGCCCGGAAAGAACTGGGTGTTCTCGGGCGGAGTGATGCGGTGGGACGAATGGGAGATCGTCGCGGCGCTCGCCCATCCGGCAGGCGACATCGATTCCGCCGACTCCATCACGGACGTCACGGAGCACGCTCAGCTCGTCGAATCCGGTGAGTCCGGATGCCGGGTGCGCGTACCCGCCCAGGCACTGGACGGCCAGTCGGCCGTCACCGTCTTCGTCGCCGCCCGGTGCGCGTCGAGCCGCATGATCAACTACCTGCTTCCCGAGGCGGCCCAACGCTTTCTCGAAGTCGGCTACCAGCCCTACGCGGAGGCCTTCGGCGAGCACCTGGGAACGACCGTGAGCTACGTCTTCTTCGACCAGCCGCACGGCTGTTTCTTCGACTGGCGACAGCGCCGTGCCCACGTCGACTCGTCGCTGATGTACGCCCCCACCGTCGTACCCGACGACCGTCGCGTCCTGTTGTCCCTGGCGCGCGAGGTCGGCCCGCTGACGGCGGCCTGGCGATGCGAATTCTTCGAGCGCTACTCGGCCGTCGGGATCGACGCGTTCTTCGGGACGCTGTCGAAGTGGTGCACGGAGCACGGCGTGGCCCTGTCCGGCCATGAGGTGCTCGGTTACGTCTCCTCCTGGAACCCCGCCGCCACGATCATCACCGAAGATCCCCGCACGAACTTCGGCACCGACTACTTCGGCCTGGACCGCTGGCGCGACCTCACGGCCGTCGACGCACGCAACGAACACCCGCAGATCAGCGCCAAGTTCGGCGACTCCGTGGCCCGGTCGAACGGCCGCAGCGGCTGCATGGTCGAGCAGTACTTCGCGCGCACCGAGACCGGATCCCACTTCGCGGCCGGCCGCTGGGAACTCACCCTGGGGCAGTTGCGCGACCAGACGGTCCGTCACCATCTGTTCGGCGCACGGCAGTTGTTGATGCACGCGTTCTGGCTCACCGACGGCCACGAGGGCGACGAGCTCTTCACCAATCCCCGGTTCGACTTCGCACCCGGCGTGAACTTCGAGCCGTGGTTCGCCCACCACCGAGCGTTCGCGGAGGAGTCGGGCAGGCTGTCGGAGTTCCTCGACGGAACCCAGCCGCTCGACGAGATCGCCGTGCTGTATCCCCTCAGGACGAGCTGGGCGGAAGGCCCCAGCCATCCCTACGGTGAGCACACGGCGTTCTGGACCGAGTACCTGGCCCGTGCGGGACACGACTTTCACCTGGTCGACGAACGGGACCTGCGCGCGGGACGGCTCGCGGGCCGTTACCGGACCCTGGTCCTGCCCGGAGTGTCCGTGGTCCAGGACGACAAGACCCTCGACGCGCTCGCGGAGTTCACGGACGGCGGGGGAGCACTGCTGGCATCGGGGCCCGTTCCGCACGCGACCCAGACGCAGGGCACCGACGACCGGGTGAGCCGGCGGATCGGGGAACTGCTCAGCGGACCACGGGCCAGGCACTGGCCGGGCATCCCGTCAGCGGCCTCCGTCGATCCCCACCTGGACCGCTCGCTCACCGGCCACCTGACGATCGACTTCGACGGCGCGGTGTGGTCACGCCGGGCACTCGACGCCGACGGGATCCGGATCGCCCTGTTCAACGACGACGACTGCGAGCGAGCCGTCCACGTCCGGCCTTCTCAACTCCCCGCCCAGGTCACCCGGTGGCGGCCGGAGTCCGGCGTGGTCGAGGCACCGTACGAGATCGACGGCTCACTGCGTCTGAGCCTGGCTCCCGGCGAACTGGCCTGCTGGCACCTGACCCACGGCTCGTACACGGTACCGGCCCCCCTCATCCTGGACCGAGGATGGGTGCTCGCCCTCGACGCCGCCGAGCAGGCGATCGACGTCGACCGAGGCTGGGAAGAACAGGGATGGGCCGAGTACTCGGGTGTCGGTGAGTACCGGAACACCTTCGACATCAGCGTCGCCGACCTCGCCTGGCCCGACTGGGAACTCGTCCTGCCCGTCGTGCACACGAGCGCTGAGGCCGAGATCAACGGACAGACCGTAGGCCGGTGGGGATGGGGCCCCTTCCGCTGCGACGTCGCCTCGTCCGCGCTACGTCCAGGACGCAACGAAATGCGCATCCGCGTAGCGTCCACCGCGGCCAACCACTACTACGCCGGCACCCGCCACCGGGCCGGACCAGCCGATCCAAGTGGACTTGCCGCCGCGCCCCGGCTGCGACCGCGTATGGCCGGGCGCTCTTACCAATCTCAGCGAGGTGCCGGAACCGTCTAGGACGAGTCTCGTTGTGGCGGGGGAGGGCGGCCATCGGTGCACGCCCGTCGATGCCTGGATGACGCCGGGTGAGGAACCAATGCCCGGAGCATCTCCAACGGCAGTGTCACGCCAGGAGATCGCGGCCCACCGCCCTCACACGTGTCCAACTGCGGTGTGTCTACGGCGAGTTCGTCGGTCATCCGGCCCTCCAGACACGCGCAACGCGCCGTCGTTCTCGCCTCGACACTCCCGATCTGCCAACGGGTAGAGGCAACTTGGTACGTACCGTTGATCTCCCGTAGGGCCCGTGCGACAGTGAGCGCGTTTGATCACTTCCCGAACCCGGAGGGTTCCCATGCGCTTACGTCGATTTGCCCTCACCACCCTGGCCGCGGCAGCGAGTCTGTGCGTCGCATTGACGCCCGTCTCGGCCGTCGCGCAGGACCGGCCGGCCGGCACCCCCACCGGGACCGACGCGGCCGTCAACACAAAGTCACGTGCTCAGCTCGACGCCTACTGGACCCCGGAGCGGATCCGCCAGGCCAAGCCGATGCCCGCGCCCGAGGCCGTCTCCGAGGTACGGCCCTCCTCGGGCGCAGCCGACGAGGCTGCCGAAGAGCCCGTGCGCATCCCCGCGACAAGACCCACGGTCAGCTCGGGAGTTGAGGCCCAGGCCAGCGTGTGGGGGACCGTAGGACGCCTCTTCTTCACGATCCCGGGCAAGGGTGACTACATCTGCTCTGGCAACGTTGTCACCAGTAACAACGGTTCCGTGCTGGCCACCGCGCGGCACTGCGGCTTCGGTGAAGGCGGCACCAACTACCGCTTTGCTCCCAACTACAACACGGGCAACGCGCCATACGGCTGGTGGGGCTGGCGCAGCGCGGGCTGGGTCACGGGAGGCGGTCAGGAGAACGACAGCGCCTTCCTCGTCCTGGACACTCCGGGCGGCCGGCGCGTGCAGGACGTAGTGGGCTCCACCGGGCTCGGCTTCAACTGGTCGAGCAACTACGCGCACATCATCGGTCTGCCGGCCGACAAGGACTATGCCGTGTGGTGCGAGGGGCAGGGCTACGCCGGACCCGACGGGCAGCGCCTGATGAACAACTGCAACGGCCTGTCCGGTGGCGCCAGCGGCGGAGCCTGGATCGAGAACTACCAGCCTGACGGCTCGGCGATTCAGACCGGCGCCTACTCCGGCAGCTACGGATCGGCTGCCGCCACGTCGGCGTACGGCAACTCGGCGTACGACGTCTGGAACGGTGCCCAGAACAGCTGACGAGTCAGCCCTCGTAGCGTAGAAGCCGCTCGAGGGCCGAACTGACAAGCCTTGATCCGACCTTCTCTGTTCCGGGGGCGAGTGGGCTCGCTCGCATGCCGCAGCGGGCCCCCTCGGCTGGGTGTCTGTTCGGTCCGCGGCCGGAGGGTTCTGGTTCGGGCCGGTCGTCTTTCGTGTCTGCCCACCGAGGACTACTCTCGACGGCGAGTGATTGACGAGGAGCCAAGACATGGTCGGTCGTTCGAGCGCGCGTTGACGTCGTAGGCCGTGATCGGCCTGTCATCGCGTGCTGCCCCTGAAGCTGCGGCACAGCGAGCCCTTCCCGCCTCAACCGTAAGTGCGCCTTTCGCGCGCCGGTGGGCGGACCTCGTCGTCGGCAATCCAAGGGATCCTCGTGCCGTCCACTTTCTCCCCTGTCCCCGATCCGGGGCGCCCTGTTCCGTCAAGCCTGTGGCGGGACCGCGACTTCCGCAGACTCTGGACGGGCCAGACGGCCTCCCAACTGGGTGAGCACACAAGCCTGGTGATGCTGCCGCTCTTCGCCGTCCTGACGCTCAACGCCGACGCCGGCCAGCTGGGCGCCCTCCGCGCGATGGGGCAGGCGCCGATCATGTTGCTCTCGCTCTTCGTCGGCGCCTGGGTGGACAGGTGGCGGACCCGCACGGTGATGGTGCTGGCAGACGTTGGCCGGACCCTGGCCATGGGCATCGCGGCCGCGGCCGGCCTTCTCGGTTGGCTCGGCCTGCCGACGCTTCTCGCGGTTGCCTTCGCGGTCGGGACCCTGTCCGTGTTCTTCGACGTGGCCTACCAGACGTCTCTCGTACGGCTGGTGAAGCGGGATCAGTTGGTGCGGGGCAACAGTGCGCTCGAGGGCAGCCGCTCGGCGGCGCAGATCGGCGGTCCCGCCCTCGGCGGCGCGTTGGTCTCACTGCTGTCGGCGCCGATCGCTGCTGCCACCGGCGCGCTGTTCTTCACGCTGTCGTTCCTGTCGATCCGAGGGATCCGTCGCCGTGAATCGATCCCGGAACACCCGGAGAGTCCTCCTCGGATATGGCGTCGAATCCACGAGGGCCTGCGCTTTGTCGCCGGTAACCCCTCCTTGCGGACGGTGTGCCTCGCCTCGGCCGCCTTCCAAGTGTCCTTCGCGGCCATGATGACCGTCTATCTGCTCTTCCTGCCGCGGGAACTGCATCTGTCGGGCACCGCCGTAGGGCTGGCGCTCGCGGCGACGGGACCGGGCGCGCTCCTGGGCGCGCTGCTGGCCGCGCGCCTGCCGAGCCGCTTCGGTCATGGCACGGTGCTTGTGTCGGCCGCGGCACTCGGCGACGGCGTCCTGCTCTGTGTGCCCGCGCTGCACGGCTCCTCCGCGGTGACGATTCCCGCGCTCCTTTTGATCAATTTCGTGTTCGGGACCTTCGGGCAGTTGGTGAATGTCACGGTCATGGCAGTCCGCCAGGCCGTCACTCCGGACGGGATGCAGGGCCGCGCGGCCGCCACGATCACGTTTGTCGGAATGGGCCTGACCCCGCTCGGCTCCCTGCTCGGCGGATTCCTCGCGCAGGAGTGGGGGTTGCGCACCAGCCTCCTGGCGACGGCCGCGGGCATGATGCTGTCCCCAGCAGCGATGGCCCTGTCCCCGCTCGCCCGACTGGGACGGACCCTTCCGGCCCGACGGGACACGACTCCGACGGCCACCGACGCTGCAGTGCCCGAGGAGACACACCGCGACTCCGGCGCTGGAGCGTGAGTCGTCGAGGGAGTTGCCCTCGACGGTGCTCGGCCCCGCGTTCTGCGGACACGGCAGATCACACAACCTGGCTCGTGGGCAAGCGCCTTGAAGGACTGCCGCGGCGCGGCGCCCTTCTACAGGTGCCAGGCCGCCGGGCGGACCACGCCGCGCTCTCCTCGTTGGCTCCAAGAGCCAACTGCTCAGTGGCAATGGACCCTTGGAGCGCGGAAAACGGTCACTTCGGTTCTCAACTCATCAGCTCCGGCGCGAAGTAGTCGCGCAGGCGGGCGATCTTCCCGTCGCGGATGCGGAAGATCTGCACCAGCGAGACGGCCGTGTCCTCTCCGTCCCCGTCGAAGACCGTGTCGATTTCGGCGATGAACACGTCGGGGCTGGAGGTGGTGTGCAAAACGTAGCCGGACTTCTCAAGGTTCGGCGTGCGGCCGTCCTTCACCGGTTGTTCGTAGTACGCCGCCATCGCGTTACGGATCTCCTCACGACCCACCAGGCGCCTGGGGAAGGCGGCGTCAGCAGGCATGAGTGGTGCCTCGAAGACGCCATCCTCGGTGAAGCTCTCGGCCAGGGCATCGGCGTTCCGGGTGATGGTCCCGGCGTAGATGTAGCTCTCGAAGATCTGCTGCGGTGTTCTGGACACTGCGGTCTCCCTGGACGTGGACGATCACATTTTTTGCTGCGATGCAGCTGGTGTTGATGAGGGGGGTGCTCGAGGGCTCAGGCCTGGTCGGGAACCGCGGGAGCAGTGAAGTCCACATCGGCAGCAGGCAGGACACGGATGCTGCGCGCCGGGAAGTTGATGTGCCGGTAGATGGCGTTGTGGTGCAGGACGGCCCGGTCGGACGACACGAACCCGTCGACGTCCGGGCGGGCTGACGTGGTGTGTCCGTCCGCGACGAGCAGGAGGTCGTACCCGCGGCTGAGTGTCTGCCGTGCGGTCGTGTCCACGCAGAACTCGGTGGCGAACCCGGTGACGACCAATTCGGTGACGCCGAGTTCCGTGAGGAACGGGCCCAGGTCGCTGTCGAGAAAGGCGTCGGCGCTGCCCTTCCGTACGGTCTTCTCCCCCTCACCGGGGGCCAGTTCGGGCACGATCTGCCACGCTTCCGTGTCGGGTTCCAGGCCCTGGCCGTCGTGCTGGACCGTAATGACGGGCACGTTGGCGGCACGGGCACGTTCCTGGAGGAGGGCGATCGTGGCGACGGTCTCCTTCGGCCGGTGAGCGATGGCCACGGCGGCGTTCTGCATGTCGAGGACGAGGAGTGCGGGTGCATGCGGCATGAGAACACCGTAATGGGATGCGGATGGCTCGGCGGGAGTTGTCAGCCGGTGGCTGGCAACGGCGACTTCAACGGTTCTGGGTTTACGAAGTCGCAGTCGTCCGTGTCTCGGCCATCAGGTTGGCCGGACCGGGGCCCTGGAGGTATCCCCACCCCGGTTCCGGAGGCTGCCGCCATGGGCGCGGCCGGCCTGTCTCGGCAGAGTGTGAAGGCATGAGGGCAACAGGAATGATTTCGCGGGCCTGGCTCGCCACGGCCGTTGTGCTCGCTGCCGGCGTCGCGTCCATGGCGCCGGCGCTGGGTGCTACGGCCGCTCCTCACCCGGCTTTCGCGGCCACCGCTGCGTCCGTAGAGGATCGGCTCACCTCCCGGCAGCTCCAACGCGAGACGGAGCGCGTCCTTGCGGAGGGAGGGTTCGTCGGCATCACGGTGCGGGTGCGCGACGGTGCTCGCACGGTGCACGCCCGGGCGGGCGAGGCCGAGTTGCACACCGGCCGACCTGTGCCGAGCGAGGCGGAGTTCCGGCTGGGCAGCGTCACCAAGACCTTCGTGGCCACCGTCGTGCTGCAACTCGTAGCCGAGGGCAGTCTGTCCCTGGACGACACCGTCGAGCGCTGGCTGCCGGGTGTGGTGAGCGGCAACGGCAACGACGGCAGCCGCATCACCGTCAGGAACCTGCTGCAGCACACCAGCGGCATTTACAACTACGGTACCGAGGAGGACACCGGGAACACCGCAGCCGATTTCGAGCGGACACGATTCGATCACTGGGATCCCGAGCAGCTGGTCGCCGGCGCGATGCGTCACCGGCCGGACTTCCCGCCCGCACCGGCCGATGACCCCGAGCCCGACTGGAACTACTCCAACCCCGGCTACGTACTCGCCGGAATGATCATCGAAAAGGCCACCGGGCGGCCCTGGGCCGAGGAGGTACGCGACCGGATCATCCATCCCCTCGGTCTGACCGGCACCTACGCGCCTGGCGACGACCCTTACCTGAAGGCTCCGCACGCGCACACCTACCACCTGTTCCCCGGCTCGGGCACCTGGACGGACACCACGGCCAGGAACGTCTCGTCGGTGGACGCGGGCGCTGCGCTCGTCGGCACGGAGCGCGACGTGGACCGCTTCTTCGCCGCCCTGCTCGGCGGGCGTCTGTTGCCTCCCGCCCAACTCGCGGAGATGCGCAAAACCGTGTCCGTCGGCGAGAACGTCGAAGCGGGGTTCCCCGGCCTGCGCTACGGATTGGGACTTATGCGGCAGCCCTTGACCTGCGGCGGCGACACCTGGGGCCATGGAGGGGACCTCGAGGGGTTCACGGTTCGCGCCGGCTCTGTCGGAGACGGACGGCGCTCGGTTGTCGTCGTCGCCGGCGGCACCGGCGGTGGCTACGAGCAGTTGCTCGCGGCGGAGCGGGCTGTCCGCGGCCTCGTGGACCGCGCGCTGTGCGCCGGTGTCGGATGACGCGGCGCCAGTTGTGAAGAGGCAGGTACGAGGGATCAGGCACGGGCCCAGGTGCGAAGGACTAGGCACGGGGCCAGGTACGAAAGACCAGGCACGAAGGACCAGGGCACGGGACCAGGTACGAAGGGCCAGGTACATGGACCTGAGCATGGGGCGACCTGGCGCGCCGACGGCGAGCTCGCGAGTTCACCGCCGTCCTGGCGCCACGGCGCCGCACCCGGCCGGCCTGTCAGAAGTCGTCTGGGGTGGGGAGGGTGGGGAGGAGCAACTGGCGATCGAGGTCGGTCAATCAGTCCGCACAGTCCAGGCGGACGGCCGTCGAGAAGAGCCAGTCGTCCGGACGGCCGTCGAGACGAGCCAGTCGTACTCCTCTGGGCCCCGCGACGGAGGCTGGCTCCGCCGCGCTAGCATATGTGTCATGTCGGACGTATCGCCTCGCCTGGAGCCGTTCACCCTGCAGACCGGGCCCGCGGCCCTGGAGGACCTCCGCGCGCGGCTGCGCGCGACACGCTGGCCGGATATCCCGGAGGACGCCGGGTGGTCGCTCGGAGCCGACACCGCCTACCTTCGTGAGCTCGTCGCCTATTGGGCGGACGGATTCGACTGGCCGGCGCAGGAGGCGGCGCTCGCCGGGCTTCCCCACTTCCGCGCCCGGCTCGGCGGCCTGGGGATCCACTTCGTGCACGCCCGGGCCGTCGCGCCGACCGGCCCCGTCCTGCCGCTGGTCCTCAGTCACGGGTGGCCGGACTCGTTCTGGCGTTACTCGAAGGTCATCCCGCTCCTGACCGATCCAGGCGCGCACGGCGCCGACCCCTCCGACGCGTTCGATGTGGTCGTGCCCGACATGCCGGGCTACGGGTACTCCGACTGCCCGACCGGCCCGCCGCTCGACTCGATCGCCGTCGCCGGCCTGTGGGCCGAGCTCATGGGCGTCCTCGGCTACGCGCGGTTCGGCGCGGCCGGCGGGGACATCGGCAGCCAGGTGAGCCGCTACCTCGCGCTCGACCACCCCGATCGCGTCGTGGCCGTCCACCGCACGGACGCCGGCTGGCCCGCCCTCGCCGGCGACCCGGCCGATCTCACGCCCGAGGAGCGCGCCTGGTTCGAGGACACCGCGGCCTGGGGTGCGAGCGAGGGTGCCTACGGTGCCATGCACCGCACGAGGCCCCAGACCGCCGCCGTCGGGCTCACCGACTCGCCGGCCGGTCTCGCCGCGTGGATCGTCGAGAAGCTCCGGGCGTGGAGCGACTGCGACGGTGACATCGAACGGAGCTTCACGAAGGACGAGATCCTGACGAACGTCACGCTCTACTGGCTCACGGGGACGATCGGCTCGTCGATGCGCATGTACCACGCGAACTCCGTGATCCCGCCCGCCCAGCTCGCCCGGCGGCTCGAGGTGCCGTCCGGGTTCTCGCTCTTCCGCAGCGACATCGTCCGCCCGCCGCGGGCGTGGCTGGAGCGCACGACGAACGTCGTACGCGTGACGGAGCCCGCGCGCGGCGGGCACTTCGCACCGTTCGAGGAGCCCGAGCTCTACGCGGAGGAACTGCGTGAGTTCTTCCGCCCCTACCGGGCGGAGGCGACGGGCTGAGGACACCGCCGCGTGCCGACGCGCCCGGCAGGTCCCCTCTTTCGAGCGCCGCGGAAATCCACTTGCCCGGCTGTGGCATGGGTACGGAGGCTTGCGCGGTGTTTCCGAACTGTGGCCTCGCGACATGGTCTGCGACGAGGTCGATCCCGCCCGTCATCCCCTCGACAGCGCGGCGGCGGCTCGGGCGGTGCGCTCGCTCGGTCCGGCCCGGGGTCTCCCGAGCCGCCCCGACGTACCTCCGCTCGACCCTGCGATGAGTGGCTGGAGCCGGGGCGAGGCCGGCGTCTGGGCGGTTGCCAAGTCGTATGCCTTCATGGGGTGTTACGGCCGTTGGGCCAGCCATCCCGCTGGGCTCCGACGACTCGGACGACTACGACTACGACGTCGACCTCGGTGACGGCAACGACACCGCGATGGTCACCGGCTCCGCATACACCTTGATCCACGGCGGCAGGGGCAACGACGTCCTCGATGGCACCAATGCCGCTGTGTTCTACGGGGACGACGGCAACGACCGCCTCAGGAAAGCGCGCCTAGGACGGCCTGGCGCTGGGAAGGGGTAGCCGTGTCAGTCGATCACCCCCCATCGCGGCGAACTCCCGTGACTCCAAGGAGAGATGACCAGTGCTCAGATCAAGGAGCAGGACCATGTTGGCGGCCGCCCTGGCCGCGTTGTGCGGACTGCTCTTCACGGCCACCATTCCCCCCGCACAGGCCTCCGCCCCCGCCGGGCACAGCTCCCGATTCGTGGTGAGCGAAGCGCAGTTCGAGCGTATGTTCCCGGACCGGAATACCTTCTACACCTACGACGGGCTGCTCGAAGCCACCGAGGCGTACCCCGCCTTCGCCCGCACCGGCAGCGGGACCGTCCGCAAACAGGAGGCCGCAGCCTTCCTCGCCAACATAAGCCACGAGACCGGCGGTCTTTTCTATGTGCGGGCGCAGAACGAGGAGACCTACCCGATCTTCTGCGACGCCACCCAGCCCTACGGATGTCCGGCCGGGACCTCCGCCTACTACGGGCGAGGGGCGATCATGCTGAGCTGGAACTTCAACTACAAAGCCGCAGGAGACGCGCTGGGCCTGGACCTCCTCAACAACCCCTGGCTGGTGGAGACGGATCCGGCCGTGGCCTGGATGACCGCGTTGTGGTACTGGAACACCCAGACCGGCCCCGGGACGATGACCGGGCACGACGCGATCACTGGCGGTCACGGCTTCGGACAGACGATCTGGAGCCTCAACGGCTCCACCGAGTGCAACGGCGGCCGGCCCGACCAGATGCAGCACCGGGTGGACCTCTACCTTGAGTTCATCCACGTCATGCACACCGCCCCGGGCACGAACCTCACCTGCTGAGCATGAGGTCCGCGGCGGGTCCGCTCACCCGCCGCGGACCGCTGCAGGCCGGCCGCCAGCCGTGTCGAGTTGATGGTGTCGCCGCCGGAGCCGAGGTGAGTCTGCCCCACGCACACGTTGGACGTCACCGACACCACGTGCAGAGTCGGGCTCAACTTGCCCGTCCGTTCCCGTCCGTTCCCGTCCGCTCCCATCCGGAAGCTGTCCGCCGGGGGGCGTACGACTGCCTAGTGCATGCGGATCACCGTGTAGGTCTCGCCGTTCCTCGGCGGCCGCGTCCAGGAACGGGTGGTGAACGTGTGCAGCCGCCCGTGCACGATGGCATGACGCGGCAGAGTCACACCGAATTCCCGGGCCACCGCTTCCAGTAGCGAGCGTTCCGCATCGGCACCTTCCTCCGGATCACCGAAGAACCGGCTCGGATCCAGCGCTCGCGGTAACTCCCCGCTTGTCCGGACCTCGCCGTCCGCATAGGTGAATGCGTACTGCTCGACGCCGTCTCGCGCCACCGACAGGTGGAAGAACGGTTCCCCGTGCCATGCCCTCAGACCGCTCCACACCACCACAGCGCGGGTGCCCGCACTGGCGGCCGCGGCTGGGGAGGCCAAACGTCGCTGGTCGAACGGGGCGGGATCACCGTCGAAAGCGAAGCTCCAACCGGTGCCGGCCCGGCCGACCGCCATGAGAGCCCTGTCGTCGTAGGACGAGAACTCCCGTTGGTTGTGCATCGACCTGCGGCGCGACTCCCAGCAGGTGATGGGTTCGTTCAGCACGGTGCCGTCAACGTCCCCGAGCCGTCCGGGCAACTCCTCCGGTTCCACACTTTCCACCAGGACGAACCGGTAGGACGTGCGGTTGTTGCCCGGGTCCGGCTCCGCGAGCCATGTCAGGTCGCCCGAGTCGAGCTCAGCCGTCGGCGCCGGTGCCTCCCCGGCCTGCCCGCCCCTTGGAGTGGACAGCAACTCGCGGCCCCGATCCGGAGTCAGCAGCGGTCCGAGCAGGGGGTCGGCCACCCACCCCAGCGGCGCCAGGTGGTCCGGTCCCAGCGGCTCCCACAAAGGAACACTGCTGATCAGAGTCCGCCATGCTTCATCGGTGTCTCCCCAGCGCGCCAACTCCCGCGCCCGCTCGACCGCTTCCCCGAACGGCCCGGACGCCGTGTACCGGTACGTGCCGTTCCGCACACGATCCAGCGTTGCGTAAGCCAGTGACAGGAGGTTGTCGTCGGCGCCCCGGAGCTGGAACTTCAGCGTGGAGTCGTCCCGGTATGAGTGCGCCGCGTGCTCGGCAACCAGCGGTGGCAGCAGTTCGGGAGCGTACTGCGGGTCTGTCACCAATCCGTCGAAGTACACCATGTAGGTCTGTCCGAGCAGGCGGCGTATCTGGTCGCCCAGACCGGCGGCCCGCGGTCTGCCGTACCCCTTGGCCTCGTCCAGCGTCTTGACGGCCTGTTCCCAGTTGCCGCGCAGCGCCTCCCGCCCGGACTCCTCCACCAGGGCGTCCAGCTTTCGCGTCGTGTCGTTGGCGAAGACCAACTCTCCGTCGCTCCGGTGCGCCCGCAGGCTGTGGAACTCCCGGTGCATGTTCCGCATGAACTCAAGGAAGTTCGCGTGCCGTGCGGGTGGCGCGGCCCGCCAACTCGCCCACGTGTAGACGGCCAACTCGCCGTCCTCGTCCACGTCGTCGGGATCCATGAGGACGTGCGTGGCGTCGGACTCGACGTCCAGTTGCAGCCCGCGGCGCCAGAGGTCCGCCTCCCGCCACTGTTCGGGCCCGGCGTCCTCGTCCAAGTACTCCTCCATCATCTCCGCGAGTCCTGACTCGTTGTTGTGCCAGTGCGCGTCCTTGGTCCCCGCCAGCAGCCACACGAACCCACCCGCGTTCCGCCACCCGTCACTGACCTTGAGGAACTCCCGGTACGACGGGGGTATCCGTCGACCGAGGCGCTCCTCCATGGCTGCGATCCGCTTCTGGGAGGCCGGTGGGAAACCCAGCCAGCGCGCCCGTCGCGCTGCCTCGTCGTCCGCGCGCAGCGTCTCGCCTTCCGGCAGGGAATCCGCCCACTCCCCGCTCCACGTAAGCAGGAAGGAGCGCCAGTCGAATGCCTTGGTGTCCGTCATACAACAGATGCTGCCACCCACCACTGACAGTGCTTCAGGCTCTCCGCCGTGGACGCTGCGACGAGAGTTCAAGCAGCCCTGCGTAGCAGTCACTACGGCCTGTGATCAGCGCTCGGAGGGGAATTCGGCGGGGTTCTGCATGTTGCGCCCTACAGATGATGGCGGCGCTGGTGGCCGAGCGCCGCCACGGCCGGCGGTACCGATGGTGGCCGGTACCGCTTCGACCGGGGCGGTTGTGCATCTGGCGATTGCCGCTCATCGAGTCGGGCCGGGGCCTGTCCTCGACGAGCGGCGACCTGGCCGTCGTCGCTCAGCGTCTGCTGTCGGCCTGACGGCCCGGCTTCACTTCAGGTGCCGTCCGAAGAACCGGCCCCCGTCCTCCACCTCGAACCACGGTGTGCCGGTGTGCCCGCCCAGATTGGCGTGCAGCGTCTTCTCCTTGGTGCCGAAGGCGTCGAACAGGTCCAGGGCACGCTGCCGTGGGTTCCCTTCGTCGTCCCACTGCAGCAGGAACAGCAGCGGAATGGTGACCTGGCGGGCCTCCTCGCGTTGGGCGCGGGGTACGTACCCCCCGGCGAAGAAACCTGCGGCCGCGATGCGCGGCTCGGCGACCGCGAGCCGAATGCCGACGGCGGTCCACCCCGAGTACCCGACCGGGCCGCAGATCTCGGGCAGCGAAAGGAGGGCGTCCAGGGCGTTCCGCCATTCCGGGACCGCTTTTTCGACCAGCGGGCCGATGAAGGACTCGAAGATCTCATCGACCGGCTCACCGGCCTGTATCGCCCGGCGGATGTCGGCGCGGGCCCGCTCGTCGGCGGCGGAACGGGGCCGGTCACCGCAACCCGGGGCGTCGATGGAGGCCACCGCGTAGCCGTGCGCTGCGGAGTGCCGGGCCCGGGCCACCAGCCGGGATGCCCCCTTGGGCAGGCCGTTGTTGGGGGCCATCAGAATCAGCGGGGCCGGCGTGGGGGACTCAGGAGTCCACAAGGTGCCGGGGATCTCGCCGAGGTTGAATTCGCGTTCGAGGACGCCGTCGTCGAGGCGGTGTTCGGAAGTGAACTGCATGGTCGTGCCTTTCGGGAGTGCTCGTGAACGGCGCTCCCGGACGACCTATCGCCCGACCGTGACCCCAGAGGGAAGCACCCATGTCGATACTGTGTTCACGGGTACCACCTCCTCGTTCTCTCGCACGGCCCCCGGAAAAGTAGCAGTGGTCGCCGCGGATCCGCCAACGGGTTTTTGCGAAGTCGGAGGCTTCCGGCGGACGCGGTGTCAGCCGGAGGCAACAGTCCTTGCGGGGTCGTCCGCCGGGGTGCCGACGCGCAGCCACCGGTACCCGTAGGCGGGCAGTTCGACGCGGAGCAGGCCGTCGGCGGACACTGTGAGACCGGCGTGCCCTTCGTCGAGCAGATCCATGAGCCGCCCGCCGGCCTCGGTCTCGGGCAGCCGCAGCCGTACGGTGAGCGGCCCGGCCGCGAAATTGTGTACCGCCAGAACGGTCCCGTCGGTGGTGGAAGCGATGTGCGCCAAGGCCGCTCGCTCCCCGGTGTCCAGGAGGCGGTAGTCGCCCCAGGCCAGCTCGGGGGCCTCCCTGTAGCGCTCGATGAACAGCCGAATGCGGCTCAACAGCGAGCCCGGGTCGCGACTCTGCTCGTACACGTTGACCTTCTGGGGTCCGAACGCGCCGTCCGCCAGCGGGTTGGGGAAGGCGTCCGGACGGGCATCGGAGAAGCCGGCGCCCGCCTCCGGGGTCCACTGCATAGGAGTTCGTACGGCCTGGCGTCCCTCGGCGACCAGGTTCTCCCCCATGCCGACCTCCTCGCCGTAGAAGAGCACGGGGGTACCCGGCAGGGTGAACAGCAGGCTGTAGGCGAGTTCGACGCGGCGCCGGTCGCCCCCGACCATGGGAGGCAGCCTGCGGCGCAGCCCCCGGTCGTAGAGCTGCATGTTCTTGTCCGGGCCGAAGGCAGCGAACACTTCGGCCCGTTCGGCCTGGCTCAGCTTGTCGAGAGTGAGCTCGTCGTGGTTGCGCACGAACGTGGCCCAGTGGGCGTCGCGCGGGGCGGTGGGGCGGTCCCGTAACGCGGCGGCCAGCGGCCCGGCGTCCTCGCGTGCCATCGACAGGTACATCTGCTGCATCGCGATGAAGTCGAAGCACATGGTGAGCTCGTCGCCGCGGCCCGAGGCGGGGTCGCCGAAAAAACGGGCGGTGTCGTCGTAGGGCAGGTTGACCTCGCCGAGCAGTACAGCCTCGCCGTTACGGCGTCCGAGGAAGGCGCGCAGGTCGGCGAGGTACTCGTGCGGATCCGGCAGCGCTCCGGCGTCGGCCTGACCGTCGGTCTCCAGGAGGAAGGGCACGGCGTCGACCCGGAAACCGGACAGTCCGAGCTGTGTCCAGAACCCCATGACGCGGGCTATCTCGTCGCGGACCTCGGGGTTGGCGACGTTGAGGTCGGGCTGTTGCTTGTAGAAGCGGTGCAGGTAGTACTGGCCGCTGCCCTTGTCGTACTCCCACAGGCTGTTCTCCGCATCGGGGAAGACCACACCCTGGGGACCGTCCTCGGGGGGCTCGTCCTCCCAGACGTACCAGTCACGGTGGGCTGAATCCCGGCCGGAGCGGGCGTCCTTGAACCAGGGGTGCTCCGTGGAGGTGTGGTTGACGACGAGGTCCGCGATCACACGGATGCCGCGGTCCCGGCAGGTGCGGACGAACTCGGTGAACTCACCGAGGGTGCCCAGCCTGGGGTCGACACTGTAGAAGTCCGTGATGTCGTACCCGTCGTCGCGCTCCCGGGTCGGATAGAACGGCATCAGCCACACGCAGGTCACGCCGAGACGCTCCAGATGGTCGACGCGCTGCGTGAGACCCCGGAAGTCGCCGACCCCGTCGCCGTTTCCGTCCTGGTAGGTCTCGACGTCCAGGCAGTACACCACCGCGTTCTTCCACCACAGGTCGGACGTACGGGTCAGACGCATCGGTACTCCTTCTCCGTGGCGGGCAGCGGGCGGGTGACGTCGAGTCGCGGCAGTACCTCGGCCCCGAAGGCATCGATGAACGGGCTCTGTTCGCGGCCCACGTGATGCAGCATCACCGCGTCGAAGCCCAGTTCGGCATACTCCTGCAGCCAGGCGGTGTGCCTGCCCAGGTCGGACGAGACGTTGACCGAGTGCGCCACCTGCTCGGGGGTGACGTGCTCACTGACAATGTCGAACACTTCCGCGGAGTCCACGTCCCAACTGGCCGGGGGCGCGTGCACGTTGGTGCGCCATTGGTCGTGAGCCAGCGCAACGGCCTCGTCCTCCCGGGGCGCCCAGCTGAGGTGCACCTGGAGGTGCAGCGGTCCACGGCCGCCTGCGTCACGGTAGGCGTCCACGATTTCTCGCAGCTGTTCACTCGGAGCGTTGACCGTGATCAGGCCGTCCGCCCATTGGGCGCACCAAGCCGCGGTCGCCGTGCTGCACGCAGCTCCGATCAGCGGCGGTATCTCGGACGGCAGCGTCCACAGTCGAGCTCGGTCCACGGTCACCAGCCCGTCGTGGCTGACCTCCTCCCCTCGTAGCAGTGCTCGGATGACATCGACGCACTCGCGCAGCCGCGCGGAGCGGATGTCCTTGCGGGGCCAGCCCGTTCCTGTGATGTGCTCGTTGGAGGCCTCGCCGCTGCCGAGCGCCACCCAGAACCTTGCCGGATACATGGCGGTGAGACTGGCGACCGCCTGGGCGACGATCGCGGGGTGGTAACGCTGGCCGGGCGCGTTCACCACGCCGAACGGCAGCTGACCGGTGGCCTGGAGGGCGGCGCCGAGCCACGACCAGGCGAACCCGGACTCGCCCTGGCGGACGCTCCACGGTGAGAAGTGGTCCGAGCACATGGCGGCGGTGAAGCCTGCGCGTTCCGCGTGCACCACGGCGTCCAGCAGGTCCGCGGGCGGGACCTGTTCGTGCGAGGCGTGCAGTCCATAGACAGTCATGACAAGCGACTACCCGCGGGAGGGACCCTCATCCAGAGGGCTGGACCGGCCGTGGGCACGCCGGTCGTCGAGGCCGCCGGACCCTCGTTCGTTTGAACAGGCCGTGCCGGGTACTCGAACGACCGGCCGTAGACATCAGGAGGTGCCTCCCTCATGGAATCCGGCACCGGCACAGACATCCAACCGACGCATGAGAGCCGTAGGACCGGCGACGGTCCGGTCGCGCTATCCGGCACCCCGAACCCACAGCGTGCCGAAAGTACTGAACTGGAGAGCCCCGATCAGGAGAGCAACATCATCCGGGGCGAGGACTGAGAGCCGGTTCAACCTTCCCTGACGCCTTCCCTGACGCAGGAAGTTGCCGGCACCGACGGCGCTGTCCGGAGCGTGGTGACCGAGTCGGAGACCTGCGACTGGAACGATTCCGCGAGTGCGTCACCGGTGACGGCGTTGACGAGGTTGTCGGCCACGTGGTGAAGCTTGGTGTTGGTGTGCTGGGACACCGAGACAAGGACCTTCCAGGCGTCCTCAGCACTCAGGCCGAAAGAGGCCATGAGAACTCCACGGGCCAGGTCGATGACGGGCCGCGTCTGCAGGGCCCGCCGCAGCTGAACCAGTTCGATCCGCAGATCCTGGTTCGCTTCGCCGAGCGAGGTTGTGTCGCCCCCTGTGCGGTGTGCCGATCCGGAATGTGTGTCCCGGGTCCGACCGGCCTCGTCGGCTTCACCCGCTACCGCGAACAGGGACAGCGTGCCGGTGACCGAGAAAAGTCGGCGCACTGCGGTGCTGGTCGCCTGGATGGCGATGGTCTTGCCTTCGTCCAGGGCGCGCCTTCGGAGGTGCAGCAGGACGTTGAGTCCGGAGCAGTCGCAGAAGTCGACGCCGCTCAGATCGAGGTCGATGCCGCGTGCCGAGCGGGCAAGGGCTTGGCGCAGACCGTTGTGCAGTGCCTGCTCCGTGACGATGTCGATCGCGCCGGACACCACGACGAGGGTCCAGTCGCCCGCGGGGTGTGCCTCGATCCCCAGCAGCGGCCCCTGGTGACCGCTCGCCGAATGGTCTGGCGGCGCTGAGTGGACCTCGTCAGCCACCTTGAGCTGGGCGGTGAGTGTGTGTTCAGGCATGGCGTCCACTCCATTGGCATCCCGTGCTTGTGTGCCTCCTCCAGCCTCAGCCCGCCGCCCCTCACACGTCAAGCGATGCAGGAAACAAAGTTCGTCCTTTTGGATGCGTAAATCCAATGTCCTATCATGGGGTCATGCGCGGAGTACCCGAATCACACAGTGGCTGGACGTTTCTCACGAACCACGCGCGCGTGCTGGCCGCGATCGCCGACGATCCCAGCACCCGCATCCGTGACATCGCGGCGCGTTGCAGGCTGACCGAGCGCGCTGTCCAGAAGATCGTTTCGGATCTGGAGGCGGACGGCTATCTCACCCACACCCGTCAAGGGCGCTCGAACGCGTATCGCATCGAGGACGGCACCTTGCTGCGGCATCCCGCCGACCGGGGGCTCGCGGTGGCGGAGCTGCTGTCCCTCCTTGCCGCGCATGACGAGAAACACGGTGAGGGCCAGAGGGATCTGCAGTCGGCGGGCCCCCGCCCGGAATAATGCTGCGCCGTCGCTCGGAATAATGCTGCGCCGCCGCTGACCGGTGCCGGTGCCCTCCTGCCGAACGATCAGCCATGACCACGGCCTGCCTCGGATGCCGTTCCCGGCATGCCGTTCCCCGGATCTCCGGGCGGGAACGGTCACCTGTCAGGCAGTCTCGTAGTCGTGTGCCCCACCGCCTTTCCATTCCACCCACACCGGATCGTCGAGCACGTCCTCACCGAACGCCAGACCGGCGCGGCGCAGGAACTCCACGACGTCGTGGTCGGAGTGGGCCAGGCCGACGATCTCACTGCGCACGACGACCGGCCGACCGCCCGTTTCGAGCGGCCTGTGCACGACTATCGGCGCCCCTGCCATGGCTCCAGCGTGTGGCAGTGCGGCTTCATATGCCAACTCGGATCTCGCCCACAAGGCGAGCCACGCGCACCGGCGCCCCTACCGGTGGTGTGACCTCTCGGTTGACGGCGGGCGGCTCGCTCCATGCGCGGCATGGTCATGCCTTCAACGTCCCTGGCTCGTCGGATCGCGCGCTGTTGCCACTCTGCTGCTGACGTTCCGCACGCTGCTGGACGAGTTCCTCGACGGCGCTGGGCAAGGTCGTCTCGAAGTCGATCAGTTTTGTCCACGTCGGCGTCATCACGATGCGGACCATGCCGTCGTAGAGGGAGTGGACCTCGGCCTCCCACTCGACCCGTTGCTCGGCCGTCATCTCGTAGGAGCCGTTCATCTCGAGGTACTCCTCGGGAATGCCGTCCACCTCGTCGAGTTCGACAGTGCCGCGGACGAGCAGGATCTTGGGCGGGTGCACCTCGGTGTCGACGGTGATGGCGACGGCAGGGTTCTGACGGAGCGAAGCCAGCTTGGGGGCGTTCTTCGACGTGCACATCACGACCTCCTTGCCGTTCCAGGCGAAGGCGATCGGGATGTTCCGCGGTGTCCCGTCCTTGTGCGCGGGTTGCTCGAGTCGTATGTCGGGTGGGGCGTGCCGGTCATGGGCAGGAGTCGCACCGCCCTCTTCGTCATCCGGCCCGCTCGCCGGAGGGAGTCGCTGTCCCCAAGTCATGCGGCTAGGTTGCTCCTTGACCAATTATCGGCTTGATCTGGAGGACATCCCGTGACTGAGATCCCCGCCGCGTCGATCGAGGCGCGCAAGCGAATCAAGACCGACCAGCCGCACACGGCCCGGATCTGGAACTACTGGCTGGGCGGCAAGGACAACTACGAGGTCGATCAGGAAGCTGGGGACCAGATACGCCAGTTGCACCCGGGTATCGGCGACTACGCCCTCGCAGACCGGCTGTTCCTCGGGCGCGCCGTACGGTACCTCGCTGACGACTGCGGGATACGGCAGTTCCTGGACATCGGCACCGGTCTGCCTACCGCTGACAACACGCACGAGGTCGCCCAGCGTGTCGCGCCGGAGTCCCGCATCGTCTATGTCGACAACGACCCCATCGTGCTGGCCCACGCCGGGGCACTGCTGACCAGTACGCCGGAAGGACGCACTGATTACCTCGACGATGACTTGCGTAACGTCGACGCGATCCTGGAGCAGGCGGCCCGCACTCTGGACTTCAGTGAGCCGGTGGCGTTGGTGCTGCTCGGCGTCGTCATCTTCATCGATGATGACGAAGAGGCGTACGCGACCGTGCGGAGTCTGATGGACGCGCTGCCCGCAGGCAGCCACCTCGTCCTCTCGCACACCATCACCCGGCCGGACATGCCGGACGTCGACGCCGCGGTGGCCTTCTGGAACGAGCACGGCACGCCAAAGCTGACCCAGCGCACCCCGGCTGCCGTCACCGGGTTCTTCGACGGGCTGGAGCTCCTCGATCCAGGCGTGGTCTCCTGCAATCGCTGGCGCCCGGACGACGGCGAGGCCGAGCTGCCCGCCGAGGTGGCCATGTTCGGAGGCGTGGGACGCAAGGCCTGACCGTCTTCCGTCGGGGAGGGGGCGCGTACCCCGGCACGGTCGGCTTCCACGTCAGTGCGCAGAACTGCCGGGTCCGCGGTACAGCCGGACTGCAGAAGGGGGGCGGTCCGGCCGGCCTGCTGGTCAGAAGGCTTCGCCATGCGTGCACGTACGCCGTCGGCGTGGACCGGCCAGTTCGTGACGCCCGCGCCACGGCCTCGCGGATCGCCGAGGCTCTCGCGGGCCTCATGGCGACCTTTAGCGAACGAATCGGGCACCTGTTCCCGCCGGCCGCCGACCGCCGTACTCGGTGACCTGTGCGCTGGGTTCTCGGCCGCGCTCGTCCGGCCTGAGATGCGCTGGCCGGGTCGCAAGGAATGGCCCGTCACGCTGTCCGGAAGGCGGGCACGGACCTGCGCGATTGCGCATCCGTGCCCCGCTGCCCCGCACAGGGGCCCTGGCGCCGAACGGGCGGGCCTACGCCATGGTTCGACCTCACGCCATGGTTCGACCTCACGTCATGGTTCGGCCTCCCGCTATCCGGAGCCTGATCGTGCGCGCCTCCGGGCGCAGCGCGAACTCCGGCCATACGTCGGGGCCGCAGGCGCGGGAGCCGAGGCCGTGCTGGGCCGCGTCGATGATGAGGTGACTGGTTGTCGATGCCGGGAGCTCGAAGGGGTGCCGGGCCTGGGCGATCTGCTGAGGGGTGTGGCGGCTGAGGGTGAAGCCGGGACGCCGGCCCTGGGTGTCGGGCAGGGCGGTCATGCGCACCACCTGCTCCGTGTTGCTGGTCAGCGTCAGGTGCCGCAGCCGCGAGCGGTGGCCGGTCTCCTGGGGGCGCGCGTAGTCGACCGAGAGTTCGCCGACCGGCGCGGTGAAGAGTCCGGTGCGTGCGGCGTGGAGGCTGTCGGGGTAGGACTCGAACGGACCCAGCCCGAACCACTCCGCGCCGTCGACGGGGGCAGTGCCGTCGGGCAGGCCGAAGTGCACACCGATCCTCGGCCAGACCGTCCGCCAGCCGCGCGACGGTTCGATCTCGACGCGTAGTTCGAGTTCGTCCTCCTCTACCGACCAGATGGTCTCCACCGTCACGTACTGGGCGGAGTGCGCGGCGGAGACCTTGGTGACCGTGCGCAGGGCGTGCGCCGCGTGCTCGACGGTGACCTGGCGCGTGGTGAGCCGGTCCAGGCCGTCGCGGCGCCACAGGTCGGCATTGGACACCCCGGCGACACTGTCGTCGCTGCCTTCGAGGCGGTCTCCCGGGGCCTCGTCGTTGTCGGTCGGGGCGCGGAAGAGTTCCAGGCGCGGTCCGGTCACGGCGCGGCCGGCGAGACGGGTGAGTGACCCGCCGGTGAACTCGGCGATGCCGAGGGTGAGGGTGCCGTCGCCGGGCCGCCAGTCGGCGCGCGGACGGGCGCGGGGGACCGGGCGGCGGACGGAGTGGTCGTGCTGCGCGGTCGCGACGACATGCCCCTGAGCGGCCCATGCGGTGCCGGTCGCCAGCACCGCGTCGATCGTGAGCCAGGTCTCGGCGTCCGGGGACACCGTGACCCGAGGCAGCGTCACCCGGGCCGACTCGCCTGCCGCGACCACGGGGACGTCAAGCTCGCCCGAGTCCACGGACACGCCGTCGTGCTCGACCCGCCAGCAGAACCGCAGATCCGACGTGTCGGCCGAGTGCCGCAGGTTCGTGATCGCGGCCTTCTCGCCGTCGAAGACGAAGCGGAGCGGCTGCACGACCGCTTTGAACTCGTGGAGGCTGGGCGTGGGGACGTCGTTGCTCAACAGCATGCCGTCCATCACGAAGTTGCTGTCGTGCACGACTTCGCCGAAGTCGCCGCCATAGGCGTAGTACGGCGTGCCGTCCGGGGCCGTCGCCAGAATGCCGTGATCCCGCCACTCCCAGACGAAGCCGCCGTGCAGCCGCGGATACTCATGCACGAGCGCCTCGTACTGGTCGAACGCGCCCGGCCCGTTGCCCATCGCATGGGCGTACTCGCACAGCAGGAACGGTTTGCCGCGCTGGCGGGCGCTCTGGGCGGGGGTGCAGTCCAGGAGGGTGGACGAGGCGTCGTCGGTGCCGACCCGCTCGGTCTCCGGGATCGTCGGGTACATGAGCGAGTAGATGTCGGTGTAGTCGCCCGTGTGGTCGCCCTCGTAGTGCACCGGCCGTTCGGCGTCCCGGGTGTGGACCCATGCCGACATCGCGGCGAGGTTGGCGCCGGTGCCGGCCTCGTTACCGAGCGACCAGATGACGACGCTGGGATGGTTCTTGTCCCGTTCGACGGTCCGCTGGATGCGGTCGAGGTAGGCCGGGCGCCACGCCGGGTCGTCGCTCGGGTTGCCGACCCAGCCGATCTTGTCGAAGCCGTGGGTCTCCAGGTCGCACTCCAGGACGACCCAGAACCCGAGTTCGTCGGCGAGGTCGAGGAGGCGCGGGTGAGGTGGGTAGTGGCTGGTGCGGATGGCGTTCACGTTGAACCGCTTCATCCGGGCGAGGTCTTCGCGCGCATGCTGCTCGTCAAAGACCCGGCCGCGCCGGGGGTGCGCCTCGTGACGGTTGACTCCGTGGAAGACCACCCGGCGGCCGTTGACCAGGAACTGGTCGCCGCGGATCTCGACCGTGCGGAAACCCACCCGCATGGTGATGCTCTCCGCCGCCGAGGAGACCGTGGCCTCGTACAGGCGTGGCGCCTCCGCCGACCAGGGCTCCACCCCGGCCACGTCCAGCGGGGCAACCTCGGCCGCCGTCGCCCAGACCTGCTCGACGCCGAGCTCGGGGATCCGCAGGGTGACGGGAAAGGCCGACGCGTCGGCGGTGACCTCCGGGTCGATCCGGCCCTGCCCGGCGGCGTAACCGGTCCTGAGCCAGACGTCCTCGATGCCGCCGGCCGGGCGGGCGAGAAGGGTGACGTCGCGGAAGATTCCCGGCAGCCACCACTGGTCCTGGTCCTCGACATAGCTGGCCGCGGACCACTGGTGCACCCGCACCGCGACTACGTTGTCACCCGGACGCACCGCGTCCGTCACATCGAACTCGTGGGCGAGCCGGCTACCGCTGGCGCCGCCGGTCTCCACGCCGTTGACCCACACCGTGAAGAGTGACTCGACCCCGTCGAACCGCAGCACAATCCGTTCGGCGTCCGACCAGCCGTCGGGAAGGTCGAAGTGGCGGCGGTAGTCGCCCGTGGGGTTCTCGTCGGGGACATGGGGCGGATCGATCGGGAACGGGAACTGGATGTTCGTGTAGATGGGCCTGCCGTAGGCGCCGTCCCCCTCCAGCACCCAGTGCGCGGGCACCGCCAGGGTCCCCCAGCCGTCGTCGGAGAAGTCGTCCGCTACGAAGTCCGCTGCGACCGACGCCGTGGGGGACAGCCGGAAGCGCCAAGGCCCGTTGAGGGAGAGGGACGGGGCGTCGGTGTGCAGCCACGAGCGCGCCGGGCGCAGTGCGCCGCGCGCAGGTGCCGGGTCCGAAACATACGCGGAGAGCTCGGAGAGCAAGAGGTCACGTCTTTCTTCGTGGGGGCTCGGTGGACGTCGCCCCTGCGGTGGCGGGCGTGGAGGTCGGTGACGGCCCGTTCGTACGGCTGGTGGCGGGCGTGGGGGTCGGTGACGGCCGGTTCGTACGGCCGGTGGCGGGCGTGGGTGTCGGTCACGGTCGGTTCGTGGGGGCCGTGGGGTGCTGCCTCAGCACGACCGTGCGGATCTCCCAGGGCGAGAGGGCGAGTTCGAGGCTGTCCTGCGCCGGTGTGGTGGAGAGCGGCCGGCCGAGCAGGTCGACCGTGGTGGCCTCCGTGAAGTCACCCGTCAGACGGGCGGTCGATCCGGTGTCGCTCAGCGCGACAAGCCGGACCTCGATGCCGTCCCCGGCACCGTGCCCGTCCCCGGCACCGTGCCCGTCCCCGGCACCGTGCCCGTTCCCGGCTCCGTGCGCGTCCCCGTCGGCGGGGACCCGGCGGATGCTGGACACGGACACGTCCTTGCCGTCGACCCGGACGCCGCTCACGTCGGCCGGCAGGGTGCCCCCGGCGGGTGCGGTACCCCGCGTGACGAGTACGTCGCCCCGGAACTCCTCGGCGAGGGCGACCGCGTCCGCTCCCTGCCAGCCGGTGGCCGAGGGCAGGACGGCGAGCCGGTTCTCGATGCGCATGCCGAGGTCCTGTGCGCCCGGGGCGGGGATCTCGCTCGCCGCGGGCTCGTCGCGCAAGGGGTGGATGTTGACGCTGATCGAGCCGATCGCGCGCAGCAGCGTGAGGGCCAGCGCCGAGCCGTCGTCGACGAGTTCGTACTCGCTGGAGTGGTCGAGGAGGACGGTGGCCGGCCCTGCCGACACGAAGGTGCTCGCCGGGAAGGTGGGGAGCGGGTACTCGCCCCAGCCGCCCTCCGCCGTGAGTCCACGTTCGGTGACGGCGAACTGTCCGGCGGAGGCGGACAGGGTGACGGGCCGGGGCAGCGGCACGTGGAAGCGCAGCCGGTGGTCGGCGGACCGGTTGAGGAAGGCGGTGGAGATCCGTACGAACGGCTCACCCGTGCGCAGCTCCACCAGCATCTCCACCGGCGTCGGGACGGTGGTACGGCCGCGCGCGTCACGGTCGGCGGCGAGCGCGTCGGGCCACTCGTAGACGCGGGTGACGCGCAGCCGGGCACGCAGCGGCCCGCTCTCGACGAGTTCGACGGTGACCTGGGCCGGCTCCGACACCAGCGTGTCCCGGGCCGGGGGAGCGTAGTTGTAGCTGTCGCCGCGGTCACCGCCGTCGACCAGGCGGCCCACCCCCGACAGGACTGTGCCGTCCGCGCCGGTCACGACCAGCGTGCCGTCGTCGGCCACCACCACCTCGACCAAACCGTTCGACAGTGCGTCCGCCGACGGAGACACGGTGGCCGTGGCCGGTGTGAGCCGTGGCGCCGGGGTGGTGTTCCGGTCGGCCGTCGTGACCCGGAGAGCGGTCAGCCCGGAGGCGGGCACGTGCACCGGCACCAGCGCGGTCGCCCGCGCCTCGGCCAGCGTCCGCACCTGCCACTCGCCCGGATGCGCGGCAGCCGCGGCGGCGACCTCGCGACGCAGGATCAGCAGGTCGAACGGCCCGCCGGCCGGCACCTCGGCGAGATGGAACACCAGTGAGCCCGGCGTCAGTTCGTAGCGGTCGATGAGCAGTCCGAACAGCTCCCGACGGTGGATACGGCGTAGTACGCGTTCGAGCTGCGAGGCGTCCATGCGCTCGTCGCTGAGCACGGTCGGGTCCTCGGAGATCAGCTGCACGGGATGCGCCGACCCGTCGGCGCCGGTGGCGACGAGCGCGGTCCCGGCAGCCGGGGCCAGGACATCGACCTCGACCAGCGCCGTTCGCGGCGACGGCAGCGGGTTGGCCACCAGGTAGGCGTCGCTCGGCACCCGTGCGGCGGGCTCGGCGAGCGCCGCGTCCCGCACGGCACGGGCGGTCTGCGCCGCCTCGGCGAGCCGCGCCGCGACCTGGTCGCAGGTCTCGTCGGTGCCCGAACCGACCACCGAGTCGTGCGCGGTGGACTCGATGATCTTGTGCCAGGCGAGGGAGAGGAAGGCCGAGTCGTCGCGTCGCGACCACAGCGCGTTCACTCGCTCGGCGTGGTCGACGGTGCGCTCCGCGACGGCCATCCGCTGCTTGAGCCCGAGCCGCACGGACAGCACGCCCGGCAGGATGTTGCCCCGCACATGGCTGCGCAGCTCACCGGTGACGACGGAGGTCACCTCGTCGCGTACATGCCCCCGGATGTACTCGTCGAGCGTCGCGACGCTGATCGGCAGCTCCACACCGGACGCCTTGCGCAGCCAGGCCGCCAGCTGCGGGTCGGGCGCGTTGTGGTCAGTGCCCGCCATGGCCAGCACCGGATCGCCGCCCCACCGCTCGGCTGTCATCTCCGCGTACTCACCGAGCGCGCGGCCGATCTGGTCCGGCACCAGGAGGACGTCCAGGCCATTGTCGTAGCCGTCGAAGAGGAACTCGGTGCGCACCTCGGAGCCGTCCGGTGCGCGCCAGCGGAAGGCGTGCCCCTCGACCGAGCCGGGCACCCCGCGCCACAGCGCCGCGTGCTCGATCCCGGCGCGTGCCAGGATCTGCGGCATCTGCGCGACGTGGCCGAACATGTCCGGCAGATAGCCGATGGTCATGGAGCCGCCGAGCCGCTCCGCCGCCGCCCACCCCATCTGGAGATTGCGCACGATGGTCTCGCCGGAGCACAGGAACTCGTCGAGCAGGATCAGCCACGGTCCGATCGCGAGCCGGCCCTCGCGGACCAGGGCCACGACCCGCTCGCGGTTCTCCGGACGCATCTCCAGGTAGTCCTCGACCGCGGCCATCTGACCGTCGACGGTGAACCGGAAGTCCGGGTTCGCCTCAAGCGTCTCCAGCACGGTGTCGAGGGCGGTCACGAGCCGGTGCCGGAAGACCTGGAAGGGCTCGTACCACTCCCGGTCCCAGTGGAAGTGGGGGACGAATACAGCGGAGTTGGGCATGGCGGGGGCGGACCTTCTGTACGGAGTGGGGGGCGGGAGCGGTCACTTCAGGGAGCCGGCGGCGAGCCCGGTGCGCCAGAACCGCTGGAGAACGATGAACAGGATGATCACGGGCACGATCGACACCAGTGAGCCCATGATCACGGACTCCTGGAGGAGCGGGGTGCGGGCGGTCTGCCCGTTCCAGGTGAAGAGACCGAGCGTGATCGGGAAGAGCTCCTCCTTCTGGAGCATCACCATCGGGAGGAAGAAGTTGTTCCAGATGCCGACGAACTGGAACAGGAAGATGGTCACCAGCGCCGGGGACATCAGCCTGAACGAGACCGAGAAGAACGTGCGGAACTCGCCGGCACCGTCGAGGCGCGCGGACTCGATGAGTTCCTGTGGCACGGCGGCGTTCGCGAAGATCCTCGCGAGATAGACGCCGAACGGGCTGACGATACTGGGCAGGAAGACCGCCCAGTAGGTGTTGACGAGTCCGACTTCGGAGAACAGCAGGAACAGCGGCAGCGCCAGCGCGGTGCTGGGAACCAGCACACCGCCGAGAATCACCGAGAACAGGAACTCCCGGCCGCGGAAGCGGAACTTGGCGAGCGCGTAGCCGCACAGCGCCGAGATCAGGGTGCCCACGGCCGCGCCCAGCACCGCGTAGACGACCGTGTTGAGGATCCATCGGGCGAAGATGCCGTCGTTGAAGGTGAACAGGGTGTGCAGGTTCTCGAACAGCTGGAAGTTCGAGAACGTCAGCCCGCTGGTGGAGGCGAGATCGCCCTGTGGTTTGGTCGCCGCGACGATCAGGAAGTACAGCGGCAGCATGAAGTAGATCGCCAGCACGAGCATCAGAGCCATGACGGCCGTACGGCTCACGCGGCTTTCCTGGACACGGGGTTGCTTGTTCACAGTCCCGCCCTCTTGGAGGTCAGTCGCATGAACCCGAAGCTCAAGACGAACGTGATGACGGCGACGACCACCGAAATGGCGGCGGCCTGCTGGTAGTTGTTCCCGACGGCCACGGTGTACGCCAGCATGTTCGGGGTGAACGTGCTGGAGATGTTCGAGGAGATCTGGCGCAGCACGGCCGGCTCGGAGTACAGCTGGAGTGTGCCGATGATCGAGAACACCGTGGTCATGACGATGGACGGGGCGATGATCGGGACCTTGATGCGCCAGGCGATGGCCCAGTTGGTGGCCCCGTCGATCCTCGCGGCCTCGTAGAGTTCCTGCGGGATGGACTGCAGCGCCGAGAACATGATCAGCATGTTGTAGCCGGTCCACAGCCAGGTCGAGATGTTCGCCGCCGACCACAGCACGGCACCCGGGCCGAGGAAGTCCGGCTTCAGACCGATGTCGTTCAACAGGTCGACGATCGGGCTGAGTTGCGGCGAGTAGAGATACGACCACATGATCGCGGCGATGACGCCGGGCACCGCGTACGGCATGAACGCGGCGGTGCGGAAGAACCCCTTGAGCTTCAGCAGGTGGGTGTCGAGGAGCAGGGCCATGACCAGCGCGGTGAACAGCATGATGGGCACCTGCACGATGCCGAACAGGCCGATACGGCCGATGCTGGCCCAGAACTCGTGGTTCTGGAACACCTCGACGTACTGCTCGAAGCCGCCGAACGTCGTGTACGAGGTGCCGTACTGCCCGCCGGAGCGGCGCACCACCCGGAAGCTCTGCCACAGCGCGTAGCCGATGGGCACCAGGTAGAAGAGGACGAACGGCAGGAAGAAGGGCGTCAGGAACGCGACGATGGTGCCGGCCCGGGGGCCGCCGACGTCCAGACGCGGACGGCGGCGGCCCCGGGGCGGTGGTGACACCGCGTCGGTGGGGCGGGTGGCGATGTCGGTCATTCCTCGGTCACTTACCCGCCGTGGCGGGGATCGCCAGGTCGTCCATCGACTTCAGCGCGGAGGCCTGGGCGGCCGCGAGCGCGTCGGTCAACTTGCCGTCACCGGCCACCGCCTTGGACATCGCGTCCTGCAGTGCCAGGTTCACCGTCTTCTGGGTGGGACCCCAGCTGAAGTCGGTGTCGACCTTCTTGGACGACTCGGCGAAGACGTCGAAGATCTTCTCGTTGTTGTAGTACGGCACGCCCTTGGACAGCGCCGGCAGGTTCAGACCGTCGGTGGACGCCGGGTACAGGCCGCCCAGCTCGTTCGCCATCGCGAGCGCCTCGGGGTCGGTGTTCAGCCACGTGTTGAACTCGGCCGCCTCGTAGAGGTGCTTGCCGCCCTTCATGAACGCGACGGTCGAGCCGCCCCAGTCACCGGAGTTGCCGTCCGCACCCCAGGTCGGCATCGGGACGATCGACCACTTGCCGGCCTGGTCGGGCAGGTTGTCGCGCATCCCCGTGTAGCCCCAGGCCGCCCCGATCTGCGTGGCCATCTGGTCGTTCTGGTAGGCGGCGAACATCTGCGTCGACCCGTTGGCGAGGTCGGTGCGCACGAGCTTGTCGTCGATCAGCTTCTGCCAGTAGTCGGCGACCTGCTTGCTCTTGTCCGACTCCACGGTGACGTGCCACTTGTCGCCGGAGTAGCTGTACATGTTCGCGTTGTTCTGCCAGAGGAGCCCGTTGAACCATTCGGCGTTGTTCGGGTCGAAGAACGTCATGGTGAGCTTCGGGTCCGCCTTGTGCAGCTTCTCCGCGGCGGTGGTGTACTCGTCCCAGGTCGTCGGAATCGGGACGTTGTACTTCTTGAAGATGTCGGTGCGTACGTACATGGCCATCGGGCCCGTGTCCTGCGGAAGGGCGAACACCCCTTCGCCGCCGAAGCTGGCCTGCGACCAGGTCCACGGCACGAACTTCGACTCGGCGTCGGCGGCCGTCTTGCAGGCCGAGGCGTCCACGAAGGCGTCCTGGGAGCGCAGGGTGGGCAGCTGGTCGTAGCCGACCTGGGCGAGGTCCGGCGCCGTACCTGCCTTGAGGGCGTTGCCGATCGCGCCGTACTGGTCGTTGGAGATGTTCTTCGACTCGACCTGGATGTCGGGGTGTTCCTTGTTCCACAGGTCGACGACTTTGTCCATGCCGTTGACGGTGTTCCAGTACTGCAGGGTGACCTTGCCCTTGGAGGGCTCACAGGAGGTGGCGGACGCGTTGTCGGACGACGAGTCGGACGACGAGCACCCTGCGAGGACGACCACGCCGGCGGCCGCGGCTGCGATGACGAGGCGAGTGCGAGTGACTGTGCTGCTCATATCTTCCGTTCCAGAGAACGACTAGCGACGGTGCTAGGCGGGGTCGACGTTGACACCTGGAGGCGGATGCCTTCTGGTTGGAATGTGATTCCGTGAGCGGTACCGTGAGCGCTCACGGGAGCGATCACGGGAGCGGTAACGGAGGGCTTGTCGTGAAGTGATTGGGATTTTGCGCTTCGGTTGTGCCGAGTGTCAAGGCTCTGGAGTCACGGGAGCACCAGCAACCATTCGCACACGTGGTCGCACCACAATGTGGGCCGGGGGCATACTCAGTGTCCCTTGCGACGCGCGCGCGTCGACAACAGGCGGAGGTGAACGATGGCGTCGTCGGGGACCGGACCCCGCCGGGTGACGATCGACGATGTGGCGCGGAGCGCCGGGGTGTCCCGCCAGACGGTGTCCCGGGCGCTCAACGACAAGGACGAGATCGGCGTCGCCACCAAGCAGCGCGTCCTCGATGCCGCCCTCGCGCTGGGATACCGGCCGAGCCGGTTCGCCCGCGGGCTGGTCCGCCAGGACACGATCAGCGTCGGCCTCGTGATCCCCGATCTGCTCAACCCCTTCTTCACCGAGGTCGCCGCCTCCTCTCTGGACGCGGCGCGGGCCCGCGGCTGGCATGTCGTCGTGTGCGACACCGGTGATCGCGTCGAGGAGGAGCGGGGCACCCTGGAGGCGATCGCCTCGCAGGTGGATGCTGTCGTGGGGTACATGAGCCTGACCGAGGAGGAGATCGACCGGCTGACCCGGGGGATGCCGGTCGTGCTCATCGACCGGGAGCACAGCTCCGGGCGGTTCAGCACGATCCGGATCGACGGAGAGCAGGGCGTCGCCTCCGCGATCCGTCACCTGGCCGAGTCGGGACACCGTCGGATCGGCATGCTCGATCACGCGGGCAGGTCCGAGCCGAGCAACCGCCACGACTGGTTCGCCGCCGCGATGGACGCCTGCGG
Source organism: Streptomyces sp. NPDC005808 (assembly GCF_042871385.1). Taxonomy (NCBI): domain Bacteria; kingdom Bacillati; phylum Actinomycetota; class Actinomycetes; order Kitasatosporales; family Streptomycetaceae; genus Streptomyces; species Streptomyces sp. NPDC005808. Next base: position 47,401 of record NZ_JBIAIK010000014.1, on the reverse strand, counting down.
ACTCGACTCCGCCGCGGTGTGCCGCGCCGACCAGAGTGTGGAGGGCGGGGAGGGCGCGCTGAAGGACCTGCTCGCCCAGCACCCCGACCTCACCGCCGTGTTCACGTTCAACGACATCATCGCCATCGGCGCACTGCGTGCCGCCCGTCGGCTCGGACGCCGGGTCCCCCACGACCTTGCCGTGATCGGCTTCGACGGCCTTCAGCTCGGGTCCCTGGTCGAACCGCCGCTGTCCACCGTCGCCCTCGACACCCGGGAGCTCGGCGCGCTCGCCGTCGAACAGGCGGCGCGGCTGCTGACCCGCAGTGGCGGGCTCAGCCGGGACGAGATGGTGGTCCACGGAAAGCTGCGGTTGCGGGAGTCGGCGTAGGGCCGGCCGGCCGCGACAGCGGCAGCTTCCGTCCGCCGCTGGACCCGGTCGCAGCGGTGGACGTGGGCGCCGCCGGCCACGGGCGCCGCGTCGGCGGAGCTGAGCTTGCCTTCTGCGGTCTGAGTCGGTTTCGTCCGGTGATGCTCGCGGGCCGTTTCACGGGGTTGGTCCTGCCGTGGCGAACTGGCAGCGATCTCTCGGCAAGGCGTTCTGGGCTGTGGATGGGGCCTTGGGTGGGCAGCGGCGTCCGACTCGGACACAGAAACGGGCGGCCGCCGGGTGCTTCCCGGCGAGGTCGAAAACTGGGGCGCGGTGGTCTCTCCTGCCGTGTGATGATCCTTTCGGCGCGCCGGGCATGCCGGCGCTTCAGTCGATCACCACACCCTGGGGGGTAGCAATGAGAGTGTTCTCTGCTGGACGTCCGGTACGTCTCAGATCCGGCGCCGCGGTGGCGGTGGCGGCCGGTTTACTGGCTGCCGGCCTTGCCGCGCCCGCGCTCGCCGACGAGGAGCCGCAGACTGACCAGTTGTGGATCAACGAGCCGTACGAGCAGACGCTGCCGCTCGGCTACGACGGCGGTGAACCGCAGTCACGCACGCTCGGCGTCGGCCTCTACCACGACAACCAGAATTTCACGGTGACCGACGGCAGGCTCACCGTCGACGTCTCCGATCTCGCCGACCTCGCCGAGGTGACCTGGCCCGACAACTGCACGCCGAGCGGGATGAGCGCGGTGTGCGACATCCCCGTGGTCACCGCGATCGGGGGTGACTATGAGGACCAGGTGTTCCTGACGGTGCGCGCGGCCGACGGTGCCGAAGTCGGCGCGCAGGGCAGGATCAGCTACGAGGCGACGGCCACCGGCGGCCCCGACGGCACCCTCACCGCACCGCACGAGAGCTTCGAGACCACGCTCACCGTCGGCTCCGGGCCCGACCTTGCCATCGCCCCCGTCGCCGGCATCGAGGACGGTCAGCCCGGCGATGTGCGGACGATCCCGTTCAAGATCACCAACACGGGCAACGAGAGCGCGAACGGGTTCACGGTCAAACTGTACGCGTCGTACGGTCTGACGGATCTGACCCGGTACGACGCCTGCACCTACACCACGACGGACGGCAGCGACTACGCACCGTCGAACACGGCGGTCTGCACGTTCGACCAGGTGCTGGCGCCGGGCGACTCCTTCGAGCTGCCCGAGCCGTTGACCGTGCGACTCGCCCCGCAGGCGCTGACCGAGCGTCTCGACATCGATGTCGAACCGGGCGACGGCGCCCAGGACCTCGATTCCGAGAACGACTACAGGATCCTCCAGATCGGTGCGGACAACACTGCGGACTTCTCCGTGACCGGTGACACGATCTCAGCCGCGGCGGGCGAGACGGCCACGGCCGAGCTCACCTTCAAGAACAACGGACCGGCCTGGTTGGGCAACCTCGGCTCCGGCGACCCGGTCGCCGAGGTCCGGTTGATCGTGCCCGCCGGTACCGAGGTCACCGGCGTGCCGTCCGGCTGCTCCCCGCGCACCCTCGCGGGCGGCTACTACGAGAACAAGACAGGCGCCCCGCGCTACGACTGCTCCCTGCGGTACTGGGTGCTGGAGGACACCCAGCGGACGTTCGTGTTCTCCGTGCGCGTCGACACCGTGGTGCCCGGCGCGACCGGCGCCGTGAGCATCCACCCCCCGTTCGGCGAGTTCGGACAGTACCCGTTCGAATTCGACCCGGACCTCACGAACAACACGGCGGTCCTGGCCGTCAACTGACCGGCCCGGGTTCGCAGGGGCCTTGCGCCGTGGACCACAGCGCAAGGCCCGGCGTCGGATGAAAAGGCGGACGGGCGGCCGGCGTCGGGCCCTGCGCGTCACGTGACAGGTGGCGGGACCTGCCGCTGCACCGCGCTCTGCCGGCCGTTGCGATCTCGTGGCCGACGTCGACGGCAAGCCCAGTGACCGGGGCACAACACGGTGCCGCCCCGAGCGGTGCCACGGGGCATCCCTGACTGCTCGGTGCGTGCCGATCAGCCCCCCCCGGAGCGACGCCGCCGGGCCCCGGGGCGGGCGAACGCTCAGCGGGAAGAGTTCGCCGAAGACCGGATTCACGGCTCCCGAACCCTTCCAGGGCATTCGGCTTGACGACCGCCTCGCCCGGCTCGGGTGGTTCAGGCGCTGGTGGGTGGCCCCGGTCGCTGTTGGTTGTAGCGCTGGGCGGCCCGGTCGTTGAGGGAACTGCCGGCCCGGCGCAGGGCCTGCCTCCAACGGGGTTGCGAGAGATCCCCGAGGAAATGCCCCTGTTTCATTGTGCCCGCGCCGGCCGGGTCCGCCTCCGGCGCGGTGGGCAGGGCCCGCGCCGCCAGTCCGCTGACCCGCGTGACCAGGGCCGGTGCCACACCGTGAGCGAGCGACGCCGCGTGCGCGGCGGGGGTGAGAACCACCCGGGTACGACGGCGCTCCACCGCCCGGACGATTTTCTCGGCGGCCCGTTCGGCGTCCATGGACACCAGGGGCGTCCCGGCCAGCGCGGAGAACCAGGCGAACTCCGCGTCGGCGCGGCCCCCGAACTCGGCCTGGAGATGGGACCCGGTGCGCATCAGGCCGGGATGCACGGTGGTCACGCTCACCGCGCTGCCCGCCGTCTCCTCCTGGAGACCCTCGCCCAGCGCCCTGACAGCGGCCTTGGCGCAGGAATAGGGGACAAGGTGAGGCACGGCCAGTAGCGCGCCGACGGAGCCGACCAGTCCCAGCCGGCCTCCCGCTGGACTGCGCCGCAACAGGGGAAGAGCGGCGAGCGAGGTGTGCAGGGTGCCCTCGAAGATGGTCGCCATCGCATCCCGGAACGCCGCCGTACCGCCGACCTCGGCCGGTGCCACCTGGATGATGCCGGCGTTGGCGATCACCACGTCCAGGCCGTCGGCGACCTCCGCCGTGTCGCGCACCGCGGAGGTGACAGCCGCCTCGTCCCGGACGTCGCAGACCACGGTACGCACGTTCCGCCCGGTCCTGTCGTGGATCCAGGCCGTGGCCCGGTCGAGTTCGTCGGCGTCGCGGGCCAGCAGAGTCACCCGGCATCCGCGGGCCGCCAGACGAGCACCGGTCAGCAGTCCCAGTCCCCGCGAGCCGCCGGTCACAAGGGCGCAGAGCCCGTCCGGGAAAGAACGGTCGGTCGAGAACATGTCGATACCTCTCGCCGGGAACACATGGCGCGGACGCGCCCGCTGGGCACCGGGTACCCACACCGCGACCGCTTCACGGCCCACCGCTGTGCCGACGGCCGGAAGCCTCCTGACCAGGCCGGATTCCGGTACATCGGTGGCGAACGACCGCAACGCCGCACGCCGCCTGCCGGGGCAGCAGGCCACCCCCCTCCGGGAAAATGCGGCGGTCCAGTCCGCGCACCGCCCACCGCGCACCGCCCACCGCGCACCGCCCACCGCGCGCCGGCGGGCGCGCGGTGTCGCCGGCCGGCGAAAGACCTTGCCGGGGCCGGCGAACGTATTGCTGCAGGACATGACCGCCGCGCCGTACGGAACGCGGCCGGTCGGCGACCCGAGGGCGGGGCGTTGGCGCAAGGTGAGCAGGGCGTTTACGGTGGGAAAGGAGGGGCACACGGAAGGTCGTGCTTCGGACCGGAGGCGCGAGCGCAGAGGGAACACGCCGGCTGCTGGGGCCCCTTCGGCAGCATTCGTGCAGTTCCTGTGTGGAGCCCTTGGACCGTTTCGTCCGGGCCGTTCCCCCGCCGGGTCCGCGCCCGCCCTGAATCCTTCAGGAGCGAATACACATGCCGACCGACATGTCGACACCCCGCCCCGAAGCAGTCGACGACACCTCCACTCCGGTCTGCGCAAGGCGAACCCACGACGATGCCCCGGACACCGCCGCCCTCTTCACGAGGCTGGCCGCCCTTGAAGAGGGGCCAGAACGGGACATGATCCGCGAGGAACTCGTGGTCGCCTGGCTGCCGATGGCCCACCGGATCGCCGGCCGTTTCCGTGACCGCGGCGAGTCCGTCGAGGACCTGCGCCAGGTGGCCGCTCTGGCCCTGGTCAAGGCGATCGACCGCTTCGATCCTGCTCGCGGCGCCTTCGAGAGCTATGCCGTACCCACCATCAGCGGCGAAGTCAAACGGCACTTCCGGGACCGGACGTGGGCCCTTCACGTTCCGCGCCGGGTGCAGGACCTGCGCAACCGGGTGCGCGTGGCCCGCCGGGAACTCACCCAGGTCCCGGGCAGCCCCGAGCCCTCCACAGCCGACCTCGCCGTTTGCACCGGTCTCAGCGAGAAAGAGGTGGCTACGGGCCTGGAGGCACTGGACAGCTACCACGCCCTGTCTCTGGACGGTGAACCGACTGTTTCCTCCGAGGGCTACACCCTGGCCGACACCTTGGGGGAGGCGGACCCGTCGTACGACCTCGTCGTCGACCGGGAGGCGGCCAAGCGGGCGCTGCGCCGACTGCCGGAGCGGGCCATCCTCTACCTGCGTTTCTTCGAGGACATGACCCAGAGCCGAATCGCTTGCCGCTTCGGCATCTCCCAGATGCAGGTCTCCCGTCTCCTCAGCAGCAGCTGTGCGCGGGTACGCGACGAAGCCCTTGCAGAGCGGCCCACCCGCCGCTGCACGGCATGATGCCGTCGCGCGCCCACCAGGCAGTACCGGGAAAATCGATGCCGACCCATCCGCAGGCACCACGCCCTGGGCGTGGGCGGGCCATTGCCCGGACGGTTCCTGCCGGAGCCGCGGTTCGCCATCCAGACCCAGTACTGCAACGGTGCTTGTGCTGATTCAAGTGCAGGAGCGGACGGGCAGCGGCCGTGGTGCGGGGCCGATGTAGACCCTCGGGATTCAGCTGGATGACTCTTCGAAGTGCGGGAACTCGGGTGCCGGAAAGGTCAGGTGTCGACCTGAGGAGAGTCATGGGCGAGCAGAAGTCGCAGGAGGGCCTCCCGCAGCCGCTGCGGGCAGCCGCCTCGGTGCTGAGCAAAGTGCCCGGCGCCGGGATGGTGGCCCGGGCGGGCGAGGACGTGTTGGACAAGGTCGGAGCCGTGTCGCCGCGTGGGAGGCGGATCGCGGTGTACACCGGTGCCGGGGTGCTCGGCGTCGCGGGCGTCGTGGAGTGGCCCGTCGCGGTCGCGGGAGCAGCGGTGGCGTGGCTGACGCAACCTCGGCGCGAGGAGCCGGCGGGGACTCGGAAGATCACAGAAACCCAGGAGAAGCACGAAAAGCACGAAAAGCAGGAGACCGAGGCGGGTGCCCAAGCCGTCGGTGAGACCGCGCGCAGCGGCGCAGCAGAGGGCGTGGGCCTGTCCGGTGCGGCCGAGAGCAGCGAGTCCCGCCCCGTGCCCACGCCGAAGGTCATGGCGTCGCCCGCCAAATCCTCCACGCCGGGTACGGCGGCCTCTGCCACGCCCTCCGACAGGTTGCCCGCGCACGGCGAGGCGCCACCCGCCACGTCCCCCGGAAACGGCGGACCCGGCGGCTCGACGACCGCCCGGCGTGCCGGTACGAGCGGCTGAGGGGGAGCGATGAAGGGAGGTCTTCTGACCCGTCCGACGGCGGCCGCGGCCGGCCTGGTCATGGTCGGACCGCGCCTGCTCGCCCGAGGCGCGGCTCCGGCAGTGGGCGCCGCCGCCGGAGCAGTGGCAGGGACGGCGCAGGCCGGTCTACGGGGTGCGGACTTCGCGCTGCGGCTGACCCGTGCGGCCCGCGCTGCCCTCCCCGGCGGCACCGGCGACTGGCGAGCGGGCACCCTGGCGCACCTGGCCCTGCGAGAGGCCGGCCCCCAGGACCTGCGGCAGGCGGACGGCGCCGAACGGGCCGGGCAGGCGGCGAGCGGGCCGGACGACGCTGAGCGCACGGCACAGCCGACAGCCGGGCGCGGGAGTGCGGAGCCGTGGGCCGCAAGTGAGGCCCTCCCTGCGCAGGGACCGGCCGCCGGTGCCGGGCCCACGGCATGGCGGACGGCCGGGGAGGAGCACCCGGCGGAAGTGGCGGGCGGTGCCGGGCGCGGCGCGTCGTGGGCCCGCCGTACGGAAGACCTGGCGCGGCGCGTGGCCGTCGACCTCGCCGAGCATCCGGACGTGGCGCTCGCGTACTGGGACCGTGGGCTGGCACGGCTGGTCGTGGTGGCCACCGGGCACGCGGTCGGCGACCGCGTCATGGAGCGGGCGGTGGAGCTCGCCGAGCGGCACGGGCTCGTCCCGGACGACGACACCGTAGAGGTGCTCGCTCATCCTGGCGATCCGGCGCCCGTGCGCACCGCCGCAGCGGTGCTCGCTGCCGACGTCGCGGGCGTCGCAGCGGCCGTGGCGGGGTCCGCGCTGCGGCTGCCGTCCTCGCCCCGCCTGGTGACCGCGGCGATGACCCTGCTGCGTGAGAACCCGCGCTTCCGCTCCTGGCTGCGCGGTCGGCTCGGCAGTACCCGCATGGACATAGCACTGGCCGTGGCGAACTCGGCCGTCCACGGCGCGGGGCAGTCCCCGACCTCGCTGCTCCTCGACGGCGCACTGCGCACCTGCCAGCTGGCGGAGGCACTGGTGCGCACGGCCGCCTTCGAGACCCTGCACGATCAGCTGTGCCGACCGGAGCGGGACAGTGTGCCCGCGGACGCGTCCCTGCGCCCGCCGCTCAGCACCTCCCCGGCCCAGGAGTACGCCGCTCATGCCTCGGCCGGCAGCGTCCTGGGCGCGGCGGCGACGTTGCTCGTCAAGCACGACGTCAGCGAGGCGGCGGAGGCAGTCCTGGCCGGCTCGCCCAAGGCGGCGCGCTACGGGCCCGCCGCCTTCCACGCCGTGCTGAGCGGCGCGCTGTGCCGCGCGGGCGTACTGGTGCGTGACCCGGACCGGCTGCGGCAACTGGAGATGGCCGCCACCGTCGTCCTGCACCCGAGCGCGTTGCGCATGCCGGGCGCCGGAGCGGACCCGTGGACCGAGCCCGTACTGGACGCGGCTCGCCGGGCCGGTCTGCGGGTCGTCGTGGTGGACGATCCTGCGCTGGCCGACTTCACCGGGCTCGCCGACCAGGTCGTGAGCGCCGAAAGGCCGTTGAGCGACGTGGTGGACGAACTGCGCGAGGACGGCGTCGTTCTCACCGTCGCCCGGCCCCGCCCGGGCGAGGACGCGGATGTGACTCGCGGCCTGCTCCACGGCGACGTGGCCGTCGCTCTCACCGACGGCAACGGTCAGGTCGTGTGGGGCGCGGACGTCCTCGCCCCGCATGGTCTCGCCGACGTCTGGCGGATGGTCAGCGCCGTATCGGCGGCGCGCGCGGTCGGCGGCCGGTCCCAGACCCTGGCCCGCTCCGGCGCCGCGCTGTCCGGGCTGCTCGTGGCCGTCGGCAAGCCCCGCCGGGCAACCTCCACGCCGCTGCCCGGCCTGCGGCACGCGCCGGTCGACGCGGCCGCGGCGGCGGCCCTGTTCACCGGTGTGCGCGCCGCCCTCGGCGTGGCAGCGGCCCGCGCGCCGCACCCCCGGCCCAGGGTGGCCTGGCACGCGCTGGACCCCGAGGACGTACGCGAACGGCTGGCGCACGAAGGGCCCCCGAAGCCGGCCGCCGCCGAGCAGGCGGCCGCCCGGGTGCGCGCGCTGGCGGGCCCTGTCGTACGACTGCCCGTGCTGGCCCCGGCCCGCTGGACGCTGCAACTGGCCCGGGCCGTACGCAGCGAACTGGACGACCCCCTCACCCCCGTCCTGGCGGTCGGTTCGGCCGCTTCGGCGATTCTCGGCTCCGCGATGGACGCCCTGCTGGTCCTCGGCGCCCTCGACCTGAACGCCCTGGTCGGCGGCGTACAACGGCTGCGGGCCGAACGGGCCCTGTCCGCGCTGTTCGCGCAGCAGAAGCAGAAGGCGCGGGTCGCCGACGAAAAGCCCTCGTCCAAACCTCACGTGGTGGACGCGGCCAGGCTCAGCCCCGGCGACGTCATCGACCTCAAGGCCGACGACGTCGTACCGGCCGACGCCCGCCTGCTGTGGGAGGACGGACTGGAGGTCGACGAGTCGGCGCTGACCGGTGAGTCACTCCCGGCGGGCAAGTCCACGGACTCTGCCCCCCGCGCCCCCGTGGCCGAACGGCACTGCATGGTTTTCGAAGGGACGACCGTGGTGGCCGGCAGCGCCCGGGCCGTCGTCGTGGACACCGGCGACCGCACCGAGGCCGCCCGGGCCGTCGCCCTCGCCGCCCGGATCCCGCCGGCAGCCGGAGTCCAGGCCCGGATCCAGGAACTCACCCGCAAAGCCATGCCGCTGACGATGGCGGGCGGCGCCGCGGTGACCGGCCTGTCCCTGCTGCGCGGAACCCCCATCCGGCGGGCGGTCAGTGGCGGCGTGGCCGTGGCCGTGGCCGCCGTCCCCGAAGGGCTGCCGCTGGTGGCCACCGTGGCGCAACTGGCCGCCGCCCGCCGCCTCAGCCGTCGTGGCCTCCTCGTCCGCACCCCGCGCACCCTGGAGGCGCTCGGCCGCATGGACACCGTCTGCTTCGACAAGACCGGCACCCTCACCGAGAATCGGCTGCGCCTGGTACGGGTGGCCGGCGCGGACGGCGCGGTTCACACCCTCGACCAGCCGGACGCCGCCGGCCCGCTGCGGGTCGCCGCCCGCGCCTGCCCCCGGCTGAACGGCGACTCGCACCGCCCGGCCCACGCCACCGACGAGGCCGTCCTGGACGCCGCCGGACCCGACCCGCAGTGGACACAGACCGAGGCACTGCCCTTCGAGGCAGCCCGCGGATACGCAGCTGCCGTCGGCCGCACTGAGGACGGCGGCCCCTTGGTGCTCGTCGTCAAGGGCGCCCCGGAAACCGTCCTGCCGGCCTGCCCCGACCTCCCTTCCGAAGCCTCCGAGCGGGCCCATGCGCTCGCCGGTGACGGGCTGCGCGTCCTGGCGGTGGCCCGGCGCCCGCTCAGGGACGACGAGGAGGCGAAGGACGCACTCGAAGTACCCTTGGGTGACCTGGAGTTCACCGGGCTGCTGGCACTCGCCGACGTGCCCCGCGAGACATCCCCGGCCCTGGTGCGCGCCCTGCGCGAGGCGGGCGTACGACCGGTCGTACTGACCGGCGACCATCCGCAGACCGCCCGTGCCATCGCCGCAGACCTGGGCTGGCCGGACGACGCCCGCGTGGTCACAGGTGACGAAGTGGCCGCAGCGGACCGCTCGGCCCGCGCCCGCATTCTGCGCGACGCAGACATCGTGGCCCGGGTCGCCCCCGAGCAAAAGCTCCAGGTCGTCGAAGCCCTCCGGGACGCAGGCCGGGTGGTCGGCATGGTCGGCGACGGCGCGAACGACGCCGCGGCCATCCGCGCCGCCGACATCGGCGTCGGCATCAACGCCCGCGGCTCGGCCGCCGCCCGCAACGCCGCCGACCTCGTCATCACCGGCGACGACCTGTCGGTACTCGTCGAGGCGGTCCGCGAAGGCCGCGCCCTGTGGCACAGCGTCGCCGACGCCCTCGCCATCCTCATCGGCGGCAACGCGGGCGAGGTCGGCTTCGGCATCCTCGGCACGCTCCTGTCCGGTGCGGCCCCCCTGTCCACCCGGCAGATGCTGCTGGTAAACCTCTTCACCGACCTGTTCCCGGCGATGGCGGTAGCTGTGACACCAAAGAGGACACAGCAGGGGGACACGGCCGGCGCAGACGAAGACGCGGATGCGCCTCTCGGTACCACCCTTCTCGGCGCCCCCCTCATCCGCCAGATCCGCCACCGCGCCCTGACGACGTGTCTCGGGGCAACCGTGGCCTGGCTGTTCGGCCGCTTCACCCCCGGCACCGCCCGCCGTTCGACGACCATGGCCCTGTGCGCGGTAGTCGGTACGCAACTGGCCCAGACGCTGACCGACCGGCGGGACAGCCCGCTCGTGCGTGCCACGTCGCTGGGTTCCGCCGTCGCACTTGTCGCGCTGGTCCAGACCCCCGGCGCCAGCCAGCTCTTCGGCTGCACTCCACTCGGACCGCTCGCCTGGGCGGCCGTGGCGGCGGCCATCGCCCTGGCGGTGGCGGGGCAGCGCGCCGTGCCGAAGGTGGAGGAGGCGATCACCAAGCGTTGGCCGACCCTGGCAGCGCAACTGGGCTGACGGGAAAACAGCACCTGGACAGCCACCGCTCACAGGGCAGCCGGGCCGGCGACGTCACCGGTCGAGGGTCAGGTGGCCGACCCGGCCGCGAGCCGGGCCGGCCACCGTGGCTACGTAACCTCGTAGACCTTTCCCGCCGCCCATTGGCGTCAGCCGGGCCAGGTTCCGGTCAGTCGGCGGATGAGGGTGGCGCCGCCGCGGTCCATGGATGCTTTGACCGCGGCGAAGATCGCGCCCTGCAACGTCGCGGCGAGCAGCACCTCGCGCCAGGAGCGTTCCTCGTCGGTGGCGTCCGGGGCGTTCTCATCGTGACCGAGCAGTTTCCAAGTCTGTTTGAACATCGCTCCAGCGGCCATGCCGCTGGCGGCGCCGAGGACCAGGCCGACCGGTTTGTAGGCGATCTTCGATGCCTTCACGGGCTCACCTCCTCCAGTGGTAGGACAGCCGCCGCGACGAACGGCCGCTGCCAGCCGTGTGGTGCGATTGTCCCCCGCGGGCCGCGCTCTTCGGGTTGTACCGGCTCGGATCCTTCCACTTGGCGAGGCGCAAGCCCTCGGACCTACGTACCGTGCGGACTTCCATGTGCCGACCGTCGGTGTTCAGGGACGAAGCAGGGTTTTGATCATGCCGTCCTGTTTGGCCTGGAAGGCCGCGTACGCCTGCGGCGCCTCCTCCAGCGGCAAGTGGTGGGTGGCGAAGCCCTCCACGCCGAAGGTGTCCGCGTCGGTGAGCAACGGCAGGATCTCCGGGACCCACCGCCACACGTTCGCCTGCCCCATCCGAAACTGGAGCTGCTTGTCGAACATGCGTAGCAGCGGCATGGGGTCCATGGCCCCGCCGTACACCCCGGAGAGCGAGACGGTACCGCCACGCCGTACGAGATCGATCGCGGCGTAGAGCGCGCCGAGCCGATCCACGCCCGCCTTCTCCATGAACGGCTGGGCCAGCGCGTCGGGCAGCAGCGCGGTCGCCCACTGGGCGGCCTTGATCACCGGGCTGCCGTGCGCCTCCATGCCGACCGCGTCGATCACCGCGTCGGTGCCGCGCCCGCCGGTCAGTTCGCGCACCGCGTCCCCGAGGTCCTTCTCGTGACGGCGCAGGTCCAGGCAGGTCACCCCGTGCGCGGAGGCCCGGTCGAGGCGTTCGTCCACGAGGTCGACGCCGATGACCAGCTCCGTGCCCCGCTGCTGGGCGATGCGGGTGGCCATGTCGCCGATCGGGCCGAGCCCGAGCACGGTGAGCGAGCCGCCGGACGGCACCGCCGCGTACTCGACGGCCTGCCAGGCGGTCGGCAGGACGTCGGAAAGGTAGACGAAACGATCGTCGGGCGGTCCCTCGGGCACCTTGATCGGCAGGGCGTTGCCGAACGGCACCCGCAGGTACTCGGCCTGCCCGCCCGGCACCTGCCCGTAGAGCTTGGTGTAGCCGAAGAGAGAGGCGCCGGAGCCGTACGTATGCACCTGTGTCGTCTCGCACTGCGAATGAAGTCCCTGGGAGCACATGGAGCAAGTGCCGCAGGAGACGTTGAACGGGATGACGACCCGGTCGCCGGGGGCGAGGGTGCGCACTTCGGGGCCGACCGCCTCAACGACGCCCATGGATTCGTGGCCCAGGATGTCGCCCGGGTCCAGGAACGGCCCGAGGACTTCGTACAAGTGCAGATCGGAGCCGCAGATACCGGTGGAGGTGATGCGCACGATCACGTCGTCGGGCTGTTCGATCACCGGATCGGGGACCGTCTCCACTCGGACGTCCCGCCGACCCTGCCAGGTCAGAGCACGCATACTGTCCGCCTCCTCGCTTGTCTCTGCTTGTCTGTCCTTGCTTGTCCTTGCTTGTCCTTTGACCAGTGACGTACGTGGCCGGGTATCCGTGGAGGGCACGCTCAACCGCTCACGGCACCGGGACGCGGGGCCGAGCCGAAGAGGGCGCCACGTACGACCGGCCGGGCCGGTAGCCCCACCGGTGGTTCACCCCTCCAGCAGTGCGCCAGGATGCCCCAGCGATCCGAAGCGGCCGCCGGTGGCGGGCAGCGAAGCAAGTGGCTCTGGGCGGTGCCGGGTCCACGCCTCTGCCGCGCTGCTTCAGCCGACCACGAGGGAGGCGGGTATCTCACGGACGACGTCTTTGGCCGGCTTGTCGTCGCGCAGGCCGAGGAAGCGCGGGTGCCGCAGCATGCCGTCGCGGGTCCACTCGGTGAACGCGATCTGCGCGACCAGCTCCGGCTCGGCCCAGTGAGCGCCCGCTTCCCGCACCCGGTCGCTGAACGGCGAAACCGGGGCCCGCAGTTCGTCGAGCCTCTCGCGCAGCGCGAGAAGGGTACGGCGGTCGAAGCCTGTGCCCACCTTGCCCGCGTACCGGAGCCTGTCACCCTCGTGGTACCCGACCAGCAGGGCCCCCAGTCCCACACGGCTGCCGGCCGGCTCGGTGAAACCGCCGATGACGAACTCCTGTTCCTTGGAACACTTCAGCTTGAGCCAGTCCGTGGAGCGGCCGGGCTGATAGCGACTGTTCGCGCGTTTGGCGATCAGTCCCTCCCAGCCGCGGGCGCAGGCCTCGACGAGCAACTTGGCACCGCCCGCGTTGCGATGGGTTGCCATGCGCAGCGGCGCGCGGTAGGTCACAGCGCGGCGCAGCAACGACTTCCGCGCGCGCAGCGGCAGCCGGGTCGTGTCCACACCCTCCAGCCTGAGCAGGTCGAAGACGTAGTACGTCACCGCTACTGCGCTGGCCTCGACGTCCCGGCGCCGGGTCAGGCCCATCCGCTGCTGGAGCCGGCTGAAGTCGGTGCGGCCGTGCGAGAACGCGACGATCTCCCCGTCGACGGTGAAATCCGTGCACTCCTGCGCGGACAGTGCCTCGACGATCTCCGGGTAGGTGTCGTTGAGGTGTCTGCCGGAGCGGGAGAGCAGCAGGACCCGGTCGCTCTCGCGGACTGCCAGCACGCGGATGCCGTCCAGTTTTCGCTCGAAGATCCAGTCCCCGGAGAATTCACGCTGGTCGCTGAGGGTGGCGAGCATCGGGTGGGACGCCAGCTCCGGGCCTGGGCGGGCGTCCTGCAGCAGCCCGCGCTGCTCGGCGGGCAGTGCGCTCAGGAGATCCGTCATCGCTGCCCGCTCTCCCGGGCGTCCGCGGCGACCTGGTGGAGAGTACGTCCACTGCGCGCCGAGCGAGCTCTGCGGGGGTCCGGCGTCACGTGGGCGCTGTTCCGCGCCCGTTCGTCCTTGGCCTTCACCAGCAGCCAGGCCTCGCCCTTGCCTTCTCCCGTGCCTTCACGGATGCGCGTCAGGGCGTAGGCGCCGCGCAGTTTCGCACCGTCCAGTCGAAATGTGGCATGACCGCGCCGCAGGGACTCGTCGAAGGGGACGGGCCGGCCCCGCCGGTCATGGCTCAGCGGACGGTAGGTGCCGTGGTCCCAGATGATGACGGTGCCACCGCCGTACTGGCCACCTGGGATCACCCCCTCGAAGTTCTCGTACTCGAGGGGATGGTCCTCGGTGGGCACGGCGAGCCGTTTGTCCCCGGGGTCGGTGGACGGCCCCTTCGGGACGGACCACGACTTCAGCACGTCACCGACCTGGAGCCGGAAGTCGAAGTGCATCGCGCTCGCGTCGTGGATCTGGACGACGAAGCGGGGCTCGTCTCCCGGTGCGGTATCCGGGGGCTCGGCTCTGTGGGACGCCTTCGGGCCGCCAGGCTCCGTCGTACGCTCGAAGTCGCGTTTGCCGCGGTAGGTCCCCAGCGAGTCGCTTCGCGAATCACTCTCACCCACCGTCGCCTCCTTCCCTCGGTGACGCGGGCCGACAGCACGGCGCCGCTGACCGTGACATGCGGTGCCGAAGCGTCCCGCGCGTCCCGGGTACCCGCGCGCTCCGCCGCTCACGCGCGTGCGGGGTCCAGGAGCACCAGGTGGGCTCGGCGAGAACACCGGTCAGCCGAGGGACGACGGCGTCGGCGAGGGCCTCGACGGCCCCGAGCCTGCCGGTCAGATCGCCGGAGAGAGACGGTGGTCGCTCCCCTTGAGTGGCGATAGCGGGGGTGGTGCCGCCCGCTCGCTGTTCGCGGAGCAGGGCACCGGGTCATCGGGTGATGGGGGTGGCGCCGGTCGCTGCGATGGACAGATCCCAGAGCCGTGCGGCCGCACCGGCGTCGATGGCGTATGTGCGGACGCCGCCGTCGTCCATGGACTGGTCGGGGGCGGAGACTCGTGCGACGTCGCAGTCTTCGAGGTAGAGCCCGCCGCGGCCGTCGAGGAGCGGAGACGTAGCTGCCCACAGACCGGTGGCGGCACCCTGGGACGGTGTTTTGAAGCCGGTGCCGATCACGTTGCCGTGCTCGTCCACCCATCCGCGGTCGATCTGCTCCCGGAGTGGCATCTCTCGCTGGAGACCAGTAATGATCTTGCCCGGGTGGAGAGCGAATGCCCGAACGCCGTCGTTGCGCCCCAGGGCGTCAAGCTGTACGGCGAACAGGACGTTGGCCGTCTTGGCCTGACCGTAGGCCAGCCACTTGTCGTAGCCGGTCCGGAAGTGCGGGTCGTCCCAACGGATGTCGGTCAGGACGTGTCCGGCGGAGCTGTTGACGACGACGCGCGCACCGTCCGCTGCGGCCAGGAGTGGGTAGAGCTCGCAGGCGAGGGTGAAGTGTCCGAGGTGGTTGGCGGCGAGCTGGCTCTCCCAGCCGGGTCCGACGCGGCGCTCCGGGGTGGCCATGACGCCCGCGACAGCCATCAGGAGGTCGAGCCGGTCGGTGGAGTCGTTGATCCGTGCGGCAGCGGCGCGCACACTGCCGGGATCGACCAGGTCCATGGGGATGACCTCGCAGCCTTCCACCTCCGCGAGCGCAGTCCGGGCGATGTCGGGCCGGCGTGCCGGAACGATGACGCGGGCCCCGGCGGTTGCCAGGCTCCGGGTTGTTGCCAGACCGAGTCCGGAGTAGCCCCCGGTCACGACGGCGGTCGCCCCAGAGAGGTCGAGGCCGGTCATGACGTCCTCGGCGGTGCTGGCCGCGGAGTAGGGCGTGCCGAGCGGTTGCTGATCAGTGATGGTCATGTGCTGACGCTACGATCTAGAGCGAGGTCTAGATCAAGTCGTAGGCTGGGCGGCATGACGACTACCGAGGCGCGTGAGGACCCCCTGAGCATCGGTGAAGTGGCCGAGCAGACCGGGCTCAGCGTGCACGCCCTGCGCTTCTACGAGCGTGAGGGCCTGCAGGTCGGGCCGGTCCGACGCACCGCGGGAGGGCGGCGGCGCTACAGCACTTTTGACGTCGATTGGCTGTTGATCTGCGTCAAGCTCCGGGAATCCGGTATGCCGCTGGCTGACCTCAAGCGGTTCGCAGAGCTGGTGCGACACGGCGGGGGCAACGAGGCGGAGCGCCTGCAGCTCCTGGACGCCCACCGGCGGCGCGTCGATGCGCAGATCGAGGCGCTGGAGGAGTGCCGCTCCGTCATCACCTGGAAGGTCGGCGTCTACGCCGAGCACCTCGCCCGCGGGGAGGCCGGCGGGCTCTGGGACCCGACGGCAGACCATGATCGGCCAATCTCGATGTCCGACAGTGCGAGTCATCTCGGTGAGGCGTAAACCATTTGTCAGGGCGCTCCCCGCCCCTGTTCGTTTACGGCTTGGACCGGGCGGCAGCGCGGCTCAGTCGGCTCAGTCGGCTCAGTCGGTAAATTCGTCGACGCCGAGGGCGAAGTCTCGGTGACCCACTCCGTGACCGGCGAGGCCTACCGTGACCAGGCCCGCTCCTTCCAGCCGATGAGCCGTCTTCAGGTCGCCGACGTCCAGCGGGCGCAGCCAACCTGACGGTGCTCCAGGACACCTCCGCCTCCGAGGCGGCCTCCGTCGCACTCGCGGACCTGCTCGACGACTGGATGGTCGCGCGGCCGGCCGAGCGGGCCCGCGTTCGAGCCGCCGAAGGTGGGCTGAAGTTGCTCGGGGACGGTGGGCTGCCGCAGTCGATCATCGAGCCGGTCATCGGGGGGACGGGCGAATCCCGCGTGCCTGCGGCGCAGACCGGCCGCCCCGGGGACAAACGCCGCGCCTGCGGCAAGAGGCGCCCCTGGTCGACTGCGCGCACATCGCCGTTGACGGCGCAGCCCTACGTCAAGCGTCCGGCACCCAACCGGGCCGACACTGCCCGACAGGCCGACACCTCGTCGCGCCCTCCCTGACGCATGAAGGGTGCCCGGCCCGCCTGTTCGGTCGCACATACGTGCCCCTGTGCTCCCAGGTGAAGAAACAAGCGGAATTTCGCCCCGCCGGGCGCAGGCATCTCGGGGGCATGGCGTAACACCCTGGCTGAGACGAAGCGTGAATACGCGTTCGCGTCTGCCGATTCGCCCATGGCGCCCGGCAGCCGGGCTTCGTCGCCCGTCGGAGGCCTCGGGCAGGCCGCCCGCCGAACGCGACCGGGCCTCGCGGCCCGTCCGAACACGACCCACGCCACCGGATGCGGGCGCGCGCCGGGGGTGGGCGAAGGAGTTCCTCATGGGCAAGGCAGTCGGGATCGACCTGGGCACCACCAACTCGGTGATCGCCGTGTGGGAGGGCGGTGAACCGACCGTCGTGCCGAACGCCGAGGGCACGCGCACGACGCCCTCCATCGTCGCCTTCGCGGAAGGGGGCGAACGTCTGGTGGGACAGCTGGCCCGGCGCCAGGCGATCCTCAATCCCAAGGGCACCATCTATTCGGCCAAGCGATTCATCGGCCGGCACTACGACGAGATATCCGACGAGGCGAAGGCAGTCGCCTACGACGTGGTCGAGGGCGAGAACGGCGTCGCGCGCTTCAAGGTCCGCGACAAGCTGTACTCGCCGGAGGAGATCAGCGCCCAGGTGCTGCGCAAGCTCGCCGACGACGCGGGCAAGCAGTTGGGTGAGCGGGTCACCGAGGCCGTGATCACCGTACCGGCGTACTTCAACGACTCCCAGCGCCAGGCCACCAAGGACGCCGGCCGCATCGCGGGACTCGAGGTACTGCGGATCATCAATGAGCCGACGGCGGCGGCGCTGGCGTACGGCATGGACAAGAAGCAGCACGAGACCGTGCTCGTCTTCGACCTCGGGGGCGGCACCTTCGACGTGAGCATCCTGGACGTCGGTGACGGCGTGGTGGAGGTCCGCTCGACCGCGGGGGACAGCCACCTGGGCGGCGACGACTTCGACCGCAGGCTCGTCGACCGGCTGGCCGACACCTTCCAGCAGCAGAACGGTATTGACCTGCGCCAGGACCCGCAGGCGCTGCAGCGGCTGTTCGAGGCCGCGGAGAAGGCCAAGACGGAGCTCAGCTCGGTCACACAGACGCAGGTCAGCCTGCCGTTCATCACCGCGGACGCGTCGGGGCCCAAGCACCTGACCGAGACGGTCATGCGGTCCACGTTCGAACAGATCACCGCGGACCTGGTCGAGCGGACCATGGAGCCGGTCAAGCAGGCGATGGCCGACGCGAAGGTCAGTGAGAACGACATCGACGAGGTCATCCTCGTGGGTGGCTCCACGCGCATACCGGCCGTGCAGAGCCTGGTGCGACGGCTGACGGGTGGCAAGGACCCGAACATGAGCGTGAATCCGGACGAGGTCGTGGCTCTCGGTGCCGCGATCCAGGCCGGTGTGCTCAAGGGCGAGGTCAAGGATGTCCTGCTGCTCGACGTGACCCCCCTGTCGCTGGGCGTGGAGACCCGCGGCGGAGTGATGACCAAGATCATCGAGCGGAACACCACCATCCCGGTCCGCCGCACGGAGACGTTCTCCACCGCCGACGACAACCAGGAGGCCGTCGACATCGTCGTCCTGCAGGGAGAACGCGAACTCGCGGCCGACAACCGGGTCCTCGGCAGGTTCCAGCTCAAGGACATCCGCCCGGCACCGCGCGGCGAGCCGCAGATCGAGGTGATCTTCGACATCGACGCCAACGGCATCCTGAACGTCACAGCCCGCGACAAGGACACCGGCAAGGAACAGAGCATCACCATCAGCGAGGGGTCCAACCTCGACCAGGGCGAGGTCGAGCGGATGATCCAGGAGGCCGAGCAGCACCGCGGCGAGGACCAGGCACTGCGCGAGGCAGTCGATGCCCGCAACGAACTGGACGCCGCGGCCTACCAGGTCGAGCGTCGGCTCGGGGAGCTGGGCGACGCCGCGCCGTCGCACGAGAGGGCACGGGCCGAGATGCTCGTCGCCGACGCGCGGGAGGCGGTCAAGCAGGAGGCGCCGGCGGACCGTGCCAGGTCGCTGTCCTCCGAGCTCCAGCAGGTGTTGGCCTCACTGGCCTCGCACCAGGCGGGTCCCGGTCCGGCCACCGCGCAGGACCAGGCCGGTGCGGAGGGCCCCGCGAGCGGGGGCGGAGGGTCCGACGACGACGTGATCGACGCGGAATTCGACAAGAGCTGAGGAGCGGTCATGGCCACCGGACAGGAGCCGATGACGCCTCCGCAGCAGCCGGGGGAGGCGCCGCCGTCCCCTGAGCAGCCCCAGCAGCCGCAGGTTAAGGCGGCCGCGCAAGCCGCTGCTCTGGACGAGCTGCAGGACCGCTGGCGGCGCGCGCTCGCCGACCTGGACAACCTGCGCAAGCGCCACGCGAAGGAGCTCGAGCGCGAGCGCGGTGAGGAGCGC
Source organism: Streptomyces sp. NPDC005808 (assembly GCF_042871385.1). Lineage (NCBI taxonomy): Bacteria > Bacillati > Actinomycetota > Actinomycetes > Kitasatosporales > Streptomycetaceae > Streptomyces > Streptomyces sp. NPDC005808. Next base: position 28,356 of record NZ_JBIAIK010000014.1, on the reverse strand, counting down.
GCCCGCACGGCAGCGGCCTGGCTGCCCGTCCTGGACAACCTGGAACGGGCTCTCGCCCACGCCGAGTCCGACCCGTCCTCCGTGCTGAAAGGTGTCGAAGCCGTACGCGACCAGGCCGTCGAAGTACTGCGCGGCCTGGGCTATCCCCGCTACGAGGAGACCGGAGTGCCCTTCGACCCGACCCGGCACGAGGTCGTCGGCGTCATCGACGATCCCGGCGCGGAGTCGAACACGGTGGCCCAGATCGTCAGCCCGGGCTATGGCGCGGACGGCAAGCAGCTGCGCCCCGCGTACGTCGTGGTCAGCAAGCGGCAGGAGTGACGCCCCATGGCACGCGACTACTACGAGGTGCTCGGGGTGCCGCGCGACGCGAGCTCCGAGGACATCCAGCAGGCGTTCCGCAAACTGGCGCGCAAGCATCACCCCGACATCAACAAGGACCCCCGGGCGGAGGAACGCTTCAAGGAGATCAACGACGCCTACAGCGTCCTGTCCGACCCCAAGACGCGACGGCGCTACGACCGGTTCGGTGAGAACTTCCGGCAGATCCCGGAGGACTATGACGAACGGGTGGCCGCGGGGGCCGGCGCCCGCGGTGGACGCTCCGGCTGGGGCGGTGCGGGCGGCGGTTCCGGAGTCCGCTTCCACACCGGCGGCGGAGACGACTTCGACGGCTCCGGCATCGATTTCGATGATCTCTTCGGCGGGATCTTCGGACGCGGCGGCGGAGGCCGGGTCCCGGTTCCCGGCGCCGACCAGGAGGCCGAGATCCAGCTCGGCGTCGAGGAGGCCTACCGGGGCGGCAAGCGCAGCATCACCCTGAGCGGGCCTGCCGGCGAGCGGACCTACGACGTCACCATCCCTCGCGGCGTGGTCGACGGGCAGCGCATCCGGCTGGCCGGTGAGGGCGGCCGAAGCAGCGGCGACGCCCCAGCAGGTGATCTGTACCTGCGCGTCCGCATCAAGCCGGACGCGCGGTTCCGACTGGAGGGCCGGGACGTCCATGTCGCGGTCCCGGTGACACCGTGGGAGGCGGCGCTCGGCGCGACCGTGCCGGTGCCCACCCCCGGCGGTACGGCGAAGGTCACGGTGCCCGCGGGCTCGTCCAGCGGCCGCCGGCTGCGGCTGCGCGGCGAGGGCATGCCCAACCCGCGCGGCACCGACGGCGACCTGTACGCGGAGATCCGCATCATGGTGCCTCCGGAGCCCACCCCCCGTGAGCGTGAGCTCTTCGAGGAGCTTGCGGCCGTATCCACCTTCGACCCGAGGAGGCCACGATGACCGGCGCTCCGCGACCTGCCCCGGCGCCCGGCCGCCCCGAAGGCGAGAACCGCTCCGCGGCCGCCCCGGCCCTTCGGCCTGGTCTGAACGTCGTCGTCCGCACCCACGCCATCGTGCCGGTGCGCCGGCTCGGCCTCGACGCCGTCGCCGGGCGTACCGGACTTCACCCGGATCTGATCCGGCGGTTCGTCGTCCTCGGTCTCCTCGACGCCACCCGGGACGCCACCGGACGGCTGTGGTTCGAGCCGTCCGCTCCCGCCACCCTCGCCCGCATCCAACGTCTACGGGCCGCGCTTCCCCTCAACTACGCCTCCCTGGGTCTGGTGCTCGATCTGCTCGACCGGATCAGCGAGTTGGAGGCCGAGCTGAGGCGCAGCAACGCCGGCTCCAGGAGTGATGAATCGTGGATATGAACCGGCTCACCCAGAAGTCCCAGGAAGCGCTTCAGGAAGCACAGACCATCGCCGGCCGGCTGAACCAGACCGAGGTCGACGGCGAACACCTGCTGCTCGCCCTCCTCGACCAACCGGACGGGCTGGTGCCACGGCTCGTCGAGCAGACGGGCGCCGACCCGCAGGCGCTGCGCTCGGCCCTGTCGACCGAGCTGGCGCGTCGGCCGAAGGTGACCGGTCCCGGCGCGACTCCCGGACAGGTGTACGTCACCCAGCGACTGGCCCGGGTACTGGACACCGCCGAACAGGAGGCCAAGCGGCTCAAGGACGAGTACGTGTCGGTCGAGCATCTCGTGCTGGCGCTGGCCGACGAGGGCTCGCAGACCGCGGCGGGCCGCCTGCTCAAGGAGAACGGCGTCACCAAGGACGCGTTCCTGTCCGCGCTCACCCGGATCCGCGGCAACCAGCGAGTCACCTCGGCGACACCCGAGGGCTCGTACGAGGCACTGGAGAAGTACGGCCGTGATCTCGTCGCCGAGGCACGCGGCGGCAGGATGGACCCGGTGATCGGCCGGGACGCGGAGATCCGCCGTGTCATCCAGATCCTGAGCCGCAAGACGAAGAACAACCCCGTGCTGATCGGCGACCCCGGCGTCGGCAAGACCGCCATCGTCGAGGGCCTCGCGCAGCGCATCGTCCGGGGCGACGTGCCGGACGGGCTGCGCGACCGGACCATCTTCTCGCTGGACATGAGTTCCCTGGTCGCGGGCGCCAAGTACCGCGGTGAGTTCGAGGAACGTCTGCAGGCCGTGCTGAGCGAGGTCAAGGCGGGTGAGGGCCGCATCCTGCTGTTCGTCGACGAGCTGCACACGGTCGTCGGCGCCGGCGGGGGCGCCGAAGGGGCGATGGACGCGGGGAACATGCTCAAGCCCATGCTGGCCCGCGGGGAACTGCACATGATCGGCGCGACCACACTGGAGGAGTACCGCAAGTACGTCGAGTCCGACGCCGCGCTCGAACGCCGCTTCCAGCAGGTCGTGGTCGACGAGCCGAGCGTGGAGGACACCGTGTCCATTCTGCGCGGGCTGCGCGAGCGCCTGGAGGTCTTCCACGGTGTGAAGATCCAGGACACCGCGCTGGTCTCCGCGGCGACCCTCAGCCACCGCTACATCTCCGACCGGTTCCTGCCCGACAAGGCGATCGACCTGGTCGACGAGGCCTGTGCGCGGCTGCGCACCGAGATCGACTCCATGCCCGCCGAACTCGACGAGATCACCCGCCGGGTGACCCGGCTGGAGATCGAGGAGGCGGCGCTCGCGAAGGAGACCGACGCCGCGAGCCAGAAGCGTCTGGACGAACTGCGCCGTGAACTGTCCGACCTGCGCTCCGAGGCCGACGCCATGCAGGCGCAGTGGGAGGCCGAACGCCAGGCCATCCGCCGCGTGCAGGAACTGCGCCAGGAGCTGGAGCAGGTCCGGCAGGAGGCGGAGGAGGCCGAACGCGCCTACGACCTCAACCGTGCCGCCGAGCTGCGCTACGGCCGACTCACCGAACTCGAACGCCGCCTGGCCGCGGAGGAGGAGGGCCTCGCCGCGAAGCAGGGCGAGAACCGGCTGCTGCGCGAGGTCGTCACCGAGGACGAGATCGCCGAGATCGTCGCGGCCTGGACCGGCATCCCCGTCACGCGTCTCCAGGAAGGCGAGCGCGAGAAGCTGCTGCGGCTGGACGAGATTCTCACCGAACGGGTGATCGGTCAGGACGAGGCCGTGAAGCTGGTGACCGACGCCATCATCCGGGCCCGTTCCGGTATCCGCGACCCGCGCCGGCCGATCGGCTCGTTCATCTTCCTCGGCCCGACCGGCGTCGGGAAGACGGAGCTGGCCAAGGCACTGGCCGCAGCGCTGTTCGACTCCGAGGAGAGCATGATCCGACTGGACATGAGCGAGTACCAGGAGCGGCACACCGTCAGCAGGCTGGTGGGCGCGCCGCCCGGGTACGTCGGCTACGAGGAGGGCGGTCAGCTCACCGAGGCGGTGCGCCGCAAGCCGTACTCCGTGGTGCTGTTCGACGAGGTCGAGAAGGCCCACACCGATGTGTTCAACACCCTGCTCCAGGTGCTCGACGACGGCCGCATCACCGACGCCCAGGGCCGGACCGTCGACTTCCGCAACACCGTCGTGATCATGACGTCCAACATCGGCTCGGCCCACCTGCTGGACGGCGTCACCGCAGACGGCGAGATCAAGCCCGACGCGCGGGCGCTGGTGATGGGCGAGCTGCAGAGCCACTTCCGCCCCGAGTTCCTCAACCGGGTAGACGACGTGGTGCTGTTCAGGCCGCTCGGTCTGTCCCAGATCGAGCGCATCGTCGACCTGCAGTTCGACGACCTGCGCAGGCGGCTGGCAGAGCGGCAGATCACCGTCGACCTCACCGAAGCGGCCACGGAGCTCATCGCCCGGCAGGGCTTCGACCCCGTGTACGGAGCACGTCCGCTGCGCCGTTACATCTCGCACGAGGTGGAGACACTCGTGGGGCGGGCGCTGATCCGCGGTGATGTGCACGACGGCTCGACGATCCGGGTGGACGCCCAGAACGGCGAACTGGTCGTCACCTACGGCGAACCCACCGAACCCGAGACCCGGAAGGCCGCGTGAGCCCCATGGCCACGAGCCGGAGCAGGACGGTCGTCTGCGACCAGTGCGGCCGCACCAACCGGGTGCCGGCGGCGGCCGAGGGCAGTCCCCGCTGTGGCAACTGCCAGGCCCCGCTGGCCTGGATCGCGGACGCCGGCGACCAGGACTTCGCACAGATCGTGGAGCAGGCGAAGCCGGTCGTACTCGTCGACCTGTGGGCCACCTGGTGCGGGCCCTGCCGCATGGTCAGTCCCGCCCTCGAACAGGTCGCCCACGAGCTGGCCGGACAGGTCAAGTTGGTGAAGGTCGACATCGATCAGTCGCCCGCACTCGCCCAGCGCTTCCAGGTGCAGGCCGTACCCACCCTGCTGCTGCTCGACAAGGGAGAGCTGGTCGCCCGGCAGGCAGGCGCCGCCCCCGCCCCCGCCCTGCGCAAGTGGGTCGAGGAATCCATCTCCGGGCGCCGTTGAGGGCGTCCGGAGCGGAAGAAGGAGGCTTCCCATGCTTCAGCCCGACCCGCACCTCTCTCTCGTACGCCCGGTCACACCGCGCACGCCACAGGGCTGCGAGGAGTGCCTGCGTCTCGGTTCCCCGTGGCTGCACCTGAGGCTGTGTCTGACCTGCGGGCACGTCGGATGCTGCGACTCCTCGCCGCTCAAGCACGCCAGGGGGCACGCCGCCCACATCGGCCATCCCATCGTGCAGTCCTTCGAGCCGGGGGAGGACTGGCGCTGGTGTTACGTCGACGAGGCCGTGGTCTGATGTCCGACACCGCCGAGCGGCCCGGGCCGGTGCGCGAGACACCCGACCGGTACGGGGCCTACCCACGGCTGACGCCGGAGCAGATCGGGGTGCTGGCCCGGAACGGTGAGCAACGGCCCACCAGGGAAGGGGAGGTGCTGTTCCGGGAGGGCGAGCCGTTCGAGGAGTTCCTCGTCGTCCTGAGCGGGATCGTCGAGGTCGTCCATGACCACGGCGGCCCCGAGGAGAGCTCGGTCGCGGTGCACGGGCCGGGCAGGTTCCTCGGTGAACTCGGCCTGCTGGAAGGGCAGGCGGCGTTCAACACCGCCATCGTCCGCGAGGCAGGCGAGGTTCTCGCCGTCCCCGTGGAGCGCCAACGGGCCCTGGTGGCCCAGGATCCGGTGCTCGGCGACCTGGTGCTGCGCGCCTATCTGGGACGCAGGTCTCTGCTCATCGGCCTCGGCGCCGGTTTTCGGATCCTCGGCTCGTGCTACTCGCCGGACACCCTGCGCCTGCGCGAGTTCGCCGCGCGCAACCGCCTTCCGCACCGCTGGGTCGACCTGGAGCGGGACCGGGAGGCCGAGGCGCTGCTGCGTCGCTTCGGCCTCCGTCCCGAGGAGACACCGGTCGTCATCTGGAAGGGGCAGCACGTCCTGCGCAATCCCAGTAACGCGGACCTGGCCCGTCTGATCGGGCTGCCGGCGCCGACGCCCGGGCTCACCTCCTGCGACCTGCTGGTGATCGGCGCGGGCCCGGCGGGACTCGCCGCCGCCGTCTACGGCGCCTCCGACGGTCTCAGCACCGTCACCGTCGACGCCATGGCCGCGGGCGGACAGGCGGGAACGTCATCGCGCATCGAGAACTACCTGGGGTTCCCCTCGGGGCTGTCCGGAGCCGAACTCGTCGAGCGATCGGTCCTCCAGGCCCATAAGTTCGGAGCCCGGATCACCGTGCCTGCCGAGGCGACCGCGCTCACGTCGCGCGACGGCCACTACGCCGTCACCTTCGCGGACGGCACGGAGATGGAGGCCGAGGCCGTCGTCCTGGCCTCCGGAGCGCTCTACCGCCGCCTCGACGTGCCCGGCATCGACCGGCTGGAGGGCACCAGCGTGTACTACGCCGCCACGCTTCACGAGGCCAACCTGTGCCGGATGGACCCGGTCGCCGTGGTCGGCGGCGGCAACTCGGCCGGACAGGGCGCGCTCTTCCTCGCCGGCCACTCGCCCCAGGTGTATCTGATCGTCCGTGCCGGTGACCTCGGCAAGGACATGTCGCGCTATCTGGTGGATCAGATCGAACGCCATCCGAGGGTGGAGGTGCTGCTCGACACCGAAGTCCGTCAGGTCGAGGGCGAAGGCGTCGTCCTGAGTGCCCTGGTGGTACGGAACAACATCACCGGCGACAGTCGGCGAGTGGAGGCCCGCGCCCTGTTCGTGTTCATCGGAGCCCGGCCGCATTCCGAGTGGCTGGGGAACGCGGTGGCCCTCGACGCACGCGGGTTCGTCCTCACGGGGGGCGACGCCCGAACCGCGGCGGACGGGGAGCGCTGGGCCTCGCTCGGCCGTGGGCCTCTGTTGCTGGAGACCACTCTGCCGGGTGTCTTCGCTGTGGGCGACGTAAGGAGTGGCTCGGTCAAGCGGGTTGCCTCCGCCGTGGGTGAGGGCGCCATCGCTGTCCGGCTCGTCCACGAACACCGGGCGCAGGAGGGGAACTTGGCCCGCGCGCCGGACGTCGAGGGCGCCGGGCCGCCGTCCCCGGCGTCGGCCGGCTCACCCGCTCCTCGTACCGGCCACGGCCGAGGGTGACTTGGCGGGTGGAGCCTCCGTCAACTGTTCGCTCCGCGGCCAGGAAACTCACACTCATCACAGTGAAACCCACTCGCCCTGGTCACCTCCTTGGAGAGACGCTAGGGGCATGGAGTTCTTCTGCTACCACCGCGACCGGCCCGGCTCCGCAGCGCTGCGCGACGAGCTGCTGGAAGAGCACTGGTCCTACATGGACCAGTACGCGAAGGAGATGATCGCCCGGGGCCCGACCCTCGCCGACGACGGAGCCACACCCACCGGCAGTGTGCACATCGTCGACCTGCCCGATCCGGCCGCCGCCCGCACGTTCGCCTTCGACGAGCCGAACTACCAGACCGGCGTGTACCGGGACGTGCTGCTGCGACGGTGGCACAACAGGCTGGGGCGCACCATGTGGGACTTCCCCGGGGGCCGGACCGGCGGCAACCGGTACCTCGTGCTCGGCCTCGGTTCGGGCCAGCCCGCCGACCTCACCGTGCCGCCCGAACGGGACGAACTGATCGCCTACGGGCCGCTCCTGTCCGACAACGGCGCCACCTGGCTGGGCACGGCGGCGTTGGTCCGGGCGCCGGACCCGGACAGCGCACGCGCCATCCTGACCCCGGGCCGGTACGCCGACATCGAGGTGCACAACTGGCAGTTCGGCGGACGGGAGTCATAACTTGACGCACACAGGTGAGCCCGCGGGTGCACACTGACGAACCTTCAGTGTTCGTGACAGCACGTCGATCTCGGGGTGTCGGTAAGAAGTGCGTCACCAGCCGCACAGCAGCCGGAGACCGGAAAGCCGTCGGTGTCGAGGCGTTCCCGGTGGTGGGTGGGCCTCGTCGAGTTACTCGCGGACCTGGGCGTTCACTGCGGGATGCGCGTCAGCGCTGTCCGCGCCCAGTCCCGCGAGCAGCCGCAGGCCGTCCTCGGCGGGGCTGCCGGGTGCCGCGGACAGCACCAGCAGCTCCATGTCCGAGTCATCCGGGAGCGCGAAGTTCTCCTGGTGCAGTTCCAGCAGGCCGACCAGCGGATGCCGGTACGCCTTGCGTCCGTGCGTGCGGGCGCGCACGTCCGCGCGCGCCCAGAGTCGCCGGAAACGCTCACTGCGCATCGCCAGCTCGCCGATGAGCGAGGCCAGACGGGGGTCCTCGGGGTATTTGCCCGCGGCCAGGCGCAGGTGCCCGACCACGTCGAGGGTGCATGCCTCCCAGTCCGCGTAGAGGCCGCGCTCGGCCTCATCGAGGAAGATGTGCCGGGCGGTGTTCAGGCCCGGTATCGGCCGACCGTAGAGGAGCCGGCCGAGGCGATTCACGGCGAGCACGTCCAGGCGGTGGTCCATGATCAGCGCGGGTGCGTCGGTGACCAGGTCGAGGACGCGCAGCAGTTCCGGCCGGACCCGCCCGCTCGGTGCCTTCGAGGGGCGGCGGCGCTGCTGGGTGAGCCGGCAGAGGTGTGCGCGTTCGGTCTCGTCGAGGCCGAGGACGCGGGCGAGCGCGTCGAGGACCTGCTCGGAGGGCTGGGTCGCGCGGCCCTGCTCCAGGCGTACGTAGTAGTCGACGCTGACTCCGGACAGGTGCGCGACCTCTTCGCGGCGCAGTCCTTCGACCCGGCGGCGGCTGTCGGTGGGGATGCCGACGGCCGCCGGGTCGACCCGGGAGCGGCGGGTACGCAGGAAGCCCGCGAGATCGTCCATGCGTCCAGTATGGCCTCGGTGGCGCCCGTGAAGGTGGCCCTGCCCTTACCAGGAAGTCCCGTCCTCCGGAAAGTCCCCTCCTACGGAAGAGGCGCCCTGAACGCTGGGCGCCGCGGCGCCCAGAATCGAAGGCACCCGATCACCGTGCTGCGGGCCTTCGCGGTGGGGCGTCAGTGTGAGTTCTCGTCCTTGCCCTGAGCTTCCTCCAGTTGCTGCTGACGTTCGCGGTGCCGTTGGCCGTAGGCCGCGTTGCGTACGGCCGTGCTTTCCTCGAGACCGGTGCCGAAGGCACCGCCGACGAGGGACAGCGATGTGATGAACCACGCCAGGTAGAGGTAGTCGCCGGTATGGGTGGCGCGTCCGATCGTCTTGCCGAAGACGGCGGGGTCCAGGACGAGGAAGGAGAGCGCGACCAGCGTTGCCAGCAGTACGGCGTACAGGGACAGCACGCCGAGGGCGATAGTGATCAGGGTGACGAGATTGTAGGGGTAAAGAGCGTTGTGACGACCGGGGAGTTGGTCTCCTTCGCGTTCCCACAAATGGTGGTCGATGATGATCCACGAGGTGAGGGCGAGGGCGGACAGGGCGGTGACCAGGGCTTGTTGCCAAGCGGTGAGCGCGGGGGCGACATCCCAGGTGGCGCTGTTGAAGAAGAGGACGGCAGCGGTGGCGAAGACTCCGGCCAGGGCGCGGGAGAGGCTGGTGAACAGACGCCAGGGGCGGTTGGCTCTGACCATGCCGGCGATCATGCGTGCGTGGCCGCGCAGGCCCGGTACGACGTAGCGCTTGGCGGCGGGGCCGGGGGCGACGTCGGGGCTGGTTTCACGGGCCGGCCGCCCCAGTACGTGGGGCTGTGCGGTGCGGCCGTGCGGAGTCAACTGGCTGACGATGCCCAGGACGGCCTGTTCCACCCGGGAATGAAGGTTCCGGGAGCCGAGGGCCGGCAGGGAGATCAGCGCCATGTGGCGGTCTGTGTTGATCTCGGCGCTGACTGGGTGGAGCTGGGCTCGGCGTGGGAGGTCGGTGAGGAAGATCCCGATGTCCCAGTTCTGGTCCTCCAGGTGCGTGCCCACGGCCTCAGCCATGTCGGAGAGGTCCACCTGCTCGTCAGCCACCAAGGGGGCCGTAATGGCGTCCACCTGCCATCGGATGCCTGCTCCGAGGCGGCGCTGTAGGCATTCGGGCAGATCCTGGGCAAGGTCCTTGGCGATCTCTGAGGGCAGGCCGGGATCGGCGACCAGGACAAGGCGCCGGTTCTCGGGGGACGGCGCGGGTGCCGGGTCGTTGGTCATGTGCGCCTCGATTGCGGGGCCGTGGGGTCCTGTCGAACACCGCAGGAGTGGGCCGATGCATCCATGGCCAGCTCAACGACGGGCGTGCCAAGGGGTGCTGCAGCAGACCGGTCCGGCGCGGAATGCGGTACGGCGGACGAGGGGGCGACGGTTCACGGCCTCGCCCTCCGACGTGTGACGACGAGTCATGCTCCGGATCCTGTCCTCAGTGAGACGGGACTGGTGATCGGTCTCGACGCCGCACCGCCCGGCTCGTGGACTGCTCCACGGGGACGACGCGTTGGCCCGTCCGGTGCTACGGCGAGGTCGGCAGGTGCGGGGAGCGGAGCACGAGCAGGGTGATCTCGCTGGGGGCGAAGACGCGGAACGGCGGGCCCCAGAAGCCGGTGCCGCGGCTGGTGTAGAGAAGGGTGCGGGCGCCGTGGTGGCTGAGACCGGCGAGGGCAGGCTGGTCGATGCGGACCAGGTGGTGGAAGGGCCATATCTGGCCACCGTGGGTGTGGCCGGAGAGTTGGAGATCGATGCCGTCGGCTGCCGCCCGGTCGACGAACTTGGGCTGGTGTGCCAGGAGCAGGACGGGTAGGTCGGGGTCGGCGCCGTTCAAGGCTCCGGCGAGGTGGGCGCGGTGGCCTGCCAGGCCGGAGGACTCTGCGGTGACGTCATCCACGCCGGCGACCACGAGGGTGTCGCCTCCGCGTTCAAGCAGCAGATGGCGGTTGCGCAGCGGCTCCCAGCCCAGCTCGCCCATCAGGTCGACCCAGCCCTGGGCCTCGCTGTAGTACTCGTGGTTGCCGGTGACGTACACACGGGCCCGGGTGGCCCGCACGGTAGCGAGTGGGGCGGCCTGCGCGCGGCGGCGTTGGGCCGTGCCGTCTGCGATGTCGCCGGTGTGGCAGACCAGGTCGGCTTCCAACGTGTTCACCGTCTCGCACACCCGTGCCGACCAGCGTGCGCGATCGAGTGGGCCGTAGTGGGTATCGGTGATAAGGACGACGCGGGTGCCGTCCAACCCGGCACCCAGCCGCGGGAGTTGTACGTCGAGGCGGCGCACCCGTGGCACGCGGCGGGCCTCGGCGTACCCCCACGCGAGCAGTACGGCGGTGATGCCGAGGACGGCCCAAGTGACGATTCGGGCCCGGGTCTGACTGTCACCGACGTCGGCCATGGTCAGGGCGAACCGCAAGAGGACGCCGAGCAGAACGGACCAGGTGAACAGAACCCAACTGGCACCCAGCAGGGTGTCACCGACGATCGCCGCCCGGTCCTGCTGGCGCCGGCCGTGGCCGCGCCCCATCGCGAGCGGCATACCAACGAGGCCGAGGGCGAACAGGGCGGTGCCGACCAGCGTGACGGGCAGCGGCCAGTGCTGGCCGGCGTGCAGGAGCACCCAGCAGGGCACGGCCCACAGCAGGACGGGGGCGATCAGGGGGATGTAGCGCATCAGGCGGTGCAGTCGGCTCTGCCGCGGAGCTTGCACCTCGCTGCCGGCGGATCGGGTGTCGCTGGTGTCGGTCACGCTTCCCCTCTCTGACCGGGCTGCCGTCTCGCGTACTGTATCCAACCGTCCTGGGGCTGGCCGAACGGGCGTTCATGGGTGCGGCCTCATGGGGCGAGAGGGTTCTCAGCGGGATGGCAGGACTGGTGGCGCGGAACCCGGCCGAAGAGCGAGTTGACCTTCAAGTTGGATGAAGGTCAACAATCGGGTTCATGGACGGCAGCACGGAACTACTGAGCATCAGCGCCTTCGCGCGGCGAGTCGGCCTCGCTCCGAGCGCCCTGCGTTTCTACGACGACAGCCGCGTTCTGCGGCCGGCGAGGGTCGATGCGGTGACCGGATACCGCTTTTACAGCCCTGAGCAGGAGGCCCGTGCCGTTCTCCTGCGCGGTCTGCGCGAAGCGGGGCTGCCGCTGGCCGAAGTCTCCGTGGTGCTCGACGGGCCCGAACACGTGGGCCGAGAGGTGCTGGAACGGTACTTGGAGAGAATGCGGGCCCAGACGCAGACCGCCAAGGCAGCCCTCGCGGTGGCTCTGCGATCCCTCTCGACTGCAAGTAGTACGACGGAGGTGCGAATTGACGGCGTAGAGCTCGCCAGTGCTGTGCGCCAGGTGGTCCCGGCCGCAGCTTCCGACGGGGAGCATCCTGCGCTTGACTGCGTCCTCATCGAGATCGATGACGGCGAGGTTCGTCTGATAGCCACCGATCGCTATCGCCTGTCGATGCGCGTCCTGAAGCCGGCGGCGCTCGATGGAGGACCCTGCCACCTGCTGATGCACACGGCTGACCTGATCGAGCTCGGACAATGGGCGGCCCGAGTCCACCAAGTCACCCTCCAGGTCGGGCCGGACGGCGCTCGAGCACGTAGTGCGACACAGTCCTGCGTCCTGGCGACGGTCGACGCCGAGTTCCCTTCCTACCGTGAGATGCTCTCGGCTCTGCCCCCGACCGAATACCGTGTGATCGTGGATCGCCTGGCCCTTCGCGACGCGGTCAACAGCCGGGGCGACTCTGCACCCATCGCCGTGAGCTTCGCCGACGATGAGCTGGTCCTCTCTTGGGCCGATCATTCCCAGACCGCCGCCTTGCCCGCGATCTGCCACGAAGACCTGCCCCAACTGATCGGTTTCGACCCTGCCGTCCTGGCTCCCGCGCTGGAAGCCGGCGTCGGGCCCGACGTCCTGCTGGAGATCTCCGCAGCGGACCGTCCTGTTGTGGTGCGTTCCGCGGACCAGGGCACCTTCACCACCCTGGTCATGCCGGTGGCCCTCGACACCTCCACCTGACTCCGTCGCAACACCGCACCCCCATCACCTCTAGGAGAGCCGTGACCGACCCCCAGAACGTCGTCGTGCGGCTGTGCGTGCAGGGCATGCAGGCCGAGACCGAAGGACGAGACGCCCAAGCACGGGCCCTGTTCCTCCAAGCATGGGACGCAGCCGAGGACGAGTACGACGCCTGCGTCGCCGCGCACTACCTCGCCCGGCACCAGCCGACCCCGCAGGAGACCCTGCACTGGAACCAGGAATGCCTGAACCGGGCCGACAAGGTCGGCGACGACCGTGTCCGCGGCTTCTACGCCTCACTCCACGGCAACATGGCCAGAGCCCACCGGGACCTGGGCCAGATCGACAAGGCCCGCGAGCACTTCGAGGCCGCGGCCAAGCACCTCGACGCGGTCCCGGCCGGCCCCCACAACCAATGGCTCCGCTACCGCATCGCCGCAGGACTGCGCGCCACCGACCTGTCCGCACCCCTGCAGCACGAGAACCCGGTCGGCGAACTCCTCGCCCGGCTCTGCGCACGCACGGACCTCGAAGCCCTGAGTCTGCTGCTGCCTCCGTACATGGGCAGCCTCGGCACACCCGAGGACGACGAACGCATCACCACCGCCCTGCGCATGCTCCACGCCGAGCGTCGGCTTCCCGACGCTGAGCAGTCCCTCCTCCGCCACGCGATCGAACTGTGAATTTCGGCCAGTTCCGTCCTGGAGCCTCTGATCTGCAGCTCTGAACCGAATTGGTGATGCGAGAGGAATCACAGCGAGATGCTCCGGAGAGCGAGAGTTGCTCCACCTGCCGCCTCGGTACTGTGACTGCGCATGACCGACACCGAGATTGCGATCAGCGCAGAGCTGGTCCGTGAGCTGCTCCAGGAGCAACATCCAGACCTTGCGGGGCTGGCCATCCGTGAGGTGGCGGGCGGCTGGGGCAACCAAATGTGGCGCCTCGGGGACGAGTTGGCCGTGCGCATGCAGCGCATGGACCCCACCCCCGAGCTCCAGCTCAAGGAGCGGCGGTGGCTACCCGTGCTGGCCCCGCGCCTGCCGCTTCCGGTGCCGACCCCGGTGCGGTTTGGCGAACCGTCCGAGCGTTTCCCCAAGCACTGGACGGTGATGACCTGGGTTTCCGGCGAGCCGCTGGACCACGGCTCGATCAGCCGCGGCGCCCACGCGGCCGTCACGTTGGCGGACTTCCTTCGGGCGCTCCATGTGGAGGCGCCCGCCGAAGCACCGACAGCTACGGACCGCGGTGCCCATCCCAGGAACTGCACAGACGGCTTCGAGAACTTCTTCCAGGCCGTTGCCCCCGACGACATCGCTGCCGACGTCCGGGCCGTCTGGGACGACGCCGTTGCGGCCCATGCGTGGGAGGGTCCGCCGGTGTGGGTGCACGGTGACCTCCATCCCGCCAACGTCGTCCTCTCGGACGGAACGCTCTCGGGCATCGTCGACTTCGGTGACATGTTCGCCGGCGATCCGGCGTGGGACCTCGCCGCCGCATGGGTGCTGCTGCCCGCGGGCACGGCCTCACGGTTCTTCGACGTGTACGCGCATGCAGACGAGGCAGCGATCCAGCGCGCCCGCGGGCTGGCCGCTATGAAGAGTCTCTTTCTGATGCTCATGGGGCAGAACGGAGATCGGGGCCTTCCCGGCGGCAAGCCGCACTGGGGACCGGCAGGCAGGGCAGCACTTGATCGCGTCCTGAAGGGCGACTGACGAGCTCGTGCATGGTTGGCGGTGATACGTCGAGGACTGCGGTGGTGCCCGGGGCCACGTCTGCTGTACGGATTTTCCGGTCCGTGACTTGTTGGTGGGACAGCAGGAACTGGACACCTAATCGTCGCAGTTGACCCGGCCGCCCCCGGAATACCTGGTGCCGTTGACCTCCACCCAGCCAGTGATCTCGGCGCAGTAGATGTTGGCGCCTGAGACGTAGATGCTTCCGGCGTAGGTCGAGTAGGAACCCCTGTCGTACCAAGAGGTCTGCCAGACGTAGCGGCGGACGCGAACTTCCATGTTGTGCGAGCCGGTCCGGTTGTCGAAGGTCATCGCGCAGTAGGTGCCACTCCCCGTCTCGTCCCGCCAGACCTGGATGTATCCCACGTTGTCCGACAGGGGCATGCGGGGAAGCGCGTAGCCGTTGCACGACGAGAACGGCCCCGCGTAACCGGGCGGGGCGTCGGCCGGGTCGGTTGCCGACGCGGGGCCCGACCCGCCCAACACAACACCCGCCACGAGTCCACAGACCGCCGCGACGGATAGGCCACACCTTCTGATCCTGTCGATCCTGCTCACCACAAGCCCCCTGAGCCTCATGTGTCTGGCGGTCGACAGCCCCGCACAGACCGGAAGCGAACGGCACTTCCCGCCCGGATGAGGACCCCGATCCCGTACGTGACCGACTCACGGTAGCGAACGGTCCGCCACCCGGGAAGTGACCGATTGAGCCACTGGGCCCTCACCGCTGGACCCTGGAGCGCACCGTGACTTGGCAGTCCCATCGCCGTGATGAACATCGCGATGGCCACGGCCGAGCCGATCGCCATGCCCAAGCCGATGCGGTGGAGCACCGACTTGGGCCCTGTCCGGGCGAGTTGACTACTGTGGTCCATGAGGCTGTGAGCGGCCGGACGGGGGCAGGGAGTGTACGAAGCGTATGAGCATTGCTTGGAGCCGCTCAACGCGCTCCAGAGCCGCCCGAGTCCCGGATCGTGCCGGGCGCCAAGGTGCCGTATCGCCTGGCGGGTCGCGGCCGTGCTCAAGCCGCCGAGAACCTCCCACCGAGTATGCCAAGGAGATCATCACCGTATGTCCCGATTCACGACCCGCTTCATGCGGCTGCCGCGTTTTGACGTGGTGGCCCTCGGTGTCACTACGGCCGTTGCGCTGACCGCATGCGGCGCCGGCTCGGACACCGGGGAGGCTGCGCGCGCGAGCGCTACCCCGCAAGGTGTGGTCAGCCAGGCGACCGCCAAGAAGATCACCGACAACTACGAGAAGGTCAACAACCAGGCCAACGCGGGCCAGGACGAGAAGCTCCTGGCGACGGTCGAGGCCGGCCAGGTCTACGCGATGGACGAGGCGACGTACACCCTCTTCCCGACCTGGTCGGAGAGCGACAGGAAGGCCTACAGCAAGCCCTTCTACTACCAAGATCGCTCGTACGTGATCCCGGAGAAGGGCACAGCGACCTGGTTCGCCGTCCAGGCCACCGCCAATGAGGGTGATCACGACTCGGTGCTGCTGGTCTTCGACAAGGTGGACGGCACCTACAAGATGGTGCTGTCCCTGTGGGCCGACGACGGACAGCCTCTGCCGAAGCTCGCTGTCGATGAACACGGCCTCGCCGAGGCCGTCGATCCCGCCACCAAGGTGGGCCCGCTCGCTCCGGCTGAAGTCGGCGCGGCCTACGAGGACTTGTTCGCGACCGGAGGCACGAAGGACGGCAAGAGCCTCGCCTCCACGGAACTGGTCCAGCAGGCCGTCAAGACCTATCAGGACAGCAGCACGAAGGGCACGGCCGACGGCATCGCCACCAAGCGGTTTTTCGCGAAGACCCCGGCCGACACGAGCGTGTACGCGCTGCGGACCGCCGACGGCGGTGTTCTCGCCATGTTCCCGACCGCGCACAACCAGGAGTCGTTGGTGAAGGAGGCCTACCGCTCCAGCAGGTCGCTCGTGCCCAGCGACGGACAGTCCGCTCTCGGCGCCATCAGGGGCGATGTGATCACCGACGTGCTCGAGGGACAGGGCATGGCCGAACTGACGGCGACGGCCGCCCGGATCACGGCGATCGGCTGGCAGCAGGTCGACTCCCGATAGGCCCGCTGGGAGAGACGGGCTCGCAACCGTGCCAGCTCGGGCCTCGGCGCGCGGGCCGTGCGGAACGGCGCACACGCAGTCGGCCGGACGAGGCCGTACGTAGGGTAGGCAAACCCATAGGGCTCTGCCTACCCGACGGCGACGGGCCGGTTGTCCCACCAGCCATGAGTGGGCGGCGACGGAGTTCTCCGAGTGGGCGAATCAGTCACCGAGTTGGAACTGCTTGGCTGCCACCCCCTGCCGGCCGTCGGCCGCCTTTGTCCCTGGCTGGAATGCCTCGGGGATGTTGCGTTCGCTACGTCCATGGAGGCCTCGTCCGCCGGCGATGACTCGGCGGCCCCGTTACCGAGCAGGCTGCTGCGCGGACTTGGGTGCGCCTGGTCGCGGCACCGCCCTCCGTCCAGCGGTCCTACCTGCTGGCCTGGCCGTCACCTGGTCCCGAAGTCGGCGGCGCCTGGTGCGGTGCGTGTACCAAGGGGCTAGGAGTATTGACCCGCAGGGTTGTTCACACGGCTGATCGGTGGCTGGCCGCCGAGTGGGGTGTGGCAGCGGTGCGGAAGGCTGCGCGGGTGACGGCCTTCTCGTCAGCGTGGATCTGTAGGCCAGGCGGCTGTGGTCGTCGACGGCGGAGTGGACGTAGTCGAAGCCCATGCTCGCGCAGGTGGCGCGGCCGGCCCGGCGGCCCCAGGACCTTGTGGCCCCCGCCGTTGGGGATCCGGACGAGTTTCTTGACGTCCACATGGATCAGCTCGCCGGGCCGTTCGCGTTCGAAGCGGCGGATGACCTGTCCAGTGGGCCGTTCGAGGAGGGCCCGCCGGTTCAGGCCGTGCCGGGTGAGGATGCGGTGCACAGTCGATGCGGGCAGACCGAGGACCGGCCCGAGTCGTGCGGCCGGAGCTTGCGGCTCTGCCGCAGCCGGCAGATGCGGGCTTCGGTGGTGGCCGTGGTCCGGGTGGTGTCGTGTGTGGGCGGCTGGAGCGGTCGAAGAGCCCGCTGTCGCCCTCGGATCGCCGGCGCCGGATCCACTTGTGGGCGGTGGGACGGGAGATGCCAGTGACGTCGGCCCCTCTGCCAGGGAACGGAGGGGCCGCAGCGTCGGCGGACCCCGAATGCCAGACCCTGACATCTGTCAGGGTCGCGACGTTGCCGGCGTGGTCTACGGTTCGAGGCGCCGACTCGGGGGAGCTCTTGGCCGTTACGGCATCGGGAGCAGGAGATGTGAGTGGTCCGGTCGGGTAACAGCAGCAGCCGGGTGACGACATCTCGCCGTTGGAATGGCTGCATGGGTTACGAATACAGGGGAGATCAAATGAGATTGAGAAAGATCAGAACACGGGCGGCTGCAATGGTCGTGACGATGATCGCCGCAGTCCTTGTTCCGCTGGCGGCGCAGGCACCAGCACAGGCAGCACCGAACGTTGCGGCCGGAACGGCCGCGTGGACACCGCAGATCTACCCGCTGTTCTCAGGCGAGTGGGTAAAGCGGGATGTGTCGACTGACCAGCGGGAATCGGAGCTGATCTGGTGCTCCCTGGCATCTGGAATCGCCTGCGTGGCGGTTGGTCAGGGCGACGGCAAGCACAGCATCTTCCACCTGTTCAACTGCGATACGCGGTCGCTCTCGAACTTCGTGGACGCGCTCTCTGTT
The DNA here is from genome assembly GCF_042871385.1 of Streptomyces sp. NPDC005808. Taxonomy (NCBI): domain Bacteria; kingdom Bacillati; phylum Actinomycetota; class Actinomycetes; order Kitasatosporales; family Streptomycetaceae; genus Streptomyces; species Streptomyces sp. NPDC005808. The sequence continues at coordinate 10,284 of NZ_JBIAIK010000014.1, read as the reverse complement.
CGCAACAACCAGACTGGCGGAGCCCAGGTCCGTTTCTGGGGTCCCACGTACACGTACTACGCCCCCGCGGACGGCAACATCTACAACTTCCCGGACTACGCGACGTATGACTTCAATCGTCTCGATATCTGCTAAGGGCGCATCGACCCGGGCACGTTGATCATGGTGTCCGGGTCGGAAGCCTTTGCAGTGACGGCTGCGGAGTGACGACTGTCTGACGTACAGGTGGTCGATACCTGGTTGACCACGCTGCGCAGGGCGATGGTGAACAGCCAGGCCTCCTCCACGACCGTACCGCTACGAATGCCTCGTCACAGTTGGCGGCAACCCGGCGGTGGCTTCTCCAACCGATCGGACATACGGTCGTCGTTCGATTCGCAGGGACGTAGCCGCACCCCGACCTCGCACATGTCCCGTACCGGTCCGCCTGGCGCCGCCATCACTGACGCCCGTCAAGGGGTGAGAGGCAGGCATTCAGCTTGTTCTTGATCTTCGCGACTGTCCTGGGTCATCGACGGCTGAGCGGCGTGCCATCGGATCCTGGGCACGTGTGCTTCCTCGCGCCGCGCTACACCTGCCGGACGACCTGATAGATCGTCTGGGAGACGGGCGCCGGATGCGGGGCCTTGTTCCAGCCGATCTCTGCGGCGCGCTTCTCGATTGCCTGGTGCGCGGCGTGAGCTGCGGCTTCGTCCTCGAAGAAGGCGACAGACAGCCCGTTGCCAGTGGCAGGATCGACAAGGTGATACGCGCCATGGACGCCGGGCACGGCGGCTGCAGCATCCAGCACCCAGCCCCGGTCGTCAGTCGGCATCGGTTCCCACACGGCTACCCTCGCGATCATCGCTGCCTCCGTCTCGCTGGTCTGAGCCCCCAGAATGAAGCAACCGTCGTGAGAACGCTCAATAACTGTCACAGGACAGAGACAGAGACGCGTGGAGTTCGGTGAGGTTCTCGGCGCGTTTGACGGGTTTGCCGACGTCGTAACGGGGTGTCTGGTGCTTGTTCTTGGAGCCGGGCGTAGTACCGCAGGGCCATTCCCGGAAGGAAACGGCTCGGGCGCTCGCCGAAGGCCCGGCGGGCACTGGGGCGGCGAACACGTTGGTGTGCGGGGCCGACGGAACCGGGTAACGTCTTTGTCATGTTCTTCCAGACGCCGATTTACGAGTGAGAGCGTGATGGGCGCCTGCTGACGTCTTTCGACGTCGCCTCCCGTCCGCCACCGATGAGTCCGTAGATCACTTCGCATCCTTACCGGGAGAACCCGTGACCGTGAGCAAGAACATCAACAACCCCGTGGGTATGGGCGGCGGCCAGCGCAAGAAGCTGTCCCGCGCCGAACGGCAGAACCACGGTCCGCACCGCAACCTCGACCGCCAGGATGCCGCCGACAAGAAGGCGGAGCTGGTGCGCAAGATGCGCGAGAAGGCAGGCGCAGCTGAGGACGCCGGGCAGAGCTGACGCACCGCCGCCGCAATGCGGCACCGCACGGGGCAGGGTCCGGACCGCGACACGCGGTCCGGACCCTGCTGCCGCACCGGGCGCGGGTGGTCCCGCTCAGCTCTCTGCCGACCACCCGCGTCTCAGCTGACCCCCCGCACAGCCGCAGATGCGGTAGCGCGCCGCTGACGACTGGAGCCTGTCTCTTTGAAGACTCCTAGGACCGCCATTCGTGCTGGTAGGCGGGGTGCTCGGCATACGACTGGGCAAGGACACGAATCGCGTGGGTGAGACCCGCGTGACGCGGGTCTGTGGGGTCCATGGCCGTGTAGTCCCGTGCCAGCATGTCGATCAGATCGAGCATGGGCAGGTGACTGTCTAGCAGGGCTTCGCCGCCGAACGTCTGGGCGACGTAGGCGTAGGCGTGATTGTCCTCCTCGATGCGAGTGCGGAGGAACTTCAGGAGGTCGTCCATGCGCTTATATTCGCGCGCCGTCCTTCGCCTCGGGGGGCGTGCCTGTAGGTCTCTGTGGTCAGCCGCTGGTCCAGATGAGGATGGCGGCCAGGTGGAGTGCGGCCTGGTAGGCAAGGGCGAGTTTGTCGGTACGCATGGCCGGGCCCCGCCACTGTTTGAGTCGGGCGATGCAGCGTTCGACGCTGTTGCGCTCTTTGTATGTCTCGGCGTCGAAGCCGGGCGGGCGACCTCCAGCGCGCCCTCGCCGGAGGCGGTGACCGATCGGGTCGGCCGGCTGTGGGATGACGGCCCGGATACCGCGTCGACGGAGATGCGCGCGGATCGCGCGGGAGGACGGACGCCCGGTCCGCGAGGACGATGCTGGTCGAGTCCTTGGTCTCCCAAGTCCCTTTCGTGGAACTCGGATTCTGCCCATGACTGCCTCGAAGGCCAGGGCGTCACCGGCCTGGCCGGCGGTGACATGCAGAGCCAACGGTCGCGCCCGGCTGTCACTGGCCAGGTGGACTTTCGTGCTCAGACCACCGCGGGAGCGTCCGAGTGCGTGATCGCGAGGTTCTGAACGTTCGGCTGCCCCCGTTTCCTGGCTCCGGCAGCGCGCTGGGACTGCGAGTCGATCAGCCCGGCGCTCGGCTCCGCGTTACGGCCGTCAGCCTTACGGACCCGGCCTCGCAATGTGTCGTGGACCTGCTCGGCGGTGCCGTCGTCGTGCCACCAGGTGAAGTACCAGTACACAGTGGGCCAGGGCGGGAAGTCCTTCGGCAGTTGGCGCCAGGCGCACCCTGTCCGTACCACGTAGAAGATCGCGTCCACGATCCGCCGACGTGGGTGCTTCTCGCGCCGCCCGCCCTTCGGCCCGGACCTCGCCGCCGGCAGTAACGGCTCGACCAGAGCCCACTGCTCATCCGCCAAATCCGACGGATATCCGCCCCCAGAGCCACTCACGCGAGGCTCAACGACCCCTCTCGCCCCGGGACACGGCAGATCTCAAACGCGGTCTCAGGATTACGAGCGACGTGCCTGACGGTGCGCAGGTGACTGTGCCGTGTGGGCCCCGGATTCGGGGGGCCTTGGTGTTACTTCCGATATTCTGCCCATGTGGTAGCCGCGGCGCATAGGTTGTGTGTCCACTCGTTGTCTTCGTCGGCGTGGGCGATGGATTTCCACAGTCGGCGTTGGGCCCGGGCGAAGGCGTCGATGGATGACTTCGGGGTGGTCTTCCAGGCAGGGTGGCGCTCGGCCAGTTCCTGGGCTTCCTCTGCGGTGTGGCCGGCGGCGATCAGCCAGATCACCCATAGGGCGGGATCGATCCAGGCTGCACCACGCGATGCCCATGCCCAGTCCACGAGGCGGGCCCGGTTGTCGGTGATGAGGACGTTGTCGGGTTTCCAGTCCGTGTGTACGAGGTGAGGGCCGGCGAACTTCTGGAGGTCATCCGGGTTGGTGACGTAGGCGCTCATCCGTTGGGGCATGGTCTTCGTTTCGACCTGCGGCGGTACGGTCAGGGGGGCCATGTTCCACATGGCTGCGCTGACGCGTGCCAGGTCTCCGGAGCCTGGTGAGTAGTCCGCGTGCAGGTCCCCTAGATCTTCGAAGCTGAGGAGATCCCACCCGCCCTGCCTGATGTGCCAGCGCAGGTCGGGGGCGAGGCCTCCGGTATACGGGTTGATGTCGGCCTCGCGCTGCTGCGTCCACACTCTCGGGTGGTGCGCGCGCAGTCCCTTCACGAAGGCCGTGCTGCTGTCGGAGTAGATGCGAGCGGCGATTTCGGAGTTCAGGCCAGCCGACACCATGTCGACCCGGTGTACGGGGCCGTCGACACTTTCGATGATCTTCAGTACGTCGTTGGGGATGTCGGTCAGGCGGTGCGTTGGCACGGGATTGCTCCGGGTGAAACGGGGGTGGAGGGTGGATTGTTCACGAGTGCGGGCGGGGGCCGCACAGGGGTGGCCCCCGCCCGGGAGGATCAGTTTTAGGGGTTGTCGTCGTTGCAGCCCGGCAGCGTCTCGGCGATCAGCGTGGCGACGTTTGCGACGAGCACGACATCGTCCGCGGCGGGCGCAGCACCCGGGGGCGGCTGAGTCGCCAGAGTCTCGGCCACCCAAGCGGTCAACGACGTGATGCCCGCGCTCCACAAGTATCTGTCCGAACAGGGTCTGCATAGAGTCGAGTTCACCGTTCTGCACCCCGGCGGACCCCGGATCATCGAGGACGCCGAACGCGGACTCGGCCTGTACCCGGCTGCTGAGGGCCAGGCCAAGCCGACCCGCCACAGCTGGGCCACCCTGCACGAACACGCCAACCTCGGCGGCGTAGGCGTCCTGGCCGTACTCGCGCGCACCCACGACGATCCCCCCGCCGACGGTGCCCGCGGCCTACTGCTCGGCCTCGGCCCGGGATTCGCCGCCGCCGGCGCCACCGCCACCTGGCAGGCCTGAGACGTCCGCCACCCGGAGACGGGACCGTCAGAGCCGCCCCGTTCCCACACCGCCGTTCCCCTGGCAACCGGACCGGCACACACCAGGCTCCGGTCTCAGCGAAGGGGCCGAGCCACATGCTCCATGTGGCGACCGGCGTCAGGACACGCTCTTGGCCTTGTCCTCCGGATAGTCACGTGTCGCTGAGGCCATGTACGTGAGTGCCTGTGCGAGAACCTTCTAATCTGAGGTCAGCGGATGCCGTGGGCCACGCCGAGCACCAGCAGCGCCTCCAGCCCGAACCAGCCAGCGAATCCCAAGCCGACCATGACGAGTTCCAAGAGGCGTTCCCATGCGGGCGGGATGCTGGGGGTGCGGGGCCGATCGGTCCACCAGCCCACCCGCATGAGTACGGCCAGCGCGGCCGCGGAGCCGCCAGCGAGCGTGGCCCAGGGTGTGAACGGCTCGTCGGCCAGGCGCCGGGACCACAGCACGCCCGCGACCAGGGGCAGCAGGAGGAGGGGGTCTTCACGAGTGGCACCGACCAGGACTGTCAGACAGCCATCGAAGATCGCTTCCCGTTTGATCGGTGATCGTTTCCCACCGATGGGACGACCGTCTTTCCTGCGGAGACGGTGGTGATGATGCCTCCCTGGGCATGAGCTTGCCTGTTCCTGAAGCGTCCATTGCGGAACGCCAACCGGGGGCGTCGCATGAGGGGTGGACGACGCAGCGAACGAGGGCGAGGTGAACCGCTCCGGGGCTGATGGAGGCTCCGCCGATCCTGGAGCGGTTCACCTCAAGGTGCTCAGCCGCAGGGCGGCTGGTACTCCAGTCCTGGAAAGTATCGGGACCATTCGGTTCGGGTGATTGTGGGGTGGGCCTGGGCACAGGCCCGGTCGACGGTGGTCCGCGTGTCGGTGTCCCAGATCTGTGCGGTGTGGTCGGCGCCCGTGGTGATGATCTTGCCGCCGTCCGGGGTGAACGCCACGGACTGGACGGCGCCGAGGTGCCCGGTGAGGACGGCGAGGGAGGCGGGGCGGTCGGCGCGGGCCAAGTTCCATACGCGAACCGAGCGGTCGTAGCTGCTGGTGGCGAGGGCCCTGCCGTCCGGGCTGAACGCGATCCCGCTGACGACGTCGTCGTGGCCGCGCAGGACGTCGGAGGGGGATGGGTCGCGGAGGTCGGTGACGTTCCACAGCCGCACCGTCCGGTCGTCGCTGCCGGAGGCCAGGGTCCGGCCGTCCGGGCTGAACGCGAGGGCGTCGACGAAGTCCTTGTGGCCGGTGAGGACAGCGAATTGGGCGGGGTGCCGGGGGTCGGTGACGTCCCACAGCCGGACGGTCCGGTCGTCGCTGCCGGAGGCCAAGGTGCGGCCGTCGGGACTGAAGGCTACGGGTTTGACGTTGAGGGTGTGCCCGGTCAGTTCGGGCAGCCGGGCGGGCCGGGTTGCATCGGTGACGTCCCACAGTCGGATCGTGTGGTCGTAGCTGCCGCTGGCCAGGGTCTTGCCGTCGGGGCTGAAGGCCACTGAGAATACGGTGTCGGTGTGGCCGGTGAGGGGCGGGCCGTACGGGGACGGGTCGTGGAGGTCGGTGATGTTCCACAGTCGGATCGTGTGATCGCGGCCGCCGCTGGCCAGGGTGTGGCCGTCCGGGCTGAAGGCGACCATGGCGATGGTGTCGGCATGGCCGGTGAACGTGGCCAGCCCGACCGGGCGACGGGGGTCGGTGACGTTCCACAAGCGGATGGTGCGGTCGAAGCTGCTGGTGGCAAGCGTGCGGCCGTCCGGGCTGACCGCTGCCGAGCTGACGACCTGGGTGTGGCCGCTGATGGTGGTGGCCATGGTGCTGAGCAGGGCGTCCCGGGTTGAGTCCTCGGGCGCGAGCCGGTATGCGGCGAGGCTGAGCTGGGCGGCGAGTGAGGGCCTGAGCAGTCGGAGTCCCACCGCCTCCCCGGCGGCTCTCTGGGCGAGGGCTGTATTGCGCTGCTGGGCGACCTTGCCTTCGATGTGTATGGCGTACACGGTCGCTCCGCTCGCGGAGATGAACAGGACAGCCAGGAGCGCGACGAGTTGGCGAAGCCGGTGCACCCGACGGCGTCCGCGCGTCGCTTCGGCAGCCTCGGCGGCGGCGCTCGCGTCGAGGAACGCTCGTTCTCGCGGGGTCAGCCCCGTCAGGTCGCGGGCCAGGTCCAGCCGTGTGCCGCGGTATAGGGCGCCCGGGTCCCGATCCAGCGACTCCCACACGGCGGTCGCCTCGGTGAGGCGGCGGTGGACGCGCAGCGCCTCGCGGTCCCGCACGATCCAGCCGCGCAGCCTGGGCCAGGCCGTGATCAGGGCCTCGTGAGCTAGGTCGACGGTACCTTCAGAGAGGGTGAGCAACCGGGCACGTACCAGGCTCTCCAGGACTGCGGTGGTGTCCTGGGGGTCGTCGGCGAGGTCGAGTTCGGCGCGGTCGGCGGGGCGGCGGGTGTCGGGGGCGCCGTCACCGGGGCTGATCAGACGTAGCAGGACGCGGCGGGCCAGGACGGCCTGGGCATCGGTGAGCCGACGGTATACATCCTCGGCGGTACGGGAGATGGAGCCGTGCAGCCCGCCCGCTTCCTCGTAACTGGCCTCGGTCAGGGTACGGCCCCTGCGGTGGCGCCAGGTCTCCAGCAGTGCGTGCGACATCAGTGGCAAGGCACCGGGTTCCCCGTCGACCTCAGTGAGGATCCGAGCGGTCAGGGCCCGTTCCACGATCAGTCCGGCGGCCGCAGCCGGCTTCACTATCGCCGCCCGCAACTCCTCGGAGCTCATCGGGCCGGTTAGCAAGGTGGCGTCCTGCAACGCGGCGGTGAGCCCCGCGTGCTCGGCGCAGTGGCTGAGGAAGTCCGCCCGCACCGCAACGATCACCCTCAGTCCGCTGCCCGGTTTCCGCGCCGCTAGGAGCCTGTCGATGAAGGCAGTCCGCTCGGCCGGGTCGATACAGAGCGTGTACAGCTCCTCGAACTGGTCGACGATCAGCCAGGTGTCGCCGTCCTCGTGCGGTGCGGGGACAAGGCGCTCTCCGTGAGCCCTCATCGGCTGTTCACCAGGTGCGAGGATCCGTACGGCCGCCGGGCTCAGGCTGGACCGGTCCGCGTTCCGCAGCCGGGGGATCAGCCCAGCACGCAACAGCGACGACTTCCCGCTCCCCGAGGGCCCGAAGACGGCCGTGAACCGGTGCGCCGTGGCGAGGTCGACCAACCGGTCCACAAGGTGATCACGGCCGAAGAACAGCGCTGCGTCACCCAGTTCGAAGCGCGCCAGGCCCCGGTACGGCGGATCGGCATCGTCCTGCGCCAGCCGCTGCGCCGCCTCCTTCCCGGCCACCTCGTGCCAGCGCCGTTCCCACTCCGTCACGTCGCCACCACAGACCTGTGCGTAGGCGAGCGTGAGCGGCAGTGACGGCAACCGCTGCCCGGCAGCCGCCTGGGACAGGGCCGTCACCGAATACGCGGCCTGCCTCGCCATCGCTCGGTAGGTCGGCCCTCCGGCCTCCTGGCGCAACTTGCGTAACTCAGACGCGAACCGCTGTATCGGCCCGTCATCCGGATCCATCGGAGCCTCACTACGCCCCATGTACTCATCCCCGTTCCACGATCGGCCCCGGTCGTACGGCGTTTACGTACACCTCAGGCTTTCACCGGGCAGGCTGTCCGGCGGGTGGTCAAAAAAAACAGAAAGTGCCTCTTGACCTGCAACGACAGGACTTGCTGAGGGTCCTGTACGTGGCAGAGAAAGAGGCACTTCCCAGGTGAAGAAGCGTAGCGGCTCCTACCCACGTGTCCGCGTCCGGAGCGGTGGCTGCTCGGTGGTCTCGCGGGCCGGGACGGTGCTGCTGGTCGAGACGGTCTGTAAGTCCGGCCTGGACACTGCGATATCGGCGGCGCTGGCCCCATGGCGAAAGCCGCGGGCCGTGCACGATCCCGGGAAGAACCTGCTGGACCTCGCCCTCCCGACAGCCCTGGGCGGAGAATGCCTGGCCTACGTCCGCCTGCTGCGGGCAGAGCCGGACGTGTTCGGCCTGCTGGCATCCGATCCGACCGTCTCCCCCCTGGCCGACGGCCTTGCAGCGTCCGGACCGAAGGGCTACGCAGGCGAAACGGCGTCCACAAGCGGATCCACCACTTCCCAACAGGAGCGACGCGATTGTTCACAGCGACGGAAAGGGGCTGCTGAACAACCCAGCGTCCGCTGAAGCTGAACTGGACATTGCAAGGCCACGGAGAACACCACAGGTCCAGGTGGGCAGGAAGGTAAACGACGTGAGATTAAGACGGCTGCCGCTCTGATGACGGCCGCCGCTCTGCACGCACCAGAATGAGAGGTAACAATGCAAAGCGAATTACCAAGACTCAAGGCGATGTTCGCGGTTGCCGTGGCCGTTCTGGCTCTGGCCTTCAGCGCCGGCACCGCATCAGCCAGTACTGCAGACGCGACCAGTCCCTACGCTTCCCAAGCCAAGCAGGCAGGTCTCACCACCTCGCAGACGGCGGCGCTTCAGAAGGAAGTGAACCGGTACCTCGCCCAGACAGGCGGAAAGCAGGTGGCCGCCAACGTGATCGACCTGGGCGGTAAGAGCCTGATGTCCGTGGCTCTTCCTGGCGAGGCTCACCCCCGCGACATGACCGATGGGGTGCTTGTCAACGTCTGCGATGACTCATGGGCCGACTACGGATGGTTCTGCGCCTGGAGCGGCACGAGCTTCACCGGCAGTTCGATCGCCATGTACGGCTGCGCGGACTACGTCATCCCGTGGACGGCTAACGGGTCGTGGGAAAACAACCAGACCACTGGCACTGTCGCCCGCTTCAAAGACAACAGCGGCTTCATCGGCTGGGAGGACGAGGGTGCCTACGACAACGACTGGGACGCACCCTGGTACTGGGTCCACTGGGTCCGCAACTGCTGAGCGGCGGCAACAGCTCCGACCAGGGGCGGAACTGTACATCGGCCTTTGAACCCCTTTCACCCTGTGCTGTAGGGGTGAGGCAGGTCGGCCAAGAAAGGCTGTGACCCGACAGGGCTCCTCGTCGTCGGCGTGGTGATTCATTCAGCACGCCGACGATCAGAGGGGCCCTGTTGTTCTGTAGCTGGTCACTTTTTGAGTCGCCTCTTGGCCGCGACTGGGTCACGTGCCTGACTCATGGGCGTCGGAGCCGGTTACTGGTAGAGCGCGGCTCCGGGCTCGTCGATGGCCACGGTTCGCAAGGGCCGGTGGCCCTGCTCGTCGAGCTGGGCGAGCTCGTGTAGCCGCCGGGTACGTCCCACAGGCCGGGCAGCCACCGCAGCCAGTGGACCGCGGGGACGCGGTCCAGCCAGGCGCGGTCGACCGCTGTGACAACCTGGCAAGCGCTTTCGATCAGATCGGCGTTCATCTCATCCGCGGCGTCCGGGCCGGAACTCAGAAACGACAGAGCCCGCTCGGCGACGGCGCGCTGCTGTGCCGGGGCAAGAGCCGGCCAGCCGGGAACCGGCCCCGACCGGCCGACTACCTCCGTGCGATGCTGAAGGCCCCGCATCACCCCGGCGAACTGCGGCTCGTTCAGAACCTGTTCGGCGCTCCACGCCCCGCTGCCGTCCGCCGCCAGGTGAGCCCGGGCTGCGCGTTCGGCACGGGCGATGCATGACGGCGTTGGTCAACTGATCCCGGTTCAGATCCGCTCCCGTGACGCGCAGATGAACCGCCGCCAGGAGCTGATCGGTCGCGAGAGTCTCCACGGACGCCCTCTGCAGGAAGTTCTGAATCAGGTTGTCGGCGTCGGTGAGCGCCTCGGCTCCGAGGTGGAGGATGATCTTGGTGCTGACGCAGCGGCCGGAGCGACCGAGCTAGCGTGCGATGTGCCGGTGTGGTGTCAGTGGGTGGTGTCAGTGACGGCATGTCAGGTCATGGTGTTTTCGCTGTTGGTGGGGTGTTGAGCGTGGGGAGT